>CAZTKA010000247.1:0-1516 GCA_964614015.1 uncultured Bordetella sp. | reverse complement strand
CAAAAAGCGGTTCAGCTTCGCCCACGGCGTCGAACAGCGTCTTGCCCTTCACCTGCTCCGGTTTTTCGAAGGCGCCTTTGGGGATATTCGCCGCGGGCCATTGGATGGTCTTCACATCAGCGGCCGATAGAACCGTGCCGGCTTCGAGGGGCTTGGCGGCGACCACTAAAGTTCGCTCCGGCGCGTTGCTCTTCAGGTTTGAAACAAACAGGCCGTAAAAGACGCCCGTTGCCACCAGCGCCACTACCAGCGCGATCCCCAACAAAGTCACCAAGTTCTTCTTTTGCATGCGAGTCTGCCTCGGTTGTTCCGCCTCTCCAGATTCATCGGCACGCCCGAGATACTTCTGTAGGGCCAGGCTAGGCGGAACACCTTACGCGGCGGTAGTCAGTGCGCTTGGCGCCGCCGCCACTCGAAGAGGACAACACCGGCCGCGACGCTCACGTTGAGCGATGCGACTCCCTGGCCCTCTGCCGCGCCGACCATCGGGATCGACACCAGGAAATCGCAGTGCCTGGCGGTCATCTGATGCAAGCCCTTGCCTTCGGCGCCGAGCACGAACGCCGTAGGCGCCGTGTACTCGATGCGGTCGTAGTCTTCGGTGCCGTGTTCATCCAAGCCGTAGATCCAGTAGCCGCGCTTCTTCAATTGTTCGAGCGCTCGATTGACGTTCGCGACGCGGACCACAGGCAGGTAGGCCAACGCGCCAGCCGCGGACCGGGCGACGGTGTCGGTCAGCGGCGCTGCACGGCGTTCCGGAATCACGACGGCGGCGGCTCCGGCGGCGTGGGCCGTGCGGATGATCGCTCCCAAGTTGTGCGGATCCTCGACGCCATCCAGAATCACATGCAGGCCGCCGCCCGCCGCCGTTTCCTCAAGTGAGGCGTATCGCCCGGCCGCGCCGAATGCAACCACACCCTGATGCGCGGCCGACTGCGCGGCGCGATTCAAGCGCTCGCGCGGCTCGAAGCGCACCGGGATGCGGCGCGCGCGGCATAGCTCGATCAACTCCTGAATGCGCGGCCCGCCGGTCCCTTTCGCGATCAGAACATGATCGAGCGGACGCCCGGCGCGCAACGCTTCGCGCACGGGATGGATTCCGGCTAGCGGGAACATTAGAATTAGGGTACCTTTATAGGCAAGCGAATCTTATGAGCGACGCACGGATGGCCGTCGACGTGTTGACGGGCGCGCCCCCGGAAATCCCGGACAAACTTTATTTCCGCATCGGCGAGGTGGCCAAGCTCGCCGGCATCAAGCCGTATGTGGTGCGCTTCTGGGAAACGGAATTTCCAGCCCTGGGGCCCAAGAAATCCGGAACCGGACATCGTCTGTATCGCCGGAAAGATGTGGAGCTGGTGTTGGAAATCAAGACGCTGCTCTACGAAAAGCGGTTCACCATCGAGGGCGCCCGCAAGTATTTGGAAACGCGGGGTAAGATGCAGCCGCTGGCGGTCCACGGGCTGCCCAAGCCGAAGGGCGCCAGGCGGAAACTCCGCGCACAGGCGTGCCTTTT
>CAZTKA010000246.1:0-1655 GCA_964614015.1 uncultured Bordetella sp. | reverse complement strand
TGGAGATTCTGCCGAACTTTGTCTGACACACACATGATGTTCCAAAAACATAGCAAAGCGACCAAGGAGGGGCGCTTTGAAAGCGCCCCAGTCACGGCGGCGGTTACAAACCGCCGCTCCTTGTGGGGTGCCGCCTCACGCCGTGGGTTCTTGAGAACCTCTGCTGCGGTGTTATCCGTCGCCGCGTTCGGTCAAGTCGCGTGGGCTGCCGAATCGCCGGAGCCGCGGCTCCCGTTCCCCATGACAGTGCCCGTCGCTCCGGTCTTTCTTGCACGGACCTTCGATATCCGCGAGCACGGTGCTGTGGCGGGTGGAGAGAAGCTGAACACACAAGCCATCGCGGCGGCGATTGCGGCTTGTGCGAAGGCTGGCGGTGGACGCGTGCTTGTGCCGGCGGGCGTGTGGCTGACCGGGCCTGTGCATTTGCGCAGCAAGGTGGAGTTGCAAGTGGCCGAGGGCGCGGAACTGCGGTTCAGCAGGAACTACAGCGATTATCTGCCGGTGGTCTATATGCAGCGCGGCGGCGTGCGCTGCTTCAACTATTCGCCGCTGATCTACGCCCGCGACTGCACCGATGTCGCCGTCACCGGGCCGGGCACGTTGAACGGCCAGGGCGATGCGTGGTGGGACTGGAAGAACAAGCAGCCGGGCATGAAACGGTTGTTCGAGGCCGGCGCGAAGGGCGTGCCGGTCGGGCAGCGCGTGTTCGGCACCGAACAGGACGGCGTGCGCCCGCCGTTCATCCAGACGATTGATTGCCGCAACGTGCTGCTCGAAGGCTTCACGCTGCGCGATGGGCCTTCGTGGAACATTCATCCGGTCACATGCGAGAACGTCATCGTGCGCAAGGTCAGCGTCATCGCCAAGGGGCCGAACAACGACGGCATAGACCCCGATTCCTGCAAGAATGTGCTCATCGAGGATTGCCTGCTCGACACGGGCGACGATTGCATCTGTCTGAAAGCCGGACGCGACCAGGACGGTTGGAGCGTGGCCCGGCCTTGCGAGAACATCCTCATCCGTCGCTGCCGGACCCAGCGCGGCCACGGCGGCGTCGTGCTGGGCAGCGAGATGTCGGCCGGCATCCGCAACGTCTTCGTCCACGATTGCGAGTTCGACGGCACCGACCGCGGCGTGCGCATCAAGTCGCTGCCGGGGCGCGGCGGGTTCATCGAGAACTTGTGGTTCCAGGACATTCGCATGGGGAAGATCCTGAAGCAGGCGGTCGAGATCACGCTTCGTTACGGCGACCGCTCGGTGATTGACCCCGCCACGAAGGCGCAGCCGGCGCTCCGTGGCTTCCATTTCCGCAACATCGCCTGCCGCCAGGCAAACACGGCGATTGAAGTCACCGGCCTGCCGGAGAACCTGATTCGCGACCTGAGCTTCGAGAACGTGACGCTCACGGCCGGCCGCGGGGCGGTGTGCAGTTGGGCCAGCGGCATCCGTCTGACAAACGCGGACATCCGGCCAGCCAAAGGCCCGGTGCTGCGCTTGGTGAACAGCACGGACGTCGCCATCATCGGCGCCGTCTGCCCCGCGTCGGCGGAGACGTTTCTGCGTGTTGAAGGCGCCGGGAGCCGCTCCATCAAACTCGGTCCTCTCCAGCTTGCGCCGAACCAGCACGCTGTCGAATTCGCGGACGGCGCGCCGCC
>CAZTKA010000245.1:0-1675 GCA_964614015.1 uncultured Bordetella sp. | reverse complement strand
CCTGGCTGACCAGTAACAGCGGCTTGCGGCCCATGCGGTCCGACATATGGCCCAGCAGCGGCCCGGACACCAGTTGGCAGGCGGCGTAAATCCCGATCAGCCAGCCGACCTGGGCCGGGCTCGCCCCCATGCTCTCCGCGTAGAACGGAAGCAGCGGAATCATCAGCGTCAGACCCAACACGTCGACCGCAACAATCAAAAAAATGGGAAGAAGCGGAGCGGCTACCAACCTTTCATCATCCCATAGGCGGCGTGCCGCGCTTGGCGAAGTAAAATGAAACCAGTGCCCACCGAGCAGGAGTTCTACCGCGTCGCGAAGCTGCCTCCCTACGTCTTCGCAGTGATCAATGAATTGAAAGCCAAGGCCCGCGCGGCGCGGCTGGACGTGGTCGACCTCGGCATGGGAAATCCCGACGGCCCGACGCCGCGGGCGGTGGTGAGCAAGCTGGCGGAGGCCGCGCGCAACCCGCGCAATCACCGCTACTCGTTGTCGAAGGGCATCCCGCACCTGCGCCAGGAGATCGTGAAGCGCTATCAGGCCAACTACGGCGTGACGCTCGATCCGGAAACCGAAGCGATCGTGACCATCGGCGCCAAAGACGCTCTCGCGCACCTGCTGTTCGCGGTGATCGGGCCGGGCGATGTCGTCGTCGCACCGAACCCGGCGTATCCGATTCATCAGTGGGGCGTGATCATGGCCGAAGGCCAGTGCTGCGCACTGCCGATGCCGACTCCAGCCGAGTTCCTCACGCGGCTGCACGACGTCTACAAGAAATCCGCCAAGCCGCCGCGGATGATTCTGATCTCCTTCCCACACAACCCCACCACGCAATGCGTCGCGATCGATTTTTTCAAGGAGATCGTCCGGCTGGCCGCGCATCACGGCACGATGGTGCTGCACGACTTCGCATACGCGGATATTTCCTTCGACGGCTACAAGCCCCCGAGCTTTCTGCAAGTGGAGGGCGCCAAGGACGTGGGCGTCGAGGTTTTCTCGATGTCGAAGAGTTACAACATGGCCGGCTGGCGCGTCGGCTTCTGCCTGGGCAACCCGAAGATGATTTACGCGCTGGCGCGCATCAAGAGTTACCTGGACTACGGCGTGTTCCAGCCGATCCAGATCGCGAGCATCATCGCGCTGCGGGAGTGTGAGGCCGAAGTGCAGAAGGTTTGCGCCGTGTATAAGAAGCGCCGCGATGTGCTGATCGACGGGCTGAAGCGCGCGGGATGGCCGGTGGAGGCGCCCAAGGGCACGATGTTCGTGTGGGCCCCGCTGCCGGAGCGCTACCGCGCGCTGGGGTCGCTGGAGTTCTCGAAACTGCTGCTGGAAAAAGCCCTGGTCGCCGTTTCGCCCGGGGTCGGCTTTGGCGAATACGGCGAAGGCCACGTGCGCTTCGCGCTGATCGAGAACCCGCACCGCATTCGGCAGGCGACGGCCGCCATCAAGCGGATGCTGGCGGAAAAAGCAGCGCGCTGAAGTCCGTGAATCGGAGATTCGCATTCGGTGCGCCCATGGTAGGCTGGTGTCATAACACCGGCGATCGCGCATGAGCACGCAAGCTGCGGCTGTTGACGGCCGCGCGGGAAATCATGCACGGGCGCGCCGCGTACGGATGACTTCACTCCCTTGGGGATGACGAACACGAAACCAATCAGTTACCGGAAAGCCGGCGTC
>CAZTKA010000244.1:0-1689 GCA_964614015.1 uncultured Bordetella sp. | reverse complement strand
ACGCCTACCTCGAAGGCCAGGACGGCGTCTACATCGAGACGCGGCAGGGCTTCGATGTCGATGGCGTCGAGATCAAGGCCCGCCTGGACTTCGGGGCCAGCCTTGCTGACAAATGACCGGCGCGTTTCCATGGCTACTCTACTTGGAGTCGCCCGCGCCACGGCGCGCACGGTTGATACCTGCTTTTCCTTGCACTCAGACCGCCCCGCGCCGGACTGCATCAGGCGGGCGAGTGATTCTCACCGCGGAACTGGAGGAGACGCCGCTTGTTGTAGGGAATGACGCCTCCGGATCATCTCCGGCAACAGGCCTCAGTACATCGCCAAGTGGCGCCGTTCACATTTTGACCTCCCTGCGCAGGGCGAGGATGCCTTACAATGCCGACGTTGTGGCTTGTCCGTGGCGCGGAGTTTCCAGCATTCCGAACGCCTGTGCCCGGCGGCAGGAAGGGGTCCCTTCCATAAACTCTTCGTACGAGCTGGTGGCCCCGCGGGTAAAGGCTTCCTCAATCTGCTGCGGATCCCCGGAGCGAAGCGCCAGCAACAAAGGTTCGTGCGCGGCGGTAACGTCAGCCAAATGCTGCAACCCGTTGGCCCGCAGCACGCTGACAAAGGCCAGCAACGGCATGGTGAGGTGATCCAGCACCCGGCACAGCGTCTCGTTTCCGGAACACTTCCAAACCCAGCGATGAAATTGTAAATCGGCCTGAGCCGCTTCATAGTACGAGTCGCTGCCGATCGCCGAGCCCAGCGCTGTCAGACGGCGGTCCAGTTCCTTGAATTCTTCCCTGCCCATCCGGACAGCCGCCTGCTGCGCAGCCTGCACCTCCAGCAGCGCGCGCAACTGGACTCGCTCGCGCACTTCCTTCGGCGTCAACCGAGTAACGGTGGTCCCGAGGTTCGGATGCCGGCTCACCAGCCCCGCCGCCTCCAACTGCTGAAGCGCCTCGCGCACCGTCGATTGGCTTACGCCGAGCTCGCGGGCGATCCGGAGTTCGCGCAGATGGCCTCCCGGCGGATAGGCGCCATGAAAGATTCCCTCTCGCAACCGGTCGACGGTGCGCTGCACCAGACTACCGTTCGGCGGGCGGCCGGCACCGTTGCTTCTGGTCGCCATCGTTCCCAACGCTATCACAGGGGGCGCTTGACATCAAGCGTGATCGAACATAATATCGACTTGTTTATCGATCTCTGTCAGGAGCGTCTATGCCGACTTCAGCGGTGTTGCCGATTGGCCGTATCTCGCTGTTTTTCTTTGCCGTTCCCCTGCTATTGCGGGCGCAGATCGGGGGCGGGTCACTGGTTGGCAATGTGACCGATCCGACCGGGGCCGCCATCGGGAGGGCGCGCATTACCGTCAGCAACGTCGACACAGGGGTGAGCTGGGAAACGGTCAGCAACGATAGCGGGTATTACGAGTTTCCGTTGCTGCCGGTGGGCCAATACCGGCTGGCGGCCGAGCAGCAAGGTTTCCGGCGCGCCACCACGGAGACCTTTCCCATCAACACGGGGACGCGTCCGCGCGTGGATATCCGGCTGGAACTGGGCCAGGTTACCGAGAGCATCCAGGTGGTGGCGGCGGCACCGATTGTAAACATGACGACCACCGACCTGGGGGTGGCGATGGAGAGGAATAAGATCGAAGCGCTGCCGCTCAATGGCCGCAACTTCCAGCAGCTTGTCGGATTGC
>CAZTKA010000243.1:0-1698 GCA_964614015.1 uncultured Bordetella sp. | reverse complement strand
TGCGTCGCGGAAATGCGCGCCGAATATGCGCGCCGCCGCGAACGCGTCCTGGAACGCTTAGCCGGCGTTCCCGCGGTGGAAATCCTGCGGCCGGAAGGGGGTTTTTTCGCCATGGCCGATATTCGTGGCCTGGGGCTGCCTTCGGATGAAGTCCGCTTGCGCTTGCTTCATGACCATGGCGTCATCGTCGTGCACGGCGCGGCGTACGGGCCGGGCGGGGAAGGCACGCTCCGAATCTCCTTCGCCAGCGGCGGCGCGGCGCTTGACCGCGGACTGGACCGTCTGCGGGAAGGCCTGATCCGCATGGGGGAGTCGCGCGCTTGAGCCGGGCGCCCAACCTGGTCCAGTTGCAACCTGGTGTGGACATCGATGCGCTGCGCCAGGCGCTGGAGCGCGAAGCAGACGCCGAAATCCGTTTCGACAATATCTCGCGCGCGCTCTACGCCACCGACGCCAGCGTCTACCTCATCCAGCCCATCGGTGTGGCGATCCCCCGCACGCGCGCCGGGCTCGAGCAGATCGTGCGCATCTGCGGCCGCCTGCGCTGCCCCATCACGATGCGCGGCGGAGGCACGTCGCAGGCAGGCCAGGCCATCGGCTCCGGCCTGGTCGTCGACACGTCGAAGTATCTCAATCGGATTCTCGAGGTCAACGGCGAACAACGCTGGGCGCGCGTGGAGCCTGGCGTCGTGCTGGACGAACTGAACGTGAGACTGCAGCCTCTGGGGCTGCGCTTCGCGCCGGATATCTCCACCGCCAGCCGCGCCACCGTCGGCGGCATGATGGCCAACAACTCCGCGGGCGCGCGCAGCATCCTCTACGGCACCACGATCCGCCACGTGCTGGAGCAAACCGTGATGCTTTCCGACGGCAGTATCGTCGAATTCCGCGACGTGCCGCGCGATCAGATCCCCACCGGCGATTCCCTCGAAGCCCGCTGCTACGAAACGGTTCTGCGTCTGGCCGCCAGGCACGCCGCCGAAATCGACCGGCGTTACCCCAAAATCGTGCGCCGCGTGGGCGGCTACAACCTGAACGAGTTCGCAGGCTCAGGTCCGGTGAACCTGGCCAAGCTGATCGTCGGTTCCGAAGGCACGCTCGGCGTCGTGCTGGAAGCCAAGCTGAATCTGGTTCCGCTGCCCAAGGCCAAGGCAGTGACCGTCATCGGCTTCGAGGATCTGCTCGAAGCCCTGACGGCCACGCCCGTGATTCTCGAGCACAAGCCTTCGGCGGTCGAGGTGATGGACAAGTCGATCCTCGACAACACGCGCCAGAACGCCGCGCTCGACAGAATCCGTGCGGGCTTCATCGAAGGCGATCCCGGGGCCACGCTGTGCGTCGAGTTCTACGATGAGGACAAAGAGAACCTGCCGTCCCGGCAGCGCGCCCTCGAACAGGATTTACGGAAACGCGGCTGGGCCACTTTCTTCCGCCACGAGACAGATCCTGCGGCGCAGCAGCGCATCTGGAGCCTGCGCGAAGCGGCGCTCGGCCTTTCAATGGCCGTCAAAGAAGACGCCAAGTCGATTTCTTTTGTTGAAGACACCGCCGTCTGCCCGGAAAAACTCAGCGAATTCATCGGCCGCTTCCTCGAAATCGTCCGCAAACACGGCACCACCGCCGGAGTCTACGCGCATGCCTCCGTCGGATGCCTGCATGTGCGGCCTGTCGTCAATCTGAAAACAGAAGAGGGCCTCG
>CAZTKA010000242.1:0-1947 GCA_964614015.1 uncultured Bordetella sp. | reverse complement strand
CTCCGTTTTCAAATCGGAGATGGCGGCAAGCTGCGCGCCTTTCAACGCGCTGTTGCGCGGCTCGATCACCAACTGGAAGCGCCCGGCAAGTTCTTCCTTGGTGAACTCTTTCTTGTAGAAAAAACCGTCCGCCGCAACCGCCACGCCGAAGGGAATGCAACGGTCGAGCAACTCCTTGCCAATGCCGGCATAATCGCGCAGGAACTGGCCGTCGCCCGTGTGCGGATCCGCGACGGCGAGCGACATGACAAGGCCGACCTGTTCCACAGGACGATAGTCGTCGAAGAGCGCGGCGTTCTGCCTCACGAAACGGTAGAACGGGGCAAGGTCGGGAATGGAGCCGTAGAAGTCCGGCTCGATCCAGCGATAGAGATCGGGCACGGCAAGCTGGTGGCCGGAGGCGTAGTGCGCGGCAATGACAGGTTTGAACACGTTCATCAGGTTGTGTTTGAGGACGTGCTCGAACTCCCAGTGCACACCCGACGTGACGACGCGGATGCCCAGCGCATCGGCCAGTTTCAGCCGCTGCAACACATGACCGAGCAGCTTCAAGTTGTAGAGAAACAGCTCGCTTTCCGCGCCATGGAAGTCGCCGTTGAGTTCCTCGACCAGATACAATAGGTGCGGCTGTATGTTGTAGGTGTTCGCAGTGAAACGGAAAGACGGATCAAGGGCAAGCATGTGATCGCGCACCGCGCAGAAGAACTGTCGCTGCGGCTCCCGTTGGCACTGGATGAAAAGCCGCATATGCGGCAGTTCGCCCTTGTCGAACTTCCGGCGATAGTCTTCGATGCCGGTGACCTTCTCTCTCAGGAGGGCGCGGTAATCGAAGGCCGCAATGTCGGCGATGCCCATCGCCGCCAGCTCCGCCGGTGTGCGGTTCGCCCGGAGCCATTCGCGGAAGGCGTTGTTGCACGCATCGCAGAAACAGCCGGCGTCGTCGCGAAAGAGCAACCGCTGACCGATGGTGCCGCTCGGCTCGTCCACGAGCGCCTCGCGCGCGCCCACATCGTAAATATGGCGTTTGACGTAATCCTTCACGTATTCCAGAAACGCGGGTTGCCGGGTGCACATCCGGGCTTGAACGCCGTTGGGGAAACTCGGATGGCCCACGGTGATCTCTTTGCCCCAGAGATCGCGACAGATCGCCGCCTTGAGTTTCGGGTTCGCCTGCGCGATGGAATTCTGGATCACGCCCATGCTCGCCGCCGGGGCATCCCGCACGCCGTAATCGCGGGTCAGGGCCACATGTTTGGCGCGCCAGCCGGAATCCCAATAGACGACCTTCGCGCCGCCGTAGGCGTCGTATTTCTCCAGCGGCGACGCCAGATGCAGGAACGCGACATCGGAGTTCTTCATCGGCACGCGCAAATCGGCCTTCGGCGAGCAACCGTCCGAAAGCGACAGGCCGGACAGATAAAATTTGTCCTTGGGCGTTCCGCGCGCCACCCACAATCCCATGCCGGAAATCGAAGCCCAGTCCGGCGCGCCCGTTGCTCCACTCGCCAACGCCACCGCGCCGCCATCGTCCAGTTCGTCGAGGTCGGCGGTGTTCTCCAGTTGCGACCACTGGAGCGACTTCGGGTCGAGCGCGTAGCGGGTGTCAATCCGGTCGTTCCAGCCGATGGCGCGGACATCCACGGGCGACGACAGCCACCAGCGGTCCTTGTCGCGCAACATCACCGCGAGCGCCATGTCCTGCCGGCACCAGAACGGCGTGAGCACGACGCGGGCGTCGCGTCCCGACAGGTCAATCCGTCCCCATCCGCGCGCATTATCAAAGCGCGTGTAGATATAATTGCCGGGAACCGCCGCGCCGTCATTGAACACCACGCACGTTTCGCCTCCGGGGTCCACGATGGTGAAGATGCCGCGTCGCACCGATGGACAGAACCCGCCCCAGACCAACCGGCTCGAAAGGAATTGCATCACCTTCTCGCCGGTATC
>CAZTKA010000241.1:0-1996 GCA_964614015.1 uncultured Bordetella sp. | reverse complement strand
TACAACCATCGTTACCATCCCGCCTGCCTCAAGGCGCTGGAGCTCTTTCGCAGCGGCGCGCTCGGGCCAATGCTGTTCGTGCGCGGGCGCTACGGCCAGGGCGGGCGTTTGGGCTACGACAGGGAGTGGCGCGCGGACCCGAAGCTCTCGGGCGGCGGCGAACTCATTGACCAGGGCGTGCATCTCATCGATCTGGCCGGCCTCTTTCTCGGCGAATTCACTCGCGTCGAGGGTCACACACCGACCTATTTTTGGAACATGCCCGTCGAGGACAATGCCTTCCTCAGCCTGCGCAACGCCGCGGGGCAGACCGCATGGCTGCATGCGAGCTGCACCGAGTGGAAGAACCTCTTCAGCCTCGAAGTGTACGGGCGCAACGGCAAGCTGCACTGGGAAGGGCTTGGCGGCAGCTACGGCCCCGAGCGCCTCACCTGCTACAAGATGCTGCCGCAAATGGGTCCCCCGGAGACCACCGTCTGGGACTTTCCGCAAGCCGACGAATCCTGGAAACTCGAGATGCAGGAATTCTTCGACGACATCCGGCTCAAGCGCGCGCCAGTCCCCGGCCTCAAGGAAGCCAGGGCCGCCCTCACTGTTGTGGAGAAGATTTACTCGCGAAGCGCCTCAACAGGTGGAGCCGCCTGAAACTCCGGCGGAACGCGGACCGCGCGCCATCGCGCGAGAACAAACGAGTTGCCGTAACGGTCGTTTTCTGCTTATCATGCCCCCTGTTCCCGCGAACAACCAGAACCGATGTGCGTTGCATGATATTCCGAAGTTCCCATCGGTTTTCCGCTGTTCAACTGGCGCTGGCTGCCGCCTTGTTCTTTTGCCTTGCTCTGCGCGGCCCGAGGCTGGCGGCGTCCCCGCCCAATCAGCCCCCGCAATTGTCGCCCATCAGCGACCGGACCAACAACGAGGGCAGCGTGCTGGTGTTCACCGCCAGCGCCACTGACCCGGACATTCCCACCCAGACCCTGACGTTCGCACTTGATGCAGACGCGCCGGAAGGGGCAGCCATCAGCGCCTCGGGATTGTTCACCTGGACACCCTCCGAGTCACAAGGTCCGGGCAACTACCTCCTGCGGATCATCGTCAGCGACAGCGGCGTCCCCAGTCTCAGCGCCACGCAGTCCTTCAATGTCACCGTGCAGGAGGTCAATCTCGCTCCCGCCCTGGCGGCCATCCCGGACCAAAGCCTCAACGAAGGCGAACTGCTGACGTTTACGGCCATCGGCGCCGATCCAGATCTGCCGGCCCAGACCCTCGCCTATTCACTGGGCGGGGGCGCGCCCACCGGCGCGAGCATCGACCCCAACACCGGCGTGTTCTCCTGGACGCCCGGCGAACTCCAAGGCCCCGGTTCCTACTTCATCAGCGTCTTCGTCACCGACAACGGCACGCCCCCCCTGAACGATGCGCGCGGATTCCTGGTGACCGTGCAGGAAGTGAATCGGCCTCCGGACCTGCCCGCCCTTAACGACATCACCGTCAACGAAGGAAGCTTCATCGGCTTCAGCGCCCCGCCAACCGATCCCGATGTTCCGGCGCAAACACTCACCGTCACGCTCGGCCCTGGCGCGCCGGCAGGCGCCAGCGTCAGCGCCGGCGGCTTCTTCGTCTGGTCACCCGGCGAGGCGCAGGGACCGTCCACCAACCGGATTGCCATCATTGCCACGGACAACGGCTCCCCCAGCCTCAGCAGCACCCAGTTCTTCACCGCCACCATCCTCGAAGTGAACCAGGCCCCGGAGTTGAGCTTCATTGCCGACCAAACGGTGGCCGAAGATCAGCCCCTGGCGTTCTCCGCCAGCGCCACCGATGCCGACCTGCCGCCGCAATCGCTCACATATTCGCTCGGAGCAGGCGCCCCCGCGGGCGCCAGCATCAATCCCTCCACCGGCGCGTTTTCCTGGACGCCCACTGAGGCGCAGGGGCCGGGGACCTATGCGCTGAGCGTGGTGGTGACGGACAACGCCGCCTCGCCGCCATCATG
>CAZTKA010000240.1:0-2118 GCA_964614015.1 uncultured Bordetella sp. | reverse complement strand
CCAGCCGGACCTGAGGCTCCGTGATGTAGGCGGTCGAGACATGCTCCAGCGTGTCGATCTGTTCCTTCACCTTCCGGTTGACCGCGTCGTTGCAGTGGCCGACGCTGATCGTCACAATGCCGCCGAAAAAGTCCAGATACTGGTTACCGTCGGCATCCCATACGAATTGATTCCTGGCGCGCGCAAGCACCAGCGGCTCTCTAAAATAGTTGAAAACTGCGGGGAAAATGTGTCTTTGCTGGGCGAGAATCAGGTCCTGCTTGTTCACGTGTGCTCCGTGCTTCATTATATCGAAGTGACCTCGCAGGAATTCGATCGCCTTGTGGAGCGCGCGCTGGAACGCATCCCTGCGCGGTTCCGACGGCGCCTGGAAAACATCGTCTTCGTGGTCGAGCCGGAGCCGCCCCGGCGCGGCCTGCTGGGGCTGTATCAGGGCCGGCCGCTGACCGAGCGCAGCGTTTCCGAAGGCTTCCGCCTGCCTGATCAGATCACGATTTACCAAGGCCCGCATGAGCGCATGGCCCGCGATTTGCAGGAACTGGAGGAGATGGTCGCCGACACGGTCTGGCACGAGATCGCGCATTACTTCGGAATGGACGAACGGCGCGTGCGCCGCGCCGAGCGCGCCCGCAGGCGGAGACGCCCGGCGTGATCCGCTGCTATATCACGGACCGCCGCACGCTGCGCGGCGAAACGCTGATCGAGGCAATCGCGCGCAACTTACGTGCAGGCCCCGATTGGATTCAGATCCGCGAAAAAGATTTTGCCGCGCGCGACTTGTTCGGCCTGGTCGAGGACGCTCTCGCGCTGCCCAATCCGCGCGGCGCGAAGATCCTGGTGAACACGCGCGCCGATGTCGCCCTGGCGGCGGGCGCGCACGGCCTGCACTTGCCCGCCGGATCGCCCGCGCCGCGCCGTTTCCGTGGCCTCGCGCCGGAGGGTTTTCTGATGGGCGTCTCCTGCCACACGCTGGAAGAACTCACTGCGGCGGAATCGGATGGTGCGGATTATGCGCTGTTTGGGCCCGTGTTTGCGCCGTTGTCGAAGGAATCCCCTTTGGCCCCGCGCGGTCTGGAGGGCTTGCGCCGGGCCGCCGCGGCCGTGCGGATTCCGGTGCTCGCGCTGGGCGGGATCACGCAAGAAAACACGGCGGCGTGCATTAAGGCCGGCGCCGCCGGCATCGCGGGAATTTCGATGTTTCAAGCATCATGATCGGAAGCTGGAGTGGCGCGCGCAAGACCCGGATGCGCTGGCAGTCATGCCAAGAATAACGTTTAGCGACGTGCGCCGCGGCGATCCGTCTTCCGATGTCCGGCGTTATGCGCGAAGTAGCGCTTGAGGTTCTCCGGCACATCCGCAAACGAAGGGACCGCTCCGGCGGGTCGCTCCGCATAGACCTCGCGCAGGATCGCATCGATGATCATGGCCTTCGGAGCCACTGTGTACTCGCGCCCCTGGAACACCCACACCCGGCAGTTTACGGAGGCCTCGCAGCCCGCGGTACACGCCCGGCAGCAGCTTTCCCGGAGCTCGAGCGCGATGTCTTTGCCGTTCACGCGGATGGTAGGCGACGTCACGAGTTCCAGCTTGCGGGCCTGTCTTTCGGAGGTGACCTGCGTCTTTTTGACGGACACCGCCACGCCGGCTTCTTTCAGGATTTTCGAGACCTCGGCCACGGCGGCGTCCAGGTTGGCGTTCGTGCCACGGCAGCGTCCGCATTCCTCCAGGTCCAGGTACAGAAACTCGATGTTAATTTTCTGTTTGTCCATCTGTCATTCCGCGCATTCCTATTCGATCGCGACGATACGTCCTTGCCCCGCTATCCGCCGGTTGCAAAATAGGCCACCCTTGTCGCGCTTTGGCAAGCCGGTAACATCAGCAGCAAGGCCGGGAGTCGCATGGCCGTCTGTGAGATCATACATCGGAATCGCTGGGCGAAGCCGGCATGTTAAAATCGCAACCGATGGCCGCGCCGGAGGCAAAGCAGACCTACTCCCGGGCGGAGATCCGCCGCGCCATCGAAGCTCTTGCCGCCAGGCTCGACGGCGTTACCGATCCCCTCACCGAGCTCAAGCTCTACGCACAAGGCAAGCACATCCACGTCGAAGTCGGCGGACG
>CAZTKA010000239.1:0-2154 GCA_964614015.1 uncultured Bordetella sp. | reverse complement strand
GCGCGGTGAGCTTGGAAGCGGCGCGCTCGGCAGGTGTTTATCGGGCCATCGCAAAAGCTCTTCAGCAGTCGCCCGCCGAGGTGCTGAGCGCGGTCGAGCGTTCCGGGCAGCGCGGGCGAGGCGGTGCAGGCTTTCCCACCGGAGCGAAATGGCGCGCCTGCGCGGAGGCGTCCGCAACGCCCCGCTACGTGGTGGTGAACGGGGACGAGGGCGACCCCGGCTCGTTCATTGATCGCGTCCTGATGGAGCAGGACCCACACACTGTCATTGAAGGAGTTCTTCTCTGCGGTTACGCCATTGGCGCGTCGCGCGGCATCATCTACATTCGATCCGAATACCCGAAGGCCATCGGCATCCTGCGCGCGGCAGTCGAAGAGGCGCGCGCAGCGGGAATCGTGGGCGAATCCGTTCTGGGCAGCGGGTTCGCGATGGACGTTTCCGTCGTCGAGGGTCTGGGCAGCTACGTCTGCGGTGAAGAAACCGCGATGCTCAACAGCATTGAGGGGCTGCGCGGCGAGGTTCGCATTCGGCCGCCTTATCCCGCTGTCGAGGGTCTTTACGGAAAGCCGACCGTGGTGAATAACGTCGAGACCCTGGCCAACGTTCCGCCCATCGTCACCGGCGGCGCCGATGCCTACGCCGCGATGGGCACGGAGAAGAGCAAGGGGACGAAGGTCATCTGTTTCAACTGCGGCTTTGCGAGGCCGGGCTTGCTGGAGATTGAATTTGGCATGACCTTGCGCCAGGTGATCGAGGAAGCCGGCGGCGGCGCCGACAGCCAGCGGCTCGACGCCGTGGTTCTGGGCGGACCCATGGGAAGCATTGTCTTCCCGGACGACTGGGACGTGCCGGTTTGTTACGGCGCCATGGGCGAGCGCGGGATTCAACTGGGACACGGCGGGCTCGTGGCGATCCCCGAGGGCTGTGATGCGCGCGCGCTGCTCGAGCACTGGCTGAAATTCATGATGGAAGAATCGTGCGGCAAGTGCGTGCCGTGCCGGCTCGGCTCACGCGCCGCCTGGGACGTGCTGCATTCCCATGGAAGCGGCGACCAGCGGGCGCAGATCGAGCGCCTGTTCAGCGTGATGGAGCAAGCCAGCCTTTGCGCCTTCGGCCAGAATATGCCCGGGCCGATGCGTGCCCTGATCCAGCACTACGGAGTCTTCGAATCGTGAGCAACCGAACAGCCAGGATCAACGGCGTCCCGGTGGAAGTCCGCAGCGGCGAGACGATCCTTGCCGCGGCGCGGCGTGCGGGCATCGAGATACCCACTCTGTGTTATGCCGAGCCCTTGCTGCCCGAAGGCGGCTGCCGCCTCTGTCTGGTCGAGACCCATCGCAGCCGCAGACCCGTGGCGGCCTGCCACTCGCTGATCCAGCCGGGGATGGAGATTCAGACGCACACGCCGGAGATCGAGACGCTGCGGCGCGAGGTGCTCTCGCTTTATCTCGGGACGGAAATCGCGGAGGGTTTCTTGAGTGACGGACGCGAGAGCCCCTTCACGCGCCTTCTCAGCAAGTACAACTTGCCCGTGCCTGCCTCTTCCGCGCCAGCGGCCATCGACGCCAGCCACACTTATCTGCGATTCATCCCTCAGCTCTGTATCAACTGCCGCCGCTGCCTGAACGCCTGCGCGCAGATCCAGGGACAGTTTGTATATTCGATGTCGGGGCGCGGGCCCGCGACACATCTCATCTTCGGTCCCGGCCCCACGTTCGCAGAGAGCGCGTGCGTCTCCTGTGGAGCGTGCGTGGACCAGTGCCCCACATTCGCGATCAGTGACCGCGACCGCCTCGCCGCATCGCCGGCAGAGAGCGTGACGCCATCCGTGTGCGGCTATTGCGGGGTCGGATGCCGGATCGAGATCGAAGCCGCCGGCCATAAGGTACTGCGCATTCGCGGCGTGCCCGAGGCCACCGTGAATCGCGGCCATCTGTGCGTCAAGGGCCGATACGCGCACGCGTTTCATCATTCGCCCGACCGCCTGACGAAGCCGCTCAAGCGCATCGGGGAGCACTTCGTCCCGATCTCATGGCCGGAAGCGCTGGCTTTCGCCGCCGAGCGCCTGACTGCCATCCGCGAACAGCACGGTTCCGATGCCCTAAAGAGAATTACATAATATAGTGACAATCAGAACAATTCGGCCTGTTTCCA
>CAZTKA010000238.1:0-2249 GCA_964614015.1 uncultured Bordetella sp. | reverse complement strand
GCGCGCTGGCTGACGTCACGGCCGACTCCGCGGCCATCGTCTGCTCCTCGCAGGATGTCTACGGCACGCGCCGTACCCTGAGCCGCGTGCTGGGGCTTCCGCAAGAAAAAATCCGCGTGCAATACGCTGAAGGCTCCGGCACCTATGGGCACAGTTGTTATGATGACGTGGCGCAGGCTGCCGCGATTCTTTCCCAGCTTGCCGGGCGTCCCGTGCGGGTGCAGTTCATGCGGTGGGATGAGCACGGCTGGGATCTGTACGGGCCCGCGCACATCGGCGAGGTCCGAATTGCGGCCGACGCCCAGGGCAAGCTGGTCTCCTACGAGTATCACGGCTGGCAACACAATTGGAGCAACGTGGAAACCTCCGAGCAACTCACCGGCGTTGCGGCGGCCGAATGGCCCGGGGCCGCCGCGCAGCAGGTCAGCCCGCTGAACCTCGGCTCCATGTACGCGATCCCAAACCTGCGCCTGGTCAATCACAAGGTTCCGGTGCAGGGATACTTGCGCGCCGCGTGGTTGCGCTCGCCGCTGGATCTGTCGTTTTCCTTTACGTCCGAACAGGCCATCGACGATCTGGCATACCAGTTGGGCGTCGACCCGTACGAGTTCCGGCGCAACAACATCGCCGACCAGCGCTGGCTGGGCGTGCTCAACGCGGTCGCGGTGGCCTCCAACTGGATCCCGCGAAAAGCTGCCACGCCGCTGCCGCAAGGCGACATTGTGCGCGGGCGCGGCATCGGGCTCGGAACGCACCTGCAATCCTGGGGCGCGGCCGTCGCTGAGATCGAAGTGAACAAGACCACCGGCAAGGTGCTCGCCAGGCACATGTACGGAGCCATCGACGCGGGCTTCGCCGTCAATCCGGGGATCGTCGAAGCGCAGATCATGGGCCAGCTCGCGCAGACCGTGAGCCGCATGCTGCTTGAAGAAGTCACCTTCAACGAAACCGGCGTGACCAGCCTTGATTGGAACACGTATCCGGTGCTGCGCTTTGAGGAATGTCCCGAGATCACGCCCGTGGTGGTGCAGCGGATGAACGAGCGCTCGTCAGGTGCCGGCGAGGAATGTATGGCGGCGGCCGCGGCGGCCATGGCCAACGCCTTCTTCGACGCGACGGGCGTGCGCATCCGCGAGTATCCGATGACGCCGCGGCGGGTGCTCGCGGCCCTGGCGCAGGCAAGGCGGGGCTGACAGTGGCGCCCTCCCTGGCTTCGGAGAGTCTCCGCCGGCCTCGCTTTCAGGCCCAGCGGACGCTTCAGATCACCGAGAGCGTCATCCGCGAGATGACGCGGCTTGCCGTGAAGTACAACGCGGTCAACCTTGCGCAGGGGTTTCCGGATTTCGCCGCGCCGGAAATCCTGAAGGAAGCCGCGCGCGCCGCCATCGCGGCTGACATCAACCAGTATGCCATCACCTGGGGCGCGAAGCCCTTTCGCGACGCGATCGCGGCGAAATACCGCCGCACCTACGGCCTGGACATCGACCCGGAACGCGAGATCACGGTTTGCTGCGGCTCCACCGAGGGAATGATCGCGTCGCTGCTCGCGATTACGAATCCCGGCGATGAGGTGATCATCTTTGAGCCGTTCTACGAAAACTTCGGCCCGGATACGATGCTGTGCTCGGCCGAGCGCAAGTTCGTGCGCCTGTATCCGCCCGAGTGGCGCTTTGATCCGGAAGAGCTGCGCAGCGCGTTTTCTCGGCGTACTAAGGCGATCATCATCAACTCGCCGGGCAATCCCACCGGACACGTGCTCGACAGCGGGCAACTTCAATACATCGCCGGCCTGTGCAACGAATTCGACGCTGTCGCGATCACCGACGAAATCTATGAGCACATCCTCTACGACGGCGCCGTTCACATTCCCATCATGACCGTGCCGGGGATGCGCCACCGCACGTTGCTGGTCAACAGCATGAGCAAGACCTACGCGGTTACCGGATGGCGCGTGGGCTGGGTGCTGGCGAGTCCGGATCTCACCGAGTCCGTGCGCAAGGTGCACGACTTTCTGACGGTCGGCGCGGCGGCGCCCTTGCAAGCCGCGGGCGTCACGGCGCTCTCGCTGCCCGATTCTTACTACACGGAGATGGCGGCGCATTACCTGGAACGGCGCGATCGCATGGTCGCGATGCTGGAGCGGGCCGGATTCCGCTGCTCCGTTCCGCGCGGGGCGTATTACGTCATGGCCGATATCAGCGCCTTCGGGCGGGGCAATGACGTCGAGTTCGTGCGCTATCTGGTGGAGG
>CAZTKA010000237.1:0-2310 GCA_964614015.1 uncultured Bordetella sp. | reverse complement strand
CGCCGGCGCGGGGTCCGTGTAGTCGTCGGCGGGCACATAAATCGCCTGCACCGACGTGATGGAACCGCTCTTGGTCGACGTGATGCGCTCCTGCAAATCGCCCATGTCCGTCGCGAGGGTCGGCTGGTAGCCCACCGCGCTCGGCATGCGGCCCAGCAGCGCCGAAACTTCCGATCCCGCCTGGGTGAAGCGGAACACGTTGTCGATGAACAGCAGCACGTCCTGGCCCTCGACGTCGCGGAAATACTCGGCGACGGTCAGCGCCGAAAGCGCGACGCGCAGACGCGCCCCGGGGGGCTCGGTCATCTGCCCATAGATCAGGGCGCACTTGGACTTGCGCCAGTCCTTGGGATCGATCACGCCGTTTTCCTGGAACTCCAGCCACAAGTCGTTGCCCTCGCGCGTGCGTTCGCCGACGCCCGCGAACACGCTCACGCCGCCGTGCTTGGTGGCGAGGTTGGAGATCAGCTCCTGAATGATCACCGTCTTGCCCACGCCCGCGCCGCCGAACAGGCCGATCTTGCCGCCGCGGAGGTACGGCTCAAGCAGGTCGATGACCTTGATGCCGGTCTCGAACATTTGCAGTTCGGTCGACTGCTCCTCAAAGGTCGGCGCCGGACGGTGAATGGGAGCCCGCTGCCTGGCCAACACTGGCCCCATTTTGTCCACAGGCTGGCCAATTACGTTTAACACGCGGCCGAGCGTTTCCTTGCCGACAGGCATGCTGACCGGCTCGCCCAGATCGATGGCCTTCATGCCGCGCACCAGCCCGTCGGTCGGCTGCAAGGCAATCGTCCGCACGCGACTTTCGCCGATGTGCTGCGCCACCTCGCAGATGATGTCGATCGGCTCGGGAACCTTAAACCCTTCGCTGGTGATGCGCACGGCCGTGCGGATGACCGGGATCTGCCCTTCCGGGAACTCCACGTCCACGGCCGGTCCGGCCACCTGGATTACTTTTCCTTCGATCATGCTTGTGACTCCTACTCGAGAGCGGCCGCGCCGCTCACGATTTCAATGATTTCGCGGGTGATGGTGGCTTGCCGCACACGATTCATCTCCAGCGTGAGTTTGTCGATCACATCCGTGGCGTTGTTGGTGGCCGCGTCCATGGCAGTCATGCGCGCGGCGTGCTCGGCCGCCACCGATTCCAAAAACGCCCGGTACACCAGAAGCTTCACGTACCGGGGTAAGAGGCTCCCCAGCAGTTCCGCCGGGGCCTGTTCGTAAATGTAGTCCACCGGGGCGGCCGATTCCGGCACCTCGATGGGGAGAATGCGCGTCTGGACCAGCGCCGGCACCATCACGTTCTTAAAATCGTTGTTGAACAAGTAGACGGCATCGGCTTCGGCCCTTTCAAAACGCCCGATAATGCCTTGCGCAATGCGTTCGGCGTCTTCGTACTTCACGTTGCGGAACAGGTCCGTATGCGTGCCGGCGATCGCCGGAAACCGCTTGCGGAAGTAATTCACGCCCTTCTTGCCGATCAGCTCGAAACTCAGCTCGCGGCTCTTGTGTTCGTCGGCGAACCGGTGCGCCATCTTGATCAGGTTGTTGTTAAAGCCCCCGGCCAGGCCGCTGTCGGCGGTCACCACCACGATCAGGATGCGCTGCTCCGGGCGCACGGCCAGCAGCGGATGCGCCCCCGCATCGGGATCTCCGGCGGCCGCGGCGGCCACGTTCGCCAGCATCTGGCGCAGGGTCGCCGCGTAGGGACGCGCCGCCAGAGCTCTTTCCTGGGCGCGCCGCAATTTGGCCGCCGAGACCATTTTCATGGCCTTGGTGATCTGCTGGGTGTTCCGGACGCTGCGTACGCGGCGCCGTATGTCGATCAGGCTCGGCATCGGTGGCTACTTCTTGCGCGAGGCCAGAAAGCGCGTCTTGGCTTCCTTGAGCACGGCGTTCATCTGCGCCTTCAACTCGTCGTCCAGGATCTTCTTCTCGCGGATTGCGCTGAGAATGCCGGGGTGCGCGTTCTCCACGAACTTGTACAGTTCCTCCTCGAACGGACGGCACTGGTCTACCGGCAGATCGTCCAGCGTACCGATGGAGCCGGCGTAGATGATCAACACCTGCTTTTCGACCGGAAGCGGCGAGAACTGGCCCTGCTTCAGGATCTCCACCATGCGCGCGCCGCGCGTCAACTGCTGCGCGGAAGCTTTATCCAGATCGGAACCCAACTGCGCGAACGCCGCCAGCGCGCGATACTGCGCCAGGTCGAGCCGCAGCGAACCGGCCACCTGGCGCATGGCCCGGATCTGCGCGTTGCCGCCCACGCGGCTCACCGAGTTGCCCACGTGGATGGCGGGG
>CAZTKA010000236.1:0-2319 GCA_964614015.1 uncultured Bordetella sp. | reverse complement strand
GCGATCTCGAGCGGCCAGCGCCTTCTGTTTGAAGGCGCGCAGGGCACGATGCTGGATATCGATCACGGTACATATCCGTTCGTGACGTCGTCGAGCGCGGCGGCCGGCGGCGCCGCCACCGGAACGGGCGTGCCGCCCACGAAGATCGACGGCGTGATCGGCGTGTCCAAAGCGTACATCACGCGCGTGGGTTCCGGACCGTTCCCCACCGAAAGCCTCGACAGCGCAGGCGAACTGCTGCGGCGCGAGGGCAATGAATTCGGCGCGGTCACGGGCCGGCCGCGGCGCTGCGGATGGTTCGACGCTCCGTTATTGCGCTACACCGCGATGGTGAACGGATTCGACACGCTCATGATCACGAAACTGGACGTGCTGGACACGCTCGAAGAGATTCCGGTGTGCGTAGGGTACCGGCTGCACGGCCAGGAGATCCACGAAATGCCCGCGACCTACCGCGCCATGGAAGCCATTGAGCCTATCTACCAGAAGCTGCCGGGCTGGCGCACCTCGACGCGGGGCATCGCGAGTTACGATCAACTCCCGGAGCGGGCGCGCGCCTACCTCCAGTTCCTGGAAGAACGCTCCGGGGTGGAGATCGGGGGCGTGTCGACGGGCCCGGAACGGAATGAGACGATCATCCGGGCGGGATCGAAGCTGGAACAGTTGATCCGGTAAGCGACTATGGAGCGCGCGATGCAGGCGGGCATGCCAGCCGTACATGCGGACGCAAGCCGTGACGAAGTGCTGCGCGAGGTCGGCATTGAGCGCGCCAAGGGTTTGATCGCGGCGCTGGCCTCTGACGCGGACAACTTGTTCCTGATCCTGACGGCGCGCACGTTGAATCCGTCGTTGCGGATTTCGGCGCGCGTGGCCGAAGAATCAGCCGAACCGGAAATGCGGCGCGCGGGAGCAACGTTCGTCGCCTACTGCGACCGCACGATCGAAGATTTGCGGATCCGCCGCGAGACCGGCGTGATCGTGCTGGCCATCCGGCGGGCCTCCGGACGGATGATCTTCAATCCTCCCGCGGATACGGAACTGGCGGGCGGGGACTATCTGATCGCCATGGGCGAGCCGGCCGGCTTGCGCCAGCTGGAACAGATGCTGATGGGGGCGCAGCAGTGAAAGTCCTAACTGCGGCGCAGATGCGCGAAGTGGACCGCCTGACAATCGAAGGCGGCGTTCCGGGCATCGCGCTGATGGAAAACGCGGCGCATCGCGTGGTGGAGGAAGTGGCCCGCGAATTCGAGCCGCTGGACCGGCAGAACGTGGTGGTCCTGTGCGGCAAGGGAAACAACGGCGGCGACGGTTTGGCGATTGCGCGGATTCTGCGGGATCGGGGCGTCGGCCGCTTGCGGGTGGTGCTGGCGGCCGATCCGGCCGAATTCACCGGCGATGCGGCCGAGAACCTGAAGCGGCTGGCCGAAGTGGGGCTTCACCCGGAAATGGAAATCCCGGAAAAGCTGGGCGACCGGCGCGAAGTCACTCTGGTGATCGACGCCCTGCTCGGCACCGGTATCCAGGGGCCGCCTACGGGCCGCGTCGCCGAGTTGATTGGCGCCACGCGCGAGTTTCCGCAAGCTCGCATCGTGGCCGTGGATCTGCCGAGCGGCCTGGGCGGAGGAGGGGACATCGTACGCGCGGACATCACGGTGACGTTTACGGCTCCCAAGGTAGAGCATTATCTGGCCGAAGGAGCCGAAGAACACGTCGGGCGGCTGGTGGTGGCGCAGATCGGTTCGCCGCCGTGGCTGATTCCGGGCGGGCTGGAGGTTTCCGAACCGGCCGCGTTCCGGCACTTGTTCCAGCCGCGCAAACGGGACAGCCACAAGGGCGATTACGGGCACGTGCTGGTCGTGGGCGGCGCGCCGGGGAAATCGGGTGCGGCGACGATGGCGGCTCTGGCCGCCATCCGCAGCGGTGCGGGGCTTGTATCGGTGACCTCGCGCGAGGCGACGTTAACCGCGCCCGAGCTGATGACGGAGACGCTCGAGGATTTCACGCTGGAGCGCAAGACGGTGGTGGCGGTGGGCCCGGGGCTCGGCGTGCAGCGCGAGTTGGCCACACGGCTGATGCGCGACGTTGCCGTTCCGCTGGTGATCGACGCGGACGGACTGAACTCGATCGCGGGTACGGATTTTCGCGGGCGCGGGGTCCAGACCGTGCTCACACCGCATCCAGGTGAGATGGCGCGCCTCACCGGGGCCCGCGCCGCCGACCGGTTAAACACGGCCCGCGAATTCGCGAAGGAACGCAACGTGTGCCTGGTATTGAAGGGATACCGCACGTTGATCGCGACGCCGGACGGGGACGTATGGA
>CAZTKA010000235.1:0-2411 GCA_964614015.1 uncultured Bordetella sp. | reverse complement strand
GTGCCTTGCAATTCGATCTCCGTTGGGTCCTCGGAACAGCCGGTGGGCGGCGGGTAGACCGATTGCACCGTGTCCGCAGCGAATCGATCTGGAACTAGGTTGACAGGACGTTGACAAGGGACCGGCAAGCCATTGATGCCACAGCACTTCCGATGTCACCCGAACTGGCAATGCGAGACAACAAGCAAACGGAAAAGGAGGCACCCCCGTCTTGCCGTCAGATACCGCTTTGGAAGCGCGATGGTTTGGTCGCCGGTTACGCTCTGGTGGACGAGGTGGACGCGAGTCTGGCTCAATACCGCTGGTGCATAGTGGGAGGCTACGCCGTCCGTGCGCTGTCCAGAAAGGGTGGAACACGGAAATGGGTGCGCATGCATCGGCTGATTGCGCAGGCGCCTGAAGGAGTCGAGGTCGACCACATCAACCGAAACCGCTTGGACAACCGACGAAGCAACCTAAGGTTGACCGACCGGCTCGGCAACGCAAGAAATCGAAGTCTGAATCGCGCGAGCAATTCGGGCTACAAGGGTGTCCGTCAGTTCGGCAGTCAGGGTGGCCGATGGATGGCTGAGATCGGCTACGAAGGTCGAGTGTTTTTCCTCGGCGTGCACCAAACCTCGGAAGAGGCGGCAGTCACCTACGATCTTGCGGCGATGGCACTTTTCGGAGAGTTCGCGGCTCCCAACTTCAGCTACCCGGAACCGCTGCCGCTTCTTGGCGAGTTGCGGAACCTTCTCTTGTGGTCGATCGGAAAACGCGTCCAGTGGCATCGGCGATTCGACAAACTGCGGGACCGGTTGCCGATGATCGGCGGCGTCGATTGGACCGTTCCCACATGGAAACCAAAGCCTCCCTCGACTGAGGCCATTCGAGCGATCGCTGCTTCGGCAGCGGAAGTCTTGCGAGTCGACTGAATGACAGCGCTGGCGCAGCGGATGGAACTCTGGCCGGTCGAGAAGCTGGTGCCTTACGCCCGGAATCCGAGGACGCATTCCGAGGAGCAGGTGGCGCAGATCGCAGCTTCGATCGTGGAGTTCGGCTTCAACAATCCGGTGCTTGTAGACTCTCACGCCGGTGTGATCGCCGGCCACGGGCGGCTACTGGCGGCCCGGAAGCTGGGCCTGTCGCAGGTCCCGGTGATCGTCCTCGATCATCTCGACGAAAACCAGCGGCGGGCCTACCTGCTGGCTGACAACCGCTTGTCGGAGTTGGCCGGATGGGATCACGAACTGCTGGCGGTCGAGTTGAAAGAGCTCGTGGACGCCGGCTTCGATGCCACGCTCGCCGGGTTCGACTCGAAGGAGATAGACGACTTCCTGGCGGCGCTCGAGCGGGACGCAGAGCCTGAGGCCAGTGAATTCGAGGACGCGGTTCCGGACTTGCCCGTCGAGGCGGTGACCAAGTCCGGCGACCTTTGGTTGATCGGGCCGCATCGCCTCATCTGCGGGGACTTCCGCGATCGCGGCATCGTCGCGCGACTGTTCGAGGATCGGAAAGCGAGCGTCGTGATCACGTCACCGCCCTACGCCACACAGCGGCAGTACGATCCGTCGAGCGGCTTTGCGCCCGTACCGCCGGAGAAGTATGTCGCCTGGTTCAAGGATGTGGCCGCGGCGATCGAATCGGTGCTGGCGCCGGACGGCTCCTATTTTCTCAACATCAAGGCCCACGCCGATGAGGGCGAGCGGCACACGTACGTGATGGACCTCGTGCTGGCCCACAAGCGGCAATGGGGCTGGCGGTTCGTCGATGAGTTCTGCTGGCGCAAGACCGATGACGGCGTGCCGGGCGGCTGGTCGAACCGCTTCAAGAACGCCTGGGAGCCGATCTACCACTTCTCGCGCGAGCGCAAGATCAAGTTCCGGCCGCGCGAGGTGGCCCACTGGTCCGACGACTGCTTCGACTACTCGCCCGACAATCCGAAGTCAACGTCGGGCAGCGGGTTGCTGGGGACGGGACCGCGCGGCGCGGCGGCTGACAAGGGCAAGAACCACGCGGCGTGGCAGACAACCCGCCGCAACGCCAACGACATGGAAGGCCGGCACGGCGGCCTTGCACGCCCGTCGAACGTGATCGAAGCGAAGACCGAATCGAGCCAAGGCTCACACTCGGCTCCGTTCCCGCGCGCCCTCCCGGAGTTCTTCATCAAAGCTTTTTCCGATGCCGGCGACGTGATCTTCGATCCGTTCTCCGGCAGCGGTACCACGCTCGTCGCCGCCGGGCTTTTGCAGCGCGCCGGATTCGGCGTCGAGATCAGCCCGGCGTACTGCGATGTGATCCTGCGGCGATTGCAGGAGACATTGAAGCTCACGCCCGTCCATGCCGTGACGGGCAAATCGTTCTGACCTAAATCCAACCTTCGAAGGAGAAAGACAATCATGCCCGAAGTTGCTACCCCGAACCAGGCCGAG
>CAZTKA010000234.1:0-2484 GCA_964614015.1 uncultured Bordetella sp. | reverse complement strand
CCCGGGGCTACATCGGCGTCGATCGCCGCCTGCTTCGCTCCCTTCTGGGACGCGGCCCTTCCGCCGTGGCGGAGGCGCTCGCCTTTACGCGCGAATCCGGCGCTGAGCATCGCATCGATCTGGACGCCGTACTCGTGGACTTGTTCCGCTACTGGCGGACTCCAGAGGCGCTCGACTTCTACCTGGCAGCCGTCCGCCGCCAGCGTGAAGATCTGAGCGATGACCTCATCGTTGCGCTGCTGCCCCTGGGCGAGCGGGCTCTTGAGCCGCTGCTTGAACTCTACGGCGAACTGGAAGAGGAAGAATCCGGCGACGTTGCGTTCGTGCTCGCCGGGCTACGGCTGCGCGATCAGCGCATCCTGGGAATCCTGCTCGACCGGCTGGAATTCGATGCCGCCGACGGAGCGTTCCTGCTGGGTCTCTACGGCGATCCCGCGGCGCGGCCGCATCTGGCGACGGTGCTGGCCGAGATCTCCGGGGACGACGTGGAACTGCGGCGCGAAATCGAATTCGCGCTCGGCCAGTTGGGCCGCGAGCCGGAACCCTACCAGCCGGAACCCTTCGACATCCTGCGCGAGTATCCGGAGCGCGAAGCGCCGGCGTTGGACGTGATGAGCGAGGCCGAGCGGCGGGAAATGCTCTCGTCGCCCGACGCGGGAGTACGCGCGCAGGCGGCGCATTCCTTCTTCAATCAGGAACTCGATCCGCAGGCGCGCGATGCGCTGCTGGCGGTGGCTCGCGGGGACGCGGATCGGCGGGCGCGCGGCGAGGCTTGGGCCTCGCTTGCGGACGCCGTCGGCGAGGCCGCGATCCGGAATGAGATGCTCGCGGTGCTGAACGACCCGGCGCGCGATGCGCAGGAGCGCGGCGGCGCGGCCGTGGGTCTGTACGGCGCCGCCGGCCGCGACGACGTGCGCACGGCCATCGAGAGGCTGTACCAGGAGGGCGGTCCGGCGCGCGCCAAGGCGCTCGAGGCGATGTGGCGCTCCTTGTGGAAGCCGTATGCCAAATTCTTCGCGGCGCATTTGGATGATCCGGACCTGGAGATCTCGCGCCAGGCTCTGCGGGGCGCCGGATACTTTCAGTTGACCAGCCAGTTGGATAAAATCGCCGCGTATTTCGACTGCGACGGCGAGAAAGCGGATCTGCGCGAGGACGCCTTGTTCGCCTATGCCATGGCCATGCCCGGCGAAACCACCCGCGGGCGCGTGCACGGCATGCTGCGCAAGATCGACCGCCTCGCCGGGCTGGATCAGCGGGAGGCGGAGACCGTGATGCTCGCGCTCGATGAGCGCCTGCGGCTGAAGGGGCTCAAGCCGGTCTTCGAAAACCTGGGCGAGGAGTAACTGCTGGCGTAAAATCAAGTAGTGTCCACACCTTCCCCGGCGTCCGCGCCGGCGCTCCTGCGAAAACTCGGACTGGTCAGCGCCACGGCGCTGGTCGTCTCCAACATGATCGGAACCGGCATCTTTACCGGAACCGGATTTTTGGCCGCCCAGCTCGGCACACCGCAATTGATTCTGGCAATCTTCGCTGTCGGCGGAGTGTGTGCCTTCCTGGGCGCGATGTGTTACAGCGAGCTGGGCGTAAACTTCCCCAGTTCCGGCGGCGAGTACGTGTACCTGACGAAAGCCTACGGCCAAACGTGGGGCTTCATGACTGGATGGGCCTCGTTCTTCGCCGGCTTCTCCGCGCCGATCGCCGCCGCGGCGCTGGCGTTTTCCGAATACCTGAGCCACTTCTTCCCGTCGCTCGCCATGAACCGCGCCATCGTTCTGGCGGGCTCCGGCGACTATGCCGTGCGGATCGGCGGCGCGCAGCTCATGGCATGCACTCTGGTGGCGTTCTTCACCGTGCTGAACATCTTCGGCGTCGAGCGCTCGGCCAAAGTGCAGAATGTGCTGACGACGCTGAAGGTTCTGGTGCTGCTGGCCTTTATCGTATTGGGATTCGGCGTGGGTGCGGGCAGCGCGGCGAATTTTTCAAGCGTCGCCGCGCGCGACGATGCCTCCATCCCGCTCGCCCGCCAGTTCGCCCTCAGCCTGGTGTGGGTATACGTCGCCTATAGCGGCTGGAACGCCGCCGTGTACGTGGCCGAGGAGATCCAGGACCCCGCGCGCACGCTGCCGCGCGCGTTGGGGATCGGCACGGCTCTGGTCATGGTGCTGTATTTGGTCCTGAATCTGGTGTTTCTGTACGCGGCTCCCCTGGAGCAGATGAAGAATGTCGCCGCGATCGGAAGCTTCACCGCCTCGCGTCTGTTCGGGCCGGGCAGCGCGGGCGTGTTCGCCGGGCTCATGGCGCTCTCGCTGATGTCCACGGTGAACGCGATGGTGACCATCGGCCCGCGGGTGTATCTGGCGATGGCGCGCGACGGAGCATTTCCGGCCGTTGCGGCGCGCGTGCATCCCCGGTTCCGGACCCCGGCGGCCTCCATCATGGCGCAGGCTGTCTGCACCATGCTGATGACCATGACGCCGTTTC
>CAZTKA010000233.1:0-2681 GCA_964614015.1 uncultured Bordetella sp. | reverse complement strand
GACGCGAACGTGCTGGCGGCGGTCGCGGGCGCGCTGGGGGTGCGGCGCACGCGCGAGCTGGCGCTCACCGGGCGGATCTTCACCACGCCCGAGGCGCTGGCCTGGGGCCTGGTGCACGCCGCGGTCCCGGCTTTCGAGCTGGCGGACCGCGCCTTGGCCGTCGCCCGCGGGCTGGCGGCGGCAAAACCGGAGGCGGTGCGGGCGCTGCTGGAGCATTTCGGCGCAGCCTGAACCGGGCCCGCGCCGGCGCGGACCACTCACCGCGTTTCGCCGCAACCGCGGAACGTTTTCTCCAGCCCCATGGCCCTACCGCTTCGGCTTCGCCTTGTACTCCGCCTCGGTCACTTCCTCTAGCCACGTGATTTCGCCGCGGCTGATGTTGTACTGCACGCCCTCCCGGTCCGGCGCGGCGCCGTGCCAGTGCACCACGCCGGGCCCCGCGTACACGGTCTCGCCGGCGTGGAGCTCCTGCACCTGCTGGCCCTTTACCTGATGCAGGCCGACGCCCTCCTCGACGAGGATGATCTGCCCGCCGCTGTGACTGTGCCACCTGGTCCGGACTCCGGCCGGAAAACGAAAATAGGCGATGCCGCTCTTGGCCTGCTCCAGCGTAACCGGCTGGCCTCCGGTGAAGTTGGGGTTCGCTTTGGCGGCCTGCTTGTCCTGCGCGACCAGGAGCAGACAGCCTGCCAGCGTCGTCACCGTCACCGCGTAAATGAATTTCATGGCTTACCTCTGACCGGGCCAGCGCGTGTCGATCGGCTTGGACGCGTCGGCCGTGATCTTCAGATCGGCGCAATGGTGATAGTAGAAGCCGCCGTCTTTATTCAAACCGTGCTCGGCCATGAACTGCGTGATTTGCAAAGTGCACCTGGCGCAGTTGATGTTCGGGAGCTGGATGTCAGTCTCCACCACGGGATTCGCCATCTTGGCGTCGTGAACCCACAACCCGTCGGCGAGCAGCGGAGGCTGCACGTTCGCCGTGATCGGCGCCGAAACGGACCACGGACCTTTCGCGGAGTCGCGCGTGACGGCTTCCGGGTCGGGCGGAAGCTCATCGCGCGAGTTCACAGCCAGCGCGATGCGGTAATGTCCAGGATGGAACACAGTTTCCTGGAGTTTGATATGCAGCATGCTGCCGCCCTTGGCTTCATTGATGATGCCGCTGGGCGTGCCCGGGTTGGCCGTGGTGCCGCCGCAGGGGCCCAGCTTCTGCGGGTCGCCGAGGTTGTTCTCAACCAGCCAGGATTGCGGTTCGAGCAGCTTGAAGTGGGCTTCGGCAAAGGGAACCATCAAAACCGCGGCGAGGGCGAGCGAAAGCGCGACGAAAAGTTTCATGTATGGAGGTATAACACACCCAGCGGTTTCGGTGGGCGGCAGGGGCTCAGGAGAAATCGATCGAGGCGATGACCAGTTGCGGCATCTGCTGATTCCAGGCCTCCGGGGCGTTGTCGAAGGGCAGCCGGAACGCTTTCGTCTCGCCGGGTTTCAGCCCGCCCATGCGCTGGCTCACGATGGCCAGACGCTCGCGGGCCACAACCTGGTTGCTGTAGTCGCGGAACACACAGGTCACTTCCACCACGTTCAAGATACGGTCGCCATGGTTGGTGATCTTGCCCTGAATTTCCACGGCCTTCTGGCTGAAGTAATTCAGCTTGGCGCTCATGGTGACGTCGCTCAACGCCAGGTTGCCGATATACGCCTTGGCTTCCTCAGTCAACGGGGCTTGTTGCACCACGGGCTTGGGTCCGAATTCAAGCCATGCCACCAGGCCGCCCGCCAGCAGCACGCACACGGCGGCGAGAATCACCGGCAAGCGGTTGGGCGCTTTCTTTTCAGGAACCGGGCGTGCGAGGAACGGGTTATTGTCCACTGACGGTCATCTCCCGAATAAGCAACGACGGCGCCGCGATGCTGGCCCGGAATTCGAGGTTCGAAGCCACAGCCTCCACATCCATGAGCATTTGCGCGAGGTTTCCCGCCACCGTGATCTCGGAAACAGGATACGCCAGTTCGCCGTTGTCGATCCAGAGGCCTGCGGCGCCGGAAGAGTAGTCGCCGGTGACGGTGTTGGCCGCCGCACCGATCAATTCCGTAATGTAGAGGCCGCGCTTGACGCCGGCAATCAACTCCGGCTCGGACTTCGCGCCCGGCTCCAGGAAAAAGTTGCCCGGACCGACGCCCGCGTTGCCGGCCAGGCCGCGCGACGCGTTGCCGGTGGTCTTCAGCCCGAGCTTGCGCGCCGTGTAGGTGTTCAGCAGATAGCTCGTAAGCACTCCCCGCTCGATCACCACGGTGCGGCGCGAAGGGACACCTTCGTCGTCGAAGGGCGAGGTTCCGAACAGACCGGGGATCGTAGCATCGTCGATCACGGTGAGCGCATCCGAGCCGATTTTCCCGCCGAGTTTTCCAGCCAAAAAAGAGGCATGCCGGTAGATCGCGCTGCCGTTGACGGCATCGAACAGATCGCCCAGCAGGCTTTGCGCCGTACGCGGCTCAAAAATCACAGGAACTTTTTGCGTGGCGATTTTCCGCGCGCCCAGCCGGCGCAAAGCGCGCCCGGCGGCCTGCCGTCCGACCTCTTCGGGCGGCTCCAGGCGTCCCGCTTCGCGGGCCGCGGTGTACCAATAGTCACGCTCCATGGAGCCGTTTTGCCTGGCCACGGGAACCGCGCTCAGCCC
>CAZTKA010000232.1:0-2696 GCA_964614015.1 uncultured Bordetella sp. | reverse complement strand
CGTGGGCCTGTGGCGCAGTTGGGAGCGCGCTTCCATGGCATGGAAGAGGTCGTGGGTTCGACTCCCACCAGGTCCACCAAACCTTACCGATTTCCCCGAACGGGCGCCGGCCGGCCAAGACCCCGCCGCCTACGCGTTGGGCTCGATGATGATCTTGAGCGAGGTGTCCCGCGGGTTGTCGAACAACCGGAACGCCTCGCCGATCTTTTCCAGCGGAAACCGGTGGGTCACCAGATCCGCGACCTTCACCCGCCCGCTGGCGATCAACTCCAGCGCTTCCTGCATATCGCGCGGCGCGGCGCCGTAGCTGAACAGGATCGACGGTTGCGTCGTCCAGTAGCGCGTCAGCGGAATCTCCAGCGTTTTATCCGGACCGTCCGCCGCGAAGAACATCACCTGCCCGCCTGGATTCACCAGTTCCAGGGCCTGCGACGCCGCCGATGGAGCGCCCGTGCAGACATAAATCTTGTCCGCCATGGGCAACGTCTCGGTGGCGAAACGCAATTCATCCGCGCCCGACTCGGCGGCCGCATCCAGGCGCTCCTGGTTCATGTCCACCGCGCAGATCCTGCTGGCGCCGAAAGCCCGGGCCATCCGGATGTGGAGCAGCCCGGCCAGACCGCTGCCCAGCACCAGCACGGACTGGTCCGCGAAAGGCGCCGTCTTTCGCACGCTGCGCACCACACAACCCAGCGGCTCGACAAACGATCCTTCTTCGTAGCTCATCGAATCCGGCATGGGATAAATGCCGAGCCGGATGCCCGATTCGAGAACGCGCACGAACTGCGCGAACCCCCCTGGATCGATGTGCTTTTTGTGCATCGCCGGGCACGACGTTTCATTGCCGCTCTTGCAGATTCCGCATTCCAGGCACGGGAAGTGGTGCGTGATGATCACGCGCTGCCCCGCGCGCAGGTGTGTAATGCCGGCGCCCACCTGTACGAGCCGCCCCGCGATCTCATGACCCGTGTTGATGCCCGTGCCGAGCTTGCGCGTCTGCGGTTCGCGGTACCAGCGCATCGTATCGCTGCCGCAGATCCCGCAGGCCTCCACCGACGCGAGCACCTCGCGGGGGCCGATTTCCGGCACCGGCCGCTCGACCACACGCACGTCGTCATGGCCGAAGTACATTCCAGCCTGCATCTTTTGCGGGACCGTGGCGCTGATCGCGGCCATTACTGCCCGCCCGCCTCCTGGAAGAGCTTGTAGGCCTGGGCCGGAGTCGCGCCCTCCCGCACCACCGCGCGCAGCGCGCGGAGCATCGGCACCGGAGTCTTGTGACGCCACACGCGCCGCCCGAAGTCGATCCCCTTGGCGCCCTTTTCCATCGAGTCGTAGGCCAGCTCGAGGCTATCCTTGGTTTCGTCCACGCCCTTGGGCGCCTTGCCCCCCGCGACGATCACCGGAACGCCGGTCGTCTTCACCACGCGATCGAAGCCGGGGCCGCAATTGTAGGTCTTGATCATGTCGGCGCCGTGCGCCACCAGGATCGCGCTGGCGCGCGCCAGAAAATCGGAATCCTTCTCGAGGTAGCCCAGCGCATCGCCCACCGCCACCACGCCCAGCACCGGCATATCGAGCTTCTTCGCCATGCGCGACATCTTCGCAAGATTATCGAGCGTGCTCGATTGATAACGCGTGCGCAGGTACACGGAAACCGCCGCCGCTGTCCCGCCCGCCTCGCACACGCCTTGCGCGCTCAGAATCAATTTCTCATTGGCGATGGTGTCCGGCTCATGCAGGAAGCTGTCCAGGTACCGGAACTCCTCGAACTCGGCGGGGGAAGCCTGGCCGGACTTCACCTTCGCGGCGCAGGCGTTGTAGGTTTCGTCGAAGTTGCGGCCCGTGCGCGCCTGATAGGCGGCCTTGGCGGGCTCCTGCAAATACCCGGGAACCGCGACCTCCATGGTGCTGGTGCAACCCGAGGCCCGCATCAACACGGGAACCTCCACCCTGCCGCCAAAGGCATGCTGGACCACGCTCGGATCCGTCATTAGCACGTCCACATACGGCATGAGAGGCCTCAGCACGGGCCCCGGTTCCTCCAGCCCGGCGACCACGCCGAAGTAGCGATGGTCGGCCGCCAGGACCACGATGCGTTCCGCTCTTCTAAACAACTTTTCCAGGCTCAATCCAAGCCCCCTTGACGGTCCGGCTGGTGGCTACCAGCCGGGATGAAAGCGCCCGGCGAGTCTCGCAGGGCACACAGTATATGGTAACGTAAGCCCATGAGCGCAAACCACACGCCGGGCCGCGCCCGGCCCGCGCAGGCCGAACCGGACCGGCGCGGATTCCTGGCCTCCGCGCTTGCGGCGGCCGGTTTATCCGCATGCAGCAAACAGGAGGCGCCGAGCATGATTGGCGCGGGGATTCGCGCCTACGGAGAACGCTCGCCGCGGGAGAAGGCCGCGCGCGACGCAAAAGAACTGATCACGCCCGGCACCGGATCGACGCGCACGCCGTTGCAGGATCTGGAAGGCATGATCACGCCATCGTCGTTGCACTTCGAGCGGCATCACGCCGGCGTTCCCGATCTGGACGCCGCCACGCATGAAATCCTGGTGCACGGCCTGGTGGAGCGGCCGCTGATTTTCACCGTCGCCGACCTGCGCCGTTACCCCGCGCAATCGCATATTTATTTCATCGAGTGCTCGGGCAACAGCCGCGTGGAATGGAACGGCAGCTCGCCCGATCCG
>CAZTKA010000231.1:0-2784 GCA_964614015.1 uncultured Bordetella sp. | reverse complement strand
AAACGGAACGAAACACGCGCCTGGAAAGGCGCTGGCGCTCTTGGCGTCCACCCGCATGCGAGCCCGCCACCGAGTACGCCTGCAGCCCGCGCAATTCCAAGTGCGCGGTTGCGTCCACGGCTTCGGCGATGGCCAGCGCCTGATCGTTCGAACGCGCGCCGGTGCGATGATCGCCGACATCGAGGTCCACCAGCACGTCCAGCTTGCGTCCCGCCGCGCGCGCAGCCTCGTCATACCAGGCGGCTTGCTGCTCGTGATCGACCACGACCATGGCTCCCGTCGCGACGATGCGCTGCATCTTCAGCGGATCGGCGACGGGCGAGGTCAGCAGCAGCCCGTCGATTCCCGCCGCGGCCATGCATTCGGCCTCCGCGACGGTGGCCACGCACACGCCCACGGCTCCGCCGACGACCTGCCGCCGTGCGATCTCCGGACACTTGTGGGCCTTGGCATGCGGGCGCAGGTGCTTGCCGCATTCCTTCACCCGCGCGGCCATGCGGTTCAGGTTCTTGTCGAAGGCATCCAGATCCAGCAGCAGCGCGGGGGTCGGCAACTCGTGAATCGTGGGCACCAGATTATTATGCCAACCTGGTCAGGCGCACAGCTCCGGGCGGGCCCGGCGTTTGGCGGCGTGCCCGATGGCCTGCACCACGCGCTCGACGCCGCGTTTCCAGTCCGGGAACAGGTCCACGTACTGCACCTGCTCGGCGATGCGCCGTGGGACCACGCACGCCTGGAAGCGCACAGGCATGAGGAAGACGTCCTCCAGCGGACGCCGCCGCGCGCAGTCCAGAGCGTACTGCAATTCGCACTGAAACTGCCCGCGTTTGGCCAGCGACCGGGGCGAAAAGCAGGGCAGGAACACATCGGAGATATCGATCGCCCGCTCGATTGCCCGGGGCCAATTCTGCCCGGCGAGCAACTGATCCTTGTCCAGCCAGGGCGCGCAACCGGCCGCGGCCAGATCGTCGCACAGCCGCCGCGCCAGCGCGAGATCCTCTTCCACATAGGCAATGAACACCAGCGGGCGCGACTCCGGCTCGAACGTGTAGCCTCCGGCGGGCGCGGCGCGGAATGTGCCCAGCCCGTCGATCTCCACGGCCTGGCCGATCTCCAGGCAGCGCCGCACGATCTCGAGAATGCGCTCCCGCGAAGTCATGACTTCCCCGAGCGCAGGGGTCTGGCGACCAACTTGCCGAGCCCGGGCAGATTTACCGGTTTGCCGGCGCGAAGCTTACGCAGAATCTCGTGCACCACCTGGTCCACCTGATCCTGCGCGGCTCCCACCGCAAGCCGTTCCGTGCGCGCCAGCTTGCGCGCGAGTTCCTTGCGCTTCATAACGCCACCAGCCTAAGCGCCGCGCGAGCGCCCGCCCTGCCCGCGAAATTCCACGTGGCGGGAAACACGGAACTTTTCGGACCGTTCCCACGTGTGAACGGTTTGGGCGGCGGATTGCATTTTGATTCGCGGTAAGGAGGCAAAGAAGATGACGCAACTCGTGGTTCTATGGGCGGCACTGGGAGTTGTTACGCTGGCTCTGGCGCTATACCGCAAGTTTGTATCGATGCATGAGGATCCTTACGTGCATGTGTCGGAGGGCGAACAACGCATGATTCCTGAACAGGTTAGGACGTTCCGCAGACTGGGCGTGATCGACCGCTGGGGCGTAACGCTGACGATCATCACGGCCGTGTTCGGCCTGATTCTGGCAGGCGTCTACCTGTATCAGATCGCGCCTCGATAGCGCGGGTTGCGTGGATTGACGCAGTCGGATTACCGGTACGGCAGATAAAGCAGGTCCGCGCCAGCGAGAAAGACGGTCACGAAAATCATGTCGAACATGCGCCAGGCCACCAGCAAGCCGATGAAGGTCAAGCTTCCGAGGGTGTCGCGGAAGTCCATCAGCTTGAGGGTGGCCTGTTCGGGCAACAGCAAGCCGAGCACTCCGAAACCGTCGAGCGGAGGAACGGGCAGCAGATTAAACGCGCCGAGCAGCAGGTTCAGCGAAAACATCACGCTTAAGAAAGCCGCGAGGCCTTCGGCCGGACCTGAAGCGGCGGCTTGCACCATCGCATCGAACCTGAGCCGGCCGGTGAGCTTGAACATTCCACTGGCAATGCCGGCATGCATCAGCGCGACCGAGGCGAGCACCAGAGTGAAGTTTGCGGCGGGTCCGGCGAGCGCCATCCAGGCAGCGCGCCGCGGGTGCCGCCGCGCCCAGTAGGCGTCATACGGCGCGCTGGCCCAACCCATCATCCAACCGCCGAAATAATACGAGAGCCATGGCATCACAACCATGCCTACCGGCTCGCGGCGGATGTGCGGCGTAGGATCCAGCGACACCTGCCCGAGCGCGTATGCGGTGAGATCGCCGCCGCGCTTCGCGGCCCAGGCGTGGGCGGCCTCATGGCAGGTGGTCGAGAACAGGAACGCCAGAAACCACAGCAGTCCGAAGGCGAGGGTGTTGGCGTCCATCTCCCTCGATTCTAGCCTGTGGCCCTTACCTGCACACGAAATCCGCGGCGTCAAGGGCCAAGCCCGCGCCCGCGGAGGGCGCCCGGGACCGGAACGCCGGCAACGGCGAGGCCAGCGGCCTGCGGTGACTGGATACAATTAAGAAGTCCATGCGCGTCGCCTTGGCGCAAATCAACCCGACCGTCGGGGACTTCCCTTACAACGTTTGTCTGATGACCAACTACGCGCGGCAAGCGGCGGAGCGCGGCGCCGACATCGTTGTCTTTCCCGAACTCGCGCTCACCGGCTACCCGCCGCGCGATCTGGTCG
>CAZTKA010000230.1:0-2874 GCA_964614015.1 uncultured Bordetella sp. | reverse complement strand
CCGGGCGGCGCGCCGCTGGCCAACTCCCTGCCCGGCGGTGGCAACCTGGGCCGCAATACATTCCGCGGACCGGGCTTCCGTAACTGGAGCCTGACTGTGCTGAAGCAGTTCGACCTCACCGAACGGTGGAAGATCCAGGTGCGGAACGACTTCATCAACGCGTTCAACCACCGGAACTTTGGCAACCCCATCGCCACGATGAGCAGCCCGACATTCGGGACCAACACCACCGATCCGGGCGGCCGGACGATGCTGTTGAGCGCGAAGATCCTGTTCTGATCCGAACCAGGGACAAGAATCGCCCGGGAGACCGCATTGGACTCCCGGGCGGTTTTCTGTTTGCGGTCAGAAATCGTACCGCAACGCCATCTGAAGAATGCGGGCGTTGCCGACGGTGGAACTGATGCGGCCGACAGTCTGCGGAGTGGTGATCGTGGCGGCCGGGAGTCCGAAATTGGCGTTGTTGAAGAGGTTGTAGGCCTCGGTGCGGAACTGGAGCGCGTGCCCTTCCCAGGGCATGCTGAACTTCTTGACCAGGGAAAGGTCGAAGTTGAAGAAGCGCGGACCGCGGAAGGCGTTGCGGCCCGATGTTCCGACCGTGCCTGGCGCAGGGAAGTTCGTCGCAGCCGTGAGCGAGGTGATCTGCTCTGGAGTGAAGAAGTAGACTCCGTTGCCCTGCCGGATCACTTCGCCGATGTTGCGATCGCCGGAGTAGTCGATGAGAGCAGCCGCGGTTGTTGGGCCGGTTCGCCGTCCTGAGCTGAAGGAGAAGACCGTGCCGCTCTGCCAGAGACCGAGGATGCCGGTTTCCCATCCGCCGATGATCTGCTTGACCCAGCCGGGCGCGTCGGCGGCCCACTTCTGCCCGGTTCCAAATGGAAGCTGATAGATCACGCTCCAGTTGGCCGAATGCGGGCGGTCGTAATCGCCGCGGCCTTTGTGGAGCGCGAGGTTCCAGTTGTCCAGCGGCGCCGTGAAGCCGTTGCCGTCGACCGAGCTGTTGTCGAGCGACTTCGAGAATGTGTAGTTGAACTCGGTGCGCAGACTTCCCATCACGCGCCGCAGCCGGAATTGGAGCGAATCGTACCACAGCCGGCCGTCGTTGGTGCCGTAGATGAACTGGTTGAACTGCGGGAAGTTGCGGATGTAGTACTGCGAGACTCCGGCTGCCGCGTAGCGGCTGAAATAAGTTCCGTCCACCGTTCCGGCGGCGGTGCCGGCCTGACCCTGATCGATGGTGGAGGCTCCGATCGCGGAAACCGCTGCGGAAGGCGTGCCGAAGATCCTGACCAGAGTGTTCGTTGGGGATGGCGCCGCGCCCGCCGCCCGGAATGCCCTTAATTCGTTAAAGGCGGTTAAGAAATCGCCGTAGATGCGCGGCTGGTTGTAGTCGAGCCAGGTGAACAGCTTCACACCCTGGGTTCGGACCCAGCCTACGTCAACAACGGTGTTTCGGAGGATCTCATGCTGGACGTTGAAATTGAACTGATGGACATAGCCGGTGGCCAAGCCGGGCTTGAAGCCGACAACGCTGATGCGCCGGTCGGTGGGCTGTTGAACGGGCACAGTCGCCGGCTGTCCTGGGATGGGCGGGTTTTCGTTCACCCGGGTGCCGGAGGGGAAATCGAGGGAGACGACCGAGTTCGTCGCCTGAGTGAAGCCGGGCGTGTTGCCGTCGACGAGGCTCGAGGTGGCGCCGATGATGCGGTCGAAAAAGACGCCGTAGCTGCCGCGGATGGCGGTCTTGCCGTTGCCCCAGGGGTCCCAGGCGAAGCCGAACCGCGGCGCGAAGTTGTTGCGGTCCCCGTCGTACCACTGGTTTGACGGCTGAACCTTGAAATCGGAGATATTGGCCGATGTGCTGACTTGGCCGATTTTGTCGAACGTGCCCTGGTAGCCGTCCCGCTCGGAGGGCGGACCGAACCATTCCCAGCGCAAGCCGAGATTGAGGGTCAGATTGCGGGTCAGTTTGTAGTCGTTCTGGATGAACCCGGAGTAGTCGCGGAAGACGAGGTTGCGGACGCGGCTGGAGCCGGCGGGTTGCCATTGCTTCAGGTCGGAGTAGTAGGTGACGGCAACGTTGTTCACTACGCCCAGCAGGTCGTTGTAGAAGCTCTCGAAACGCTGGCGGTCGGCTGAGGAGATGGTGCCTCCTGATGGTCCAACCGTGGATGGTGGCACGTTGCCGCCGGATGTCGCGAGGCTGATGTTGGGGAAGGCGCCGGCTTGGTTGTAGCCGTATTGGAGAACGCGCTTGATGTTGAAGCCCCACTTCCAGGCGCTCTTGCCCTTGATGTAAGTCATGTTCTCGTAGACATCGATGACCGGGCTGTTCCGCCCTTGTGGAAAGTTGGGGAGAATCGGGTTGGTATAGAGGTTCGGGATGATCTGCGGCCCTTGGACACGATCCGGACGGGCAAAATCCACGGTGGCGGATTGGTAGCCGACACGCAATTCGTTGATAAGGTTCGGTTTAATGAGCCAGTCGGAACCGATGGAGTAGCCCCAGCGCGTTCCGCCCTGCCAGCCTTGCGGACGTCCCGGGAACACGGCGTCAGCGTTGTTCAGGGCGTCAATAAAGTAATTCGTTTGGCGGCTGTAGCGGAAGAAGATACGGTTGGTGGACCAAAGAATGTGGTCGAACTTGGCGGTCATCTGGTTCTCGCGGCTCCCGGATGGATTGTTGAACCGAAAACCGGCGGTGTTGAGCTGATCGCCGATGTCGGTGTTGTTGGGCAGTGGCGACAGGGCAATCAGGTCGCGGACTTTCGGGTCGATGCCTTTGGCCCGCGGATCGATTTGGGCGACGTTGACACTGCTGACAGCAGAGGAGCCCGGTGCGCGCCAGCGGAAGATCCCCTGCCGGGCTTCCGC
>CAZTKA010000229.1:0-2876 GCA_964614015.1 uncultured Bordetella sp. | reverse complement strand
CCTGGACCGAACGGCGGCTACGTGGTGGTGAGGAGGTCGAAGCGATAGCCATGCCGACCGTAGAGGTGATCGATCTCAGCAACAACAAAGTCGGCGCCATCGACTTGTCCGACGCCGTGTTCAGCGCCGAGATCAATGAAGCGCTGCTGTACGAATCGGTGCGCCATTACATGGCGGGCCAGCGCCGCGGGACGGCCAAGACCAAGACCCGGCACGAGGTTTCCGGGTCGGGCAAGAAGCTGTGGCGGCAGAAGGGCACCGGGCGCGCGCGCATGGGCTCGATTCGCAGCCCGCTGTGGCGGCACGGCGGCACCGTCCACGGGCCGCAGCCGCGCGATTACTCCTACCGGCTTCCGCGCAAGATGCAGTTGGGGGCGCTGCGCAGCGCGCTGAGCGCGAAACTGCGGGACGGCGAGCTGCGCGTGGTGCGCGAGTTTTCCGTGGCCGAGGCCAAGACCAAATGGATGCGCAAGACGCTGGACGGTCTCGAGGCGAAGAATACGGTGCTGCTGGTCGACAACAGCGGCGACCGGAACTTGCAGCTTTCCAGCCGCAATCTCGCGGGGGTGAAACTGGTTGCCAGCCGCGACGTCAATGTCTATGATCTGCTGGCGCACCAACTGGTGCTGCTGAGCGAAGCCGCCGCGAAGAAGCTGTCGGAGGGCCTGCAATGAGCAACGTATACGAAGTGATCCGCCGGCCCATCGTGACCGAAAAGGGCGTCGCCAAGAAGGACGCCGAGCGCACGCTGTGCTTCGAAGTACTTTTGGACGCCAACAAGACCCAGATCCGCCAGGCCGTCGAGAAGCTGTTCAAGGTGAAGGTGGACGATGTGCGCACTTCCACCACGCACGGCAAGGAGCGCCGCCGCGGCCGCTTTGCCGGGCACCGTCCGGACTGGAAGAAAGCGTACGTGAAGTTGAAGCCCGGACAGAAGACGCCGGAGTACACCGAGGTTCACTAGAGTCATGCCGATCAAGAGTTACAGCCCGACCACGTCCACCCGCCGCTTTCAGACGGTGGTGTCGCGCGAGGACATCACCAAGCAGAAACCGGAAAAGAGCCTGGTCGCGGGCAAGAAGCGATCGGGCGGGCGCAGTTCGACGGGCCGCGTGAGCTCCCGGTTCCGCGGCGGCGGGCACAAGAAGGCCTACCGCGTGATCGATTTCAAGCGCGACAAATACGGCATTTCCTCGGTGGTCGCCGCCATCGAGTATGATCCGAACCGCAGCGCGCGCATCGCCCTGCTGCATTACGTGGACGGCGAGAAGCGCTACATCCTTGCGCCGCAGGGCCTGGAGGTCGGCCAGAAGGTGATGTCCGGGCCCGGGGCGGATATTTTCATCGGCAATTCGCTGCCCCTCAAGAATATTCCGGCCGGCACCGTCGTGCACAACATCGAGCTGAAGCCGGGCAAAGGCGGACAGATAGCCCGCTCGGCTGGGGCGCAGGCCCAGTTGGTTTCGAAAGAAGGCGGCTTCGCACTGCTGAAGTTGCCGTCGGGGGAAGTGCGGCGCGTGCTGGTGGAGTGCGCGGCGACCATCGGCCAGGTGGGCAACGTCGAACACGAGAATGTCAGCATCGGCAAGGCCGGACGCAAGCGCTGGCTCGGCAGGCGGCCGCACAACCGCGGCGTGTCGATGAATCCGGTGGATCACCCGCACGGCGGCGGCGAGGGCCGCACCAGCGGCGGGCGCCATCCGGTGACGCCGTGGGGGCAGCCGACGCGCGGCTTCAAGACGCGCAACAACAAGCGCACCGACAAGTGGATCGTGGCGCGCAAGGCGAAGAAGCGGTAAGAGGCGGAATATGGGACGCTCGCTATACAAAGGGCCATTCGTTGATGACCACCTGCTGAGAAAGGTGGAGGAGATGAACGCCAAGAACGAGAAGAAGGTGGTCCGGACGTGGTCGCGCCGCTCGACGATCACTCCGGAGTTCATCGGCCACACGCTCGGCGTGCACAACGGCAAAAAGTTCATCCCGGTGTACATCACCGAAAATATGGTGGGCCACAAACTGGGGGAATTTTCGCCCACACGGACATTCAAGGGGCATTCGGCCAAGGCGGCGGAGAAAACCGCCAAGCCGGCGTAAGGAGGCAGGGGCCGGGGGCCGGGGGCCAGGCGCCAGGGAACTGATGCAAGTCAAAGCAGAAGCAAGATACACGCGGACGTCGCCGCAGAAAGCGCGGCTGGTGATCGACCTGATCCGCGGCCGGAAGGCGGGCGAGGCGATCCACATTTTGCGGGCCATCAACAAGCGGGTTGCGCCGGCGATCGAAAAGGTACTGCGCTCGGCCATCGCGAATGCGGAAAACCGCCACAACGACGTCGACGTGGACCGGCTGATCGTAACGGAAGCGTATGTCAACGACGGCCCGCGCATGAAGCGGCTGCGCGCCGCCCCAATGGGCCGCGCCTACCGCTATCAGCGCAGGATGGCGCACATCGTGGTCAAAGTGGGAGACGGCAAAGCGAGAGACAAAGAATAACATGGGGCAGAAAGTTCATCCGTACGGATTCCGGCTGGGCGTCACCAAGACCTGGCGGTCGCGCTGGTTCGCCAAGCAGGATTACGCGAAACTCCTGCGCGAGGACCTGGAACTGAAGGAGTCGCTGCGCAGCCGGCTGAAGGCTGCCGGCGTCAGCTCGATCGAAGTCGACCGCCCAGGCAACAAGCTGCGCGTGACGATTCTCACCTCGCGGCCGGGCATCATCATCGGCCGCAAGGGCGCCGAGATTGAAAAGCTCAAGCAGGATCTGGCGAAGAAGACCAAGCGCGAAGTGTTCATCGACATTCAGGAGGTCCACAAGCCGGAGCTCGACGCGCAGCTGGTGAGCGAAACCATCGCCTTGCAGCTCGAAAAACGCGTG
>CAZTKA010000228.1:0-2977 GCA_964614015.1 uncultured Bordetella sp. | reverse complement strand
ACGCCGCCGGCCAGCCGCCCGACGGCCTCCATCTTCTGCGACTGGCGGAACTGCTCTTCGAGATTACGACGCTCGGTGATATCCGCGACCATGCCTTCGTAGAACCTCAGCGTGCCGTCGGCGGCCGACACGGCGTGCGCGTTCATGGACAGCCAGACCCTCCGCCCGTCTTTGCGGGCGCCCTCAACCTCAAGCGGAGCCGCCGTCGAACCAGTCCGCTGGACCTGCTCAAGGAACTGCTCGTATTGACGCGCCACGGCAAAGAAAAGGCCGCGGGCATCTTTCACCGCGCGGATCATCTCGCCGACGGAACTGAACCCCAAAATTTTCGCCAGAGCCGGGTTGGCCGTCAGGATGCGACCCTCGGCCGACATCTGGAAGATGCCAGCGGTGGCGTTCTCGCAGATGTCACGATAGTTCGCCTCCGCTTCGTGCAAGGCCCACTCGGCCCGCACGCGCCCCGTATCAACCCGGTCCAACGTCCGCGCCGTCCCTAACAAAAAGAGGCTGAACATGGCCACGTTGGCCATCGTGCAGAGCATCAGCCCCAGTTCTGCGCCGAAGTAGCCGCCCCTGACCCCGGTCAAAGTGAGCCATCCGAACACCACCGGCAGGATGAACGCCGGGGGCATGAGCCGTCGCGTAATCACCCCGCCGGAAGAAACTCTGGTGAGTATGTCGGTCATGCCGTGTCCGATCCCCGCGCAGACCAATCCCGCACAGAGCAACAGGAAGGCCAGCAAGCTCACCAGCCCCATATGCGCACACTTGTCCAGCCCGTAGCCCGGTTTGAAACCATAAACCGCCACCATAACAGCCACCAAGGTCACGAAACCGGCAAAGAGCGTCAGGATCTGAGCCAGCCGGATTCTCGCGGTCAAGAACAACAGCGCCGAGCCGACGCAAAAGAAACTGAAGGCGATATTGAAAGGCATCTGATCCGGCAGCGAACCCGGAGCAGCGAACAACACCTCCCGAAAGAAAAGCTGCTCAACGCCCAAATTCCAACCGAACAGATGTTCACACATCGTCACCAGCGCGATGATGACAATCACTGCGGCAGACGCCACGCCGACCCTGCGCTCCACAACCATCAAACCGCTCGTTGCCCCCACAGGCGGCTTGATCGCCGAACTCAGAAGGCCGAGCGCCAGACCCGCCAGAATAAATAAGAGGGCCGTGTTGACATCCTCGACAGCAAGCACGCCGATGCGCCTCAATGGCGACGCCGCACGGAGAGTCCGCGCTGCAAGCACCAGCGACCCCGCAAAGATCACCAGCATACTTGCGAGTTGTGTGAAGGCTTTCAGCATCGGCCGAACGTCGCCTATGACGCTGAGTTTGCTTGCAGTCCTATCCACCTCGACGCTCTTATTGGTCAGACGTTCGCTCATGAATCAAATGCGCAACCTCCAAGTTGCGTCACCTCTTGCCCGCATTTTTAGGAGACGCCTAGAAACGAAGTCAACACAAATCGCCACACAAATCGCCTCCAATGGTCTCATGCCACCAGTTAGCCGGCACTGCCGCCCTCCTCATCATTGAGTCGGCTGTGAGGAAGTGGAAAGGGTTGGTGTGAAGCGTGATCCACGCCCCGGCATTGACTTGGCGCGCCGACATCTTCAATCTTCCGCCATGATTCACCACCACAAGCAAGTCATCGCCCACCCCAAGACTTCCCTCTGCCGCACGCTCCCAGCCATCCTCGCGCTGACCCTGTTGGGGCATGGCGCGCTGGCGGCGAAGGCGGATTGGCCGGAGTTTCGCGGGCCGTGGGGCGATGGACATGTGTCGGCGCCCGGCGACGCCCAGCCGCGCGGGCTTCCGCTTCAATGGAGCGAGACGGAGAACGTGAAATGGAAGACCGCGATTCCGTTTCGCGGCTGGTCCACGCCCGTGGTCATGGGCGGTCAGGTCTGGCTGACCACCGCCACGGATGACGGCCACGATTTCTTCGTTATCTGCGTGGACGCGGACACCGGGAAGATTCGCTTCAACGAAAAGCTTTTTCACTGCGACGCGCCGGAGCCGCTGGGCAACGACGTGAACTGCTACGGCACGCCGTCGCCCGCCATCGAACCGGGCCGCGTTTATGTCCATTTTGGCTGCTACGGGACGGCTTGCCTCGACACGCAGACCGCCAGGGTGATCTGGAAACGAAACGATCTGCCCTGCCGTCATTATCGCGGCCCGGCTTCATCGCTGGTGTTGTTCGAAAACCTTCTAATCCTGACGATGGATGGCGCCGACGTGCAGTATCAGATCGCTCTCGACAAAAAGACCGGCCAGACGGTTTGGAAGACCCATCGCTCGGTCAAGTTCAACGACGCGGAAGGCTTCCAGAAGTTCGCCAAGGACGGCGATCTCCGGAAGGCGCACAGCACGCCGTTCATCGCCGACGTCAACGGCGCGCCGCAACTGTTCATCCCCGGCGCGAAGGCCGCCTACGCCTATGATCCCCGCACCGGGCGCGAATTGTGGCAGGTCCGTTACATTGCATGGTCCGCCGCGCCGCGGGCGTTGTATGCGAACGGGCTGGCCTACCTCATCACCGGCCTGGGCAAGACAGAACTCTGGGCCGTCAGGGTCGGCGGCCAAGGCGATGTGACCGACACGCACGTTGCGTGGAAAGCCGACACCATGGTGGCCAAGACCGCCTCGCCGATTCTCGTGAGCGGGCTGCTCTACATGGTGAGCGACGACGGCGTGTTGACGTGCCTCGAAGCCGCCACCGGCCAGCCGGTTTGGCGCGAGCGCCTTCCCGGCAAATACGCCGCCTCCCCCATCTACGGCGACGGCCGGCTCTACTTTTTCAACCAGAAGGGCCTGACCACCGTGCTGAAACCGGGCCGCGCTTACGAAGTCCTCGCGACCAACTCGCTGGAGAACGGGTTCATGGCCTCGCCGGCCGTGTCGGGCAAATCGCTCTATCTGCGGACGAAGACCCACCTCTACCGGATCGAAGCCGCGGCTGCCG
>CAZTKA010000227.1:0-3160 GCA_964614015.1 uncultured Bordetella sp. | reverse complement strand
GTCCTTCCAATTCGGAGGGCTGTTGCGGAACACGACCTTGGCGTTCGGAAACACCTCGAAAGTGCTTCCGTCGGCCACTTCAAACAGCGCGTGCCCATCAGCGCCGGTGACCACGGTCTCCTTGCTCTGGATGGTATCCCCCACCGAGATCGCCCATTCCCGCAAATCCCGGAGTACCGAAACGCGCCCTTCCACCGTCTTAGCTTTTGCGGCATGCTGCAAAGCGTCGGAAAAATATTGGCCCAGGCACACGGGTACGGCGAAAGCTATGAGTAGCAATAATTTCGACGTTGCCAGCCGTCTGTTTTCAGCCATCGACACTCGTCCCAGCCAACTATCGGCGATTTTCAGCCGTGTAGTTGCGGGCAGACCTTCTCAAAAGTCTACCATTAAATTGCGTGTGCAAATCACGCACCGCCGCATTATTTTTCTGTTACATCTCGTGGAATCAGCAGTTTCTGGACAGTCCCGCCGATGGATCAGGATACAATGGACTCGTTTCATGGGTAAGAATGCCACAGGGAGACCCGTCGGCGCACTGCTGGCTGTGCTGATCGGCGTCCTGAGTGGACCGGCGGCAGGCCAAGCCCCTCCGGCCCGGGCGCCGGAGTGGCGGCACGTCGGAAACACCCTGATGGAATTGAACCTGGCCGGCTTAGCGAGCGGCCCGGTGGAACGCGTCTGGTACACCGAAGCCGGGTCCTTGCGCATCCGCACGGCGCTTCAGAAGGTTTACGAGACCAGTGATTTCGAACACTGGGAGGCTGCCCCAGCCGGCGCCGCCGCGCCGCCCGCGGCCTCCGGTTTTGCGGCTACGTTGCCGGAACCGGACGCCCACCTGCGCAACCCGGCGCTTCCTTCGCCGCGGGTTTACGCGTTCGGCGAATTCGTCTATCGCTCCGACGACAGCGGGTGGCACTGGGAGAACACGACCGCCTACCGGGGCGTCTCCATCATCGGCGAGGACGTGGCGGACTTGGCGGTCTCGCCGGCGAATGAGAATGAGATCGCGGCCGCCACCGGAGCCGGTGTGTTCCGCTCGCTGGATGGAGGCCGCACCTGGCACGGCCTGAACGAATCTCTGCCCAACCTTCCAGCCGCGCGCCTGCGCGCCGTTCCTTCGGCCGATCGCGGCGCGCAAATCGAGTTGCCGGGCGCGTCGATGTTCGAGTGGCAGCCCGGCGAGCGCCGCGCGTGGAACCTCACCAACAACGAAGCCGCCGCGTTTGAGCGCGATCTGCGGCGCTTGCTGGAGGCGTTGTTCGATGCCCCGGTCACCGCCGTCGCACGGAGCGACGCTTTCATCTACGCCGGACTGGCCGATGGCCGCATCGCCGTTTCCTCCAACAACCTCTGGTCCTGGACCTCGGCGGACGGGCGCGGACCGGTGAACGCCATCTGGATCGATCCCGCCGATCCGCGCATCGCTGTTGCGGTGTTCGGAACGCGCGAGCATGCTCCCGGCATCCTGCCGGCGCGCGTCCTGCGCACGTTCAACGGCGGGAGTTGGGACGATATCTCGGCGAACCTTCCGGACACGCCCGTCACGGGAGTCACGGCGGACCGCGCCAGCGGCGCAATCTACGTGGCCACGGGAGAGGGGATCTTTCTGGCGCGGACGCCGTTGAACACGCTAGGCGCGGCCCTGGTGTGGAACGCCGTCGGAGGCCTGCCGCAGGCTCGCGTCGCCGACGTGCGCCTGGATGCGGGAGGCATTCAACTCTGGGCGGCGCTGGAAGGCCTGGGTGTATATGCGACGCTTGCGCCGCACCGGCTGGGAGACCCGCGCGTGGTCAGCGCCGCGGATTTGCTGGCGCGCGCGGCGGCGCCCGGAGCTTTGTTCACGGTGGCCGGAGCGCGCCTGGAGTCGGCCAACGCGGGCGGCGTGAACGTGCCTGTACTGGCGGCCACCGATGCGGAAACGCAGATCCAAATACCGTTCGAGGTCGCCGGGCCCATCGTCGCGCTATCCGCGACTGGTCCTTCCGGAAGCCAGGTGCTGAGCCCCCTGCCGCTGAGCGCCGCCGCGCCGGCCATTCTGACGGATCCGGACGGAACGCCGTGGCTGCTGGACGCGGATCTCGGAGTGCGCCTGGACGGCGTCACTCCGGCGCGCTCCCGCATGCGCGTGCAGATTCTGGCCACGGGCTTGGGCCGGGTGCGTCCCGACTGGCCTTCCGGCGTGCCCGCGCCGTTTTCGAATCTTCCCGAAGTGGCGGCGCCCGTGGCCGCATATCTCGATCGCGAACCCGTGGAAGTGCTGCGTGCCGTTCTGGCTCCGGGCTACACGGGCGTATACCTGGTGGAGATCGAGGTGCCCACCTTGGTCGACGCGGGAGCCGCCGAGTTGCACCTGGAAGTGGCCGGGCAGATCAGCAACCGCGTGCGCGTGTACGTCGATCCGTACTTTTGAGCGGCGCCCGGAAAACGCGGGGCGCCAGACGCCCGCGCGCCTTTTGCGGGCCAGCTAGAAGCGCCGCACATCCTGGTCTGACACCTCGCGCAGCATCTCCCGAACGCTCTTGCCGGTTACGGGATGCCGCAGGCCTGGCGCCAACTCCGACAGCGGCTCCAGCACGAAGCGCCGCCCGGCGAGGCGCGGGTGCGGGATCTTGATGCCGGGCGCGCTCCATGGTTCGCTGCCGAACAGCAGGATGTCGACATCGATCACGCGCGGGTCGTTGCGTGCTGCGCGCACGCGGCCCATTTCCGCTTCAATGCGCTGCGCATGCTCCAGCAGCTCCGGCGCGGACAAATCCGTTTCCACCTCGATGACCTGATTCAGAAACCAGGGCTGATCCAGCTTCCCTTGCGGCGCGGTTTCCCAAATCGAGGAGGCACGCAGCACTTGGACGCGCGGCGATGCAATGCGGCGGATCGCCTCGGCCAGATTTGCGGAGCGGTCGCCCAGGTTCGCGCCCAGGCCCAGATAGGCGACGGTCATCAGAACAACTGGCTCTGCGCGCCGCTGGCGCGGCGGATCTGGAAATATTCAAAGGCGCGCGGCGTGCCCACGCGGCCGCGCGGCGTGCGGTCCAGAAACCCAAGCTGCATCAGGTAAGGCTCGTAGACTTCTTCGATCGTATCGGTCTCTTCGTCGATGGAAGCCGCGATGGTGCCGACGCCCTCGGCCATCTTCTCCACGTAGAACGCGCGCGGG
>CAZTKA010000226.1:0-3291 GCA_964614015.1 uncultured Bordetella sp. | reverse complement strand
GTTCGTGCTCAGCGTGAAGGAGTCAAAGGGCGCGTCGGAAATCCAGCCGAAGAAACCGTTGATGGGGCCGATTGTAGCAACGCTCGCTGTGCCGCCGCCGACCAGATTCAAAACGATATTGATCTTGCCGCCTTCATTCACAGGCGAGGTATTCCACAGGCCTCCGACGGCGAACATTGACGGACCGTTCCATGTCACTGTGGTCGTGCTCGGAACAAAGCCATACTGAGCCAGCACGTTGGCGGCGCCGGAGGCCAGCACGTCCTGGTAAAGTTGATTGGGCGCTGTTCCTGTGATCCCTGAGTAGCCATTATTGCCGGACTGGCTGATATTCACGGTGTAGCCGGACGGCGTGGAGTTGAAATTCCCGGCAAACTGGAACGTCGACCAAGTCCCGACCGCGGTCTCCCAGCTGGACTGGCTGGTGTAGGTGAACACCGCCGCACTCGAAACGCCCGCCAGCAAGATCATCGCGGCAACTACCATCGTTAGCTTTTTCATTGCGTCCGTCTCCATCCTCCGATCAGGAGTTTTTCCCTCTTTCTCGCCAAACTATGCGAATGAAGTGTCAGTATATAACGAAAGGGGGAAGCATATCAATAGGGAAAATTGAACCAAAACTTTTGACTGGTCATGGCAATACGGGCGAAGCGGGACCTTAGAAAGCCGGGCCTAGGCCAGCTAAACGCAGCTCGCGTTCCAGGCGGCGCGTGGCACGCTCGCTGATCAGGTCGGCTATCTTGCTGATAAGCCCAGGGATGTCTTCCGGTTTGATAAACAGAGAAGAGTCACGACGATGAGCGGGAGCGGGAGCGGCAGTTGCGTCATGATAGGCCGTGATGAGAGCCGTGGCGGGCTTGTAGTCCATCATCCTTGCGTGTGCCAAGACTTTCAGTCCGGCTTCTGGCGACTCCATTTGTAAGTCGCTCAAAACAAGGGCATATTCGCCATCGTCGAGCATTCCGACGGCCTCGGCGGCGCTGGCTGCGGCCTCCACGTTATAGCCACAGGTCTCCAGAACGGTTTTCAGCGTGAGGCGGGATGCCGGATCGTCGTCCACGAGCAAGACGCGAGCCAAATACTCTCGGGTTTGGGATGCCGCTGCCATCAGGTCTACCGATTTTAGTGTACCGCAGAAGGCACTAAAACGATGCGGGCTATTTTCTTAGTACCTTCTATATCGGAGATCTTATCCAAGATTTCAACGAGTTACGAGAAGACGCGCTCGAAAATCCAGGTTATGTATTTTAGCTGTCGGGATGTAGAAAAGGCTTCATTTATCCTTTCAACAGATAGATACGAAAGGATTTCCCTATCCGCCAGCACGGCGGCGCGAAAATCGCCGCCGGATTCCCAGGCGCGCATGGCATGATCCTGAACGATCTTATAAGCTTGCTCGCGAAGCATGCCCGCCGCGGCCAGATCGAGCAGCAGTTGGCCGGAAAAGATAAGCCCGCGCGTTGCTTCCAGATTCTGAAGCATGCGCTGTGGATAAACCCGCATGCCTTCAATCAACCAGAGCGTTTTGGCGAGCAGGTAGTCTGTGAGAATCGCGGAGTCGGCGAGAATCACGCGCTCGACCGAAGAGTGCGAGATATCGCGCTCATGCCAGAGCGCGATGTTTTCGAAGGCGGCCTGCGCGTTGGACCGCACGAGGCGCGCGAGTCCGCAGATTTGTTCGCAGCTGACCGGGTTGCGCTTGTGCGGCATAGCGGAGGAACCCTTCTGGCCTTCCGAAAAAGGTTCTTCGACCTCGCGCACTTCGGTGCGCTGCAAGTGGCGGATCTCGAGCGCGATTTTTTCGAGCGTTGCGGTGAGCAGGGCAAGCGCGGCGAGCCAGGCCGCATGGCGGTCGCGCGAGATCACCTGCGAAGAGATGCGCGAGGCCTTCAGGCCGAGCCGCGCGCAGATGCGTTCTTCGGCCTCCGGGCCGATGTGGCCGAAGGTTCCGACCGCCCCGGAGATTTTGCCGACGCGCAGATCCTCGGCCGCAGCTTCCAGGCGCGCGATGCCGCGCGACACATCATCATAGAAGAGCGCCAGTTTCAATCCGAAGGTGATGGGTTCGGCGTGGATGCCGTGGGTGCGCCCGATCTGCACGGCGTCCTTGAATTCGTAGGCCCGGCGCTTGAGGGCGGCGGCGAGCAAGCGGGCGCCTTCAAGCAGCAGCGTCGAGGCCTGCGCGAGCATCAGGGCTTGGGCGGTATCCACGACGTCATTCGAGGTGAGGCCGTAGTGCAGCCAGCGCGAAGCATCGGCGGCTCCGGCGGCGGCCATCTTCTCCGAAACCGCGGTAGTGAAGGCGATGACGTCGTGCTTGACTTCGCGTTCGATGGCGTGGATGCGGTCGACGTCAAAGGCGGCATGCGTGCGGAGAGCTTCGGCGGCGGCCACAGGGATCGCGCCGGTTTCCGCGAGGGCGGCGGCGGCGGCGAGCTCGACCGCCAGCCACTGATTGAAGCGGTTCTGGTCGCTGAAGATGCGGCCCATTTCGGGGCGGGTGTAGCGCGAGATCATCTCAGCCTATGGTAACGTTCTGTCTGTTATGTTACTAGTCGAACTGTGGGAGGACCGATGAAAAAGCGTCGTTGTTCACTTGGCTTGTTATGCTTGACCGCGGGCATGGTTGCCGCACAGCCGCAACCGGGGCCCGTGAAACCGGACGTGCGCCCGCCCAAGCCGCCGCTGGCCGCGCCGCCGGATGGGCAACCACGTCCAACCGCGCCGGCGTGGAACGATCCGCAGTTGGCTGAGAGGCTGGGAATGAACTCCGATCAGCGGAAAAAGATCGAGGCGGCGGTACAGGAGCACCGGCTGAAGCAAATCGATTTGCGCGCGGCGGTGGAAAAAGCCCGGGTGATGCTGGAGCCGCTGGTGGCAGCCGAGCAACCGGATGAGGGCCGGATCCTGGCGCAGATAGATCGCGTGGCGCAGGCCGAGGCGGAGTTGCGGAAGGATGAGATGCGGCTGCAACTGGAGATCCGGCGCGCGCTGACGCCGGAGCAGTGGCGTCGGCTCCAGCAGGAGCGGCAGGCGAGGCTGCGTCCAGCCGGTCCGCCGCCGACCGTGCCGGGGCCGGAAGGAAGGGGTCCGCAGGGTCCCCCGGTGAATTGAGCGGTCCGGACTGCCGTGGATCACCGCCGACAGGGCCGTGCGGAAGTCCGGCGCTGAGGTTCTCCGGGCAATCAGTACACGAACGCTTCGGTCGCGCGTCTCGGCTCGGCCACCACCAGCCGCGGCGCCAAGCCGCGTTGCTCGAGCGTCTGCTCCGCCATGAGGCGCACGATTTCG
>CAZTKA010000225.1:0-3482 GCA_964614015.1 uncultured Bordetella sp. | reverse complement strand
TTGATGCCGCAACCGGTGTTGCAGTTGAGGCAGGTCGTGTAGAGGCAATGCTCCGGGTCGGCAAAGTCGTAGGGCGCGTCGGGCCGGTTGCTGATCAGGATCCGGCCCTGGGCTTCCGCGCCGTTGGCAAAGGAGGCGGCCTTGGTCATCATCGCGCCGCCGAGCAGCGCGCTGCTGCGACCGAGGAAAAAGCGGCGGGAAAAGCCGGGGTTGGAATTTGAGTCAGTGTTCATGGTGAAGTCCTCAGTGGGTTGGAGCGGAGGTTGAAGCTGCCTTGGACGTCAGCGGCAGGAAACGGCAGCCGAGATAGAACAGCGCGATGCCGAGCGCCACGATGAACATGGTCACCTGCCACTCGAAGAAACTCGGCACATACCAGAACACCAGCCGGTGGTCGGTGAACGCGTTTTGCAAACCCTGCAAATGCGGATCCAGCAAACCGGGGATGACGATGTTGAGGCGCACGGTCATGAACGTGACCGCGATCGACAGCCCGGCCAGCCCGACCGACCACATTTTATTGCCGCGAAACGCCAGCAGGCAGATCGGCACCAGGCAGCCCAGCCCGACATGCACCACCCAGAACACCCACCAGAACTGGCCGAACAACACCCGCATCAGCAGGTCGTATTCGTGGCCGACGCCATACCACATCGGCACGGAGAACTCCGCCCATTCGAGCACCACGTCGAACAGTAGCAGGCCGAGCACCGCGCGCCCGATGAAGCTGACCATCTGCCGTTGCTCTTCGTCGCGATTCGGATAAAACGCCGCCACCACGAAGGCCATCAGGCCGCCGCCGGACACCAGCGCGCCGGTGAGAAACAGGATCGGCATCAGCGGCGTGTGCCAGAAGGGCCGCGCCGAGAGCGTGCTGAACAACGCGCCCACGCCGCCGTGAAACGCAATCGCCAGCGGCACGCCCACGATGGCGAGCACTTTCAGCCAGTGATGACACCACTTCTCTGTTGCCGGCGGCAACGGACCGCGATGCAACGCCAGCGTCCGGCCCACCAGCCCTTTGATGCCCGGCTCGGTTTGCCAGCGGCACAAATCCGCGCGCATGGCCATCCAGAGTTCCACCACCATGATCACGGTGTAGCCCGAATAGAGCCACACCATCCACGCCATCATCGAGCCGAAGTTTGGGCTGATGACCATGCGATAGGCGCGGAGCATCTGGCCCAAGTCGCACCAGATCGAGAGCAGCGCCATGCCCAGCGTGATGATGGCGGTGAACAACGCGAGCCGCCCGATCTTCTCCAGTGTTTTCACGCCAAAGACGTAAATCATCGAGGAGAGGAGGAACGACCCGGCGGACAGCCCGATGAAGTAGATGTAGCACGACACCCACAGTCCCCAGATGATGTAACTGCCGTAGTTGGCGTGGCGATGGCCTTCGATCATGCGGCTGGCAACGCCATGCACGCCCAGCGCCGCAATCACGAGCCACAAGGCCCACAGCAAGATTCTCCAGTGTTTTTTCATGTGAGTCCCTCAGATCAGATAAACCACGTTCGGTTTCGTGCCCTTTTCTTCGAGCAACCGGATGGAGTTTGGTTTCGCCGCCATCTCGCTGACCAGGCTTTCGGGATTATTGCCGTCGCCGAAGAACGTCGCGCGCCCGATGCACGTCGTGACGCACTCGGGCAACATGCCGGCTTCCAGGCGATGCACACAGAACTGGCACTTGCGCGCGTTGCCAATGGGCGAGCCGTGGCCCCTGCGCTCCCAATGCTTCCCATACTCGAAGTTGGGCTGTTGTTCGTAGGGCTGCAGCGCCGGGGTCTCTTCCGTGTAGTATTCGCCCGCGTCGCGCGTGCGGGCGTTGTAGGGACAGGCGGTGATGCAATAGCCGCAGCCGATGCACTTGTCGTAGTCCACCGCCACGATGCCATCGGCCCGCTTCCAGGTCGCTTTGACCGGACAGACCGGCGTGCAAGGGGGCGCGTTGCATTGCATGCACGGACGCGGCGTGAAGCGCATGGCGAGGTTTGGGAACCGGCCAATTTCCTCCGTGACGACCGGGCGATAAACAACGCCGGGCGGCAGCTTGTTTTCCGCGACGCACGCGATGGTGCAGGCGTGACAGCCCACGCACTTGCGCGTGTCAATCACCATCATCCAATGCCGCTGCTCGACGGGTTTGGCCATCGCGGCTTCCAATTCCTTCTGCATGCGCAGCAGCGGATCGGAATGGCGATCCACCGGAATGGAGTCCATCGCAGGCAGCTTGCGCACGGTCGCCGCGCCCGTTGCCTCGTTGGAAACTTTGGCGCGCTTGCCGTTGACCAGCGCCACCGCGCCGATGGCCGCTGCGCCTGTCAGGATGGCCGCCGCCTTGATGAACGCCGCGCGGTCGAAGTCTTCGTGCGCTTCGGGTTGCGCCGGAGCGGGAGGTGGGGTGGTTTGTTCGGTTTTCATGGTGAGTTCAGAACTGGAGGCCAGGCCCGCCCTGGGAGGACGCTGTCTCGCCGCTATTTTTTCGTTTCGTCATTTTCCGGCTCCAAGTGCGGTCAGACTCAATCATTCAACCGTAACGCTAGCCAAACGACGGCGCCGCGGGCTACTTGCCGATTGGCTTTTCCTTTCGGAAGATTCCCCTCCTCCAACGGCGAAAGACTGCACGCGTCGGTCTGACTCGACACGTCCCATCGGCGCAACGCGCAGGAGCTTGCTCCGTCATACCGGGCTTTGCCCGACCTCGGTGCGAGCTTTGCGGATGGATGCGGCCCCCTTGCGCAGCGAACGGCGGAAATCCGTGGGAGACTTGCCCGTGTATCTTCGGAAGAGGGAGTTAAAATGCGGAATGGAGCCAAAGCCGGACTCGAACGCGGCTTCGGAAATGCGCATAAAGGGATTGCGCAGCAAGATCTTGGCTTTTTCGACCCGAGTGCGCGCCACGCACTCGCTGAATGTCATGCCCGTCGTTTTCTTGAACAGCCGGCAAAAATAGTGGGAACTCAGATGCACATGCCCGGCCGCCTCGCGCATGGTCACAGGCTTCGTTGCGCGTTGCTGCACAAATTCCATCGCCTTGGCCACGGAAGGGGGAACCTGCGGGTCGGTCGAGCGACAGCAACCGGCGTATTGGCTCAACTGCTGCGCAAATATCCGTAACAGGCTGACTACGCCGTTGTATCGGGCGCCCCCCACCACGGGCGCGCGCAGACAGGCGCGCCGGGCGCGCGATGTTGGCCTGTTCAGCCCCCATTCGGCCAGCACTCTTGCGGCTCGGCTCCAGTCCCGGCGGGCGGGTTTCCGCCACCGCACCGGCCCCGCCAGCAACGTGGCGGCATGCCTGCCATCAACCTCCACCGGCACGGCGACCAGGAAGACACCCGCGCAGCACCGCAACAATCGAGGCGAGGAGCCTTCGCCGGCCCGCCGGCGCATCTCGGCTTCCCGCCTTCCACGCTGCGGGTCTCCCTGCGCGGTTTTGGCAGGCAACGCGCGGCACGCCTTCCCTTTCGCCACAGCCG
>CAZTKA010000224.1:0-3484 GCA_964614015.1 uncultured Bordetella sp. | reverse complement strand
CCCCGCCGCCGCCCCCTCCGCCGCCTCCTCCGAAGCCCACCGGCCCGGTCAAAGTCTCGAGCGGCGTCAGCCTGGCGAGCCGCATCAAGATGGTACAGCCGGTCTATCCGGCCATCGCCAAAGCCGCGCGCGTGCAGGGCAAGGTAACCCTGACGGCCATCATCGGCAAGGACGGAAAGATTCAGAACTTGCAGGTGACCGGCGGCCCAGCCATGCTGCGGCAGTCGGCCATTGATGCCGTCAGCCAGTGGGAGTACAGACCTACGATCTTGAATGGAGAACCGGTAGACATCATCACCGATATCGAAGTGAATTTTATATTGCAGTAATGGTTTCGTTGGAGCGGCGTTTGACGCGTCCGCGAAGATTTTTAAATTTCAACTCGCAGGAGATACAGAATGGTGTTACAAATCCAAGTCTGGGCGTTGATGCTTCAGGAAGGCGGCGCCCCGCAGTTCGACCTTATGTCCATGTGGGCGGTGATGGAATGGCCCGCCCGCTCCGTGGTGGTCTGTTTGTTTATTATGTCGGTGTGGAGCTTCGGCGTGATGGCCGACCGCCTGATCGCTTTCAACGGAGCCCGCAAGCAGTCGCGCGCCCTGGTTCCGGCCGTGGCCGGCGCGCTGCGTGAAGGCAAGCTGGATGAAGCCATCAAGATCGCCGACCGGTATCCTAAGAGCCACCTGGCCAAGGTCATGGTGGCCGGTTTGCAGGAGTTCAAGGCGCATCAGATGAGTCCCGAGATTTCCGGTGAGGAAATCGAGGCCTCCAAGCGCGCTCTGGAACGCGCGGAAGCGATCGTCCACGCCGAACTGAAGCGCGGCGTCTCGACGCTGGCCACCATCGCTTCCAGCTCCCCGTTCGTCGGACTGCTGGGCACGGTGGTCGGCATCATCAACGCGTTCAAAGGTATTTCGAGCGAGAAGTCGACCGGTCTGGCGGCTGTGGCCGGCGGTATTTCCGAAGCCCTGGTAACCACCGCCATCGGTCTTCTCGTGGCGATCCCGGCGGTATGGATGTACAACTACTTCTCCAACCGCGTGGATGCCTTCGACGTGGAGATGAGCAACTCCAGCTCGGAGCTGGTGGATTATTTCCTGAAGCGGAGCCAGAAGGCCGCGGCTGGAAAGTAAGGACCCTCAGGCAGCGAGTTGAAATAGGACGGCGCGCCGCCTGCGGGCGGCGCCCGGACCGGATTCTTCAGGAGTGTTATGAAAAACGTCAAGGCCCCCGAGATCGTAGCCGACATTAACGTCACCCCAATGGTGGACGTCATGCTCGTGCTGCTGATCATCTTCATGGTCATCACTCCCCTGTTGACCAAGAGCGTGAACGTCGATCTGGTGAAGACCAAAAATCCCATCGCGATGAAAGAGGCCGACGCCGACGACGCGATTATCATCGCCGTCACGCGAAACGGAGAGTTCTTTCTGAGCCCCGGCAACAACCGGGTCGGGCTCGATGAAATCCCCACCAAGGTTTCCGATCTGCTCACCGGCCGCCTGGATAAGACGGTATATGTGAAGGCGGATTCGCGCTCGAAGTATCAGGCGGTGGAGGACGTCGTGGACGCGTTGCGCGCGGCCGGCGTCGATCAACTGGGCCTGATTACCGAGCAGACTGCCCCGGCGATCGCCTCGGCCGGATTCGACAGGAGCTACGCGCTTCGCTGAAGCGGGCGCAAAGGCGCAAAGAGGAGATTGAAAGTATGGGAATGAACATACCCGGCTCGAAAGCCAAAGCCGACATCAACGTGACGCCGCTGATCGACGTGCTGCTGGTGCTGCTGATCATCTTCATGGTGATCACGCCCCTGACGCCGTACGGACTGGAAGCGCTCGCTCCACAGCCACCGAAAAAGGATCAGCCGCCTCCGCCGGAGACTGATGACCGCACGGTGGTGATCGTCATCGACCGCGCGGGCAACATCAGCCTCAACCAGGAGCCGGTTCCGCAAAAGGAACAGCTCGGGCCGCGGCTGGAGCAGATTTTCAAGACCCGAGCTGAACGCGTCGTCTTCGTGAAGGGCGATCCCGACCTGGACTACAAGTCCGTGGCGGAAGCCATCGACGTCGCCAAGGGCGCGGGCATTGACAAGATCGGTTTGATGACGCCTAAGATCGAAGCCGGCCAGTAGGCCGGTCCACAACGGGAGAATTTGACATGCGCAAACGACCAATGTTTCCCGCCATCCTGGCCGCGACGCTAATGCTATTCGGGAGCGGGTGCACCTATCTCCGCGCCCGCGACCACCTGAACAAGGGCATCGCCTCCTATCGCGCCGCCAAGTATGCCGACGCGGTCGAGCATTTCAAACAGGCCATGGAACTCGATCCGGACTGGGACACGCCGCAAGTGTATCTGGCCACGTCCTACATGAGCCAGTGGATCCCGGGCGCCGAATCGCAGGAGAATCTGGAGTACGCCGCCAAGGCCCGCGCAGAATTTCTCAAAGTCCTGGAGAGGAATCCCAACGAGGAAACCGCGCTGGGCTATCTGGCCATGCTGTCCTACAACCAGGCGACTACCGGGCAACTCACGCCGGAGGAGAAGGAAGCCAAGTTGAATGAAGCGGCCGAGTGGCACAAGAAGCGCATCGCCGTGCGGCCAGTCAAGGAAGCCTACTATAGCCTCGCCGTCATCGACTATCAGAAATGGTCGCCGGCATGGCTGTCGGCGCGCGCCAGTCTCAGGATGCGCAGCGACGACCCGGGCCCGCTCAAGGACAAGAAGGTCCGCGAGGAGCTGAAGGCCAAGTTCACGCCGATCCTGGAGGACGGAATCCAGAACCTCGAAAAAGCCCTGGAGATCGACCCGGAGTATGTGGACGCGATGGCCTACATGAACTTGCTGATCCGCCAGCGCGCCGATCTGAACGATACCGCCGACGTCTACAAGACGGAAATCGCCAGCGCCGATAACTGGCTGGATAAGGCCATGAGCACGCGCAAGATGCTGGCCGAGCGCGCCAGCAAGAAGGCCGCCGCGGGCATCCATCAGGAATAGTAAGCATCTGATTTCAAAAGCCCTTAGCGCCGCTCCCGCGCCTGCGGGAGCGGCGTTTTGATTTTGCGGAAGTGTACACTGGTACTGAGCGATGCCATCTGTCTCGCCTGAAAACGTCGCGCCTCCGGCCGAAGCCGGCGCAGCCGCCACATTCCAGCCAGCGGCCCAGGATCCCGACCGTGTCTTCACGGACCTCACGGCGGAGTTGCGGCGCATCCGGCCCAACGAAGACCTCGCACCGCTGGAAGCCGCCTACCGTTTCGCGAAAGAGCAGCACGCCAACCAAAAGCGCGCTTCCGGCGAGCCTTACTTGGTTCATCCGCTGGCGGTGGCGGGGCAGCTTGCGCAGATGAACATGGACATGATCTGCCTCCAGACCGGACTGCTGCACGACGTGGTGGAAGACACCGGCATCACCATCGAGCAGATCCGCAAGCAGTTCGGCGAGGATGTCGCCCGTTGCGTCGACGGCGTCACG
>CAZTKA010000223.1:0-3501 GCA_964614015.1 uncultured Bordetella sp. | reverse complement strand
TCCAGGGGCGTGCCGCACATGCGGCAGATGACGGCGCCGCAGTCGCCGCAGACGAGCGGGTTGTCAATCTCCGCCTCGCAGTTGGGGCAGTAGAGAGTTTCGGTGCCTTCGGTTTCGATGTCGGCCATGGGTCTCCTGTAGCGCCGCCGTCCCGGCGGCTGGCGCGGGGCCGTCCCGGCCTCGAAGCGCGGGCATGATCCCCGCGCCAAAGCCGGCAGGATGCCGACGCTACAGCATCCACACTACACGATTTCGGCGAGGAACGCGCGCACCGCCTCCTGCATTTCGTCGAGGCGCGTGTTGAATCCGTGGTCCGCGCCGTCAATCCACTCCAGTCGCTTCGGTCCCACGAGGGATTCAAACACCCTCTGGACGGTGTCGCCGGGGCCGAAGACGTCGTGCGTGCCCTGAACGAAGAGCGTGTTCTTGTTCACTCCCTGCAAGAAACTCAGATCCCATATGGCGGCGGGAACGCCGATGCCCACCAACTGCGAGACGCGGGCATCGGACACGCCCGCGCTCAATCCCACCGCGCATCCGAAGGAATACCCGATCATGCAAATAGGCAGGGAAGGAAATCGTCCCGAGAGATAATCCAGCGCCGCGCGCGCGTCCCCGACTTCTTCCACGCCTTCGCTATGTTCGCCCTCGCTCGCGCCTACGCCCCGAAAGTTGAAACGCAGCGTGGGCAAACCCGCCTGGATCGCTGCCTTGGCCGCGCGGTACACCACCTTGCTGTGCATCGTCCCGCCAAAGAGAGGATGGGGATGGCACACGATGGCCGCAGCGCGCGCCGCATGGCCCTCGACATACTCCAGCAAGGCCTCGATCCGCCCCGCTGGTCCCGCAATGAATAGCCTTTCCGCCTTCGTACCGCCTCCTCTGGAACGGCGAACCCTGCTGGCCGGCTGTGGCACGCGCATCCTGCGCGTGCCGCACGGGCGAGACGCCCGTGCCACGTCTCGCGGCGATCATGGATCGCCGCACCAGCATAATGGCCGCGTCGGACTAGGATGCACTTAGTGTAGAATGAGCGTCAATACCTGATGGCTGGAGCGAACCGATCATCCGGAAACTCATCGCGATACTTCTAGTTCTTGCGGGTGCTGGCCTTGCGGGTTGCGGGAAGAAATCCGCGCCGCCCGAGGAATTCGCTTATGTGCTTCCCGAGTCCGTCCCCCTCAACGACTCGACGGCGGCGGTGCGGCTGGAAATCGGCAAGCTGCGTCACGGCGAGCGCGTCGGCGTACTTTCGCGCACCGCGCGCTGGGCCAAGGTCGAAACCTCCGCCGGCGAAGTGGGCTGGGTTGAACTGGGCAACTTGATTGACGCGCCCGCGTACGAGAAGGGCCGCGCCCTGCTGGCGGGCATGAAGAATGAAGCCCCGCAAGCTGCCGGCGTGACGCCCGCGGCGGCGAACCTGCGGGTCGAGCCGGCGCGCGACGCGGTGCAGATCACGCAACTCGCCGCCGGCGAGCGCGTCGAAGTTTTCGGCCGCCGCATGGTCGCGCGTCTCCCCAAGCCGGGACAAACTGAGGGCGGGGAGACGCCGCGCGAGGCGTGGTACCTGGTGCGAGCGGGCGAACGCGCCGGCTGGGTGCTGGGCCGCCTGGTGTCGCTCCAGATCCCGGAGGAGATCAGCCACTACGCGCAGAGCTTCAATCTGGTGGCGTGGCAGGTGCTGAATACCGTGGATGACAACGGCCGTGTCATTCCGCAATACGTCGCGGCTGACCGCGAAGACACACCGGACTACGACTTCACTCGCATCCGGGTGTTCACCTGGAACGCGGCGCGCCAGGAATACGCCACGGCATACGTGGAAAGCCGTTTGCGAGGATTTTTCCCCATTCGCGTCATTCAGATCGAGGGAGTTCCGGGGTTCCGTCTGCGGCTGGAGGACGTGAAGGGGAAAAAGTTCCAGAAGATTTATCGGATGCAGCAGACGATTGTGCGTCCGATCGGCACGGTGGGCGGCTGGGAGAGCGATGCGCTTCCTCCCCTGCCGGAGTCGCGCCGCGCAAGGCGGCGTTAGTTCAATCGGAGGAAACGCGTCAGGACGGCAATGGCGTCAGGATCGACGCTGGGCCGATGGATGGCCCGGCACTGGGTGAACATTTCGCGTGGAAAGATTCGGCTGTTGCGCCCCGCATCGCTGGCGGGGGCCGAAAGGCTCCTGCTGGTGTTGAACGGCACGCCGAACTTTCTGCACGCGGCGGCGGTTGCGGCGGCGCTGGATCGGCCGGTCCGGTTCGTTCTTCCCAAACCGGCCTGCGGGGGGCTGTGGCGGCGCTGGCTGGCGCGGCGGCTGGGTGTGCTGTGGCAGGAATCGGCGACCGTTCCCCCGGCGGCTGGCGAAGCGCTGGCGCGCGGCGAGGCGGTTGCCCTCTTCGCGCAAACGGAGCCGGCGCGATCGGAGTCGCTCGCGCCTTCCTGTGTTTCGGTCGCGCGACTGGCGCTGGCTGCTTCGGCGGCCTCTCCCGGAATCCAGATCGTTCCGCTTCACGTGGTGGGTTGCTACGGTGAATCGCCGGCGGGAGAAGTGTTGATCGCGGCGGGAGAACCCATCCTGGTGGGCGAGTTCCAGGGCGGCGCGAGCGCCGAATCGTCGTTGCGATCTCTGGCCGGCGCCGTCGAGGACGGCCTGGCGGGAAATCCCTTCCGCCTGGAAGAACGCGACCTGCGGTTTTTCCTCAGCGACCTGGAAGGTTTGCTGCGCACCGACGTCGAGGAAGACTGGGCGGCGCGACCCCGCTGGAAACAGAAGACGGAAGGATTCGAGATCAGCCGCTTCCTGGTGGATTGCGCCGAGGATTTGAACGCCCGTGATCCGGCGACGCTCGGCGGCCTGCGGATGGAGCTCGACCGTTACCGCGAGGAACGGCGACGCGGCGCCCTGCTCGGAGCGGAAGTGGAAACGGCGGGCGACTGGCTGAAAAGCTCCGGCCGCCGGGCGCGCTACTGGCTGGAAGCGGCGCTGGAAGCGCCCCTGGCGTTCTACGGCTTCCTCAACCACCTGCTGCCGATCGCGCTGCTCATGCCGGGCAATCTTCTCGGGCGGCTCGCCCGCAAGGATCCCGGCCAGGCCTGGCTGCTTCGTATCCTGGTGGTCCTCGGAACCTACATTCTGCTCGTCTCGCTTTGCGCGCGCCAGTGGGGACGAGCGGCGGCCGGCTATTACGCCCTGACATTGCCTCTCAGCGGCCTGGTGCTTTGGCGCTTCCAGCGCCTGGTGCGGACGCGGATCCGTCTTCTGTTGCTGGCGCGGACCCTCGCCCGGCGCCGCGAACGTCTCCGCCGACTGCGCAAGCGCTTCCTCGAAAGCCTCAATCGCGTCCGCGACCGCTTCGCGGAGTCAGCCGCTTCGATTTGAGTTCGATCTCAGGGTGGTGCGTCCGACGGTTCTTTACCATGGCGGATGTCCTTCGTGGTTTCCGCCCAGCGGGACGTCGCGTCGCCCTTCAGGGCGACACGTTCGGGTGGCGGCCTGAAGGCCGCCGC
>CAZTKA010000222.1:0-3606 GCA_964614015.1 uncultured Bordetella sp. | reverse complement strand
AATCGGAATCAGACCTTCAATCTGCGCACGCGGGACGGAGTCAGCGGCACGATTGAGCTGATTCCGGGGCCGGCGTTCAATCTGCTGGAAGTGAATTTCCAGATGGAGCTGCGGCCGAACCGTGTGCGCGCCGGAAATTTTCTGTTGATCAAGAAATAGATCAGCGCGCTGGCACGGCCACAACTTCCAACAAGTCCACGCTGCCCTCCGCGCGAACCTCTCCGCTTGGCCGCTGGTAGAAAAGTTGCAGCAGCGCGGATTCGCCGGGCGCGGTGAACCTGAGTTGGCCCGCTTCGAGCCTTGCGGAACGCCCGGCGATCCGCCACTCGACGCCGGCGGCGGCCTCTGTCCGGTAACGCCAGCGGAGCTGATACGCCGCGCCCGGGCGCAATCCTCCCACCAGTTGCCGCATCAGCTCGCACGATTCCGGCTGGCGGCCGCTCAGCCGCACGCGGTGTCCGGAGGGCGCGTCCAATGCGATATGCGTGACGCCTTCCTGCTTCGCGAAGCGCCAGTCGAACCCCCGGCCAACCGGCGGCTGTTCAAAGCGCGGACTCCAGATGCCCGCGGGCGCTGCGCGCCGCGTGGCGGTCCACACGGCAACAGCGTCAGCGCTGCGCCCTGCATCGAGCTGCGCATCGACCGCCGCGAGCAAGGGCTCGACCGCCGCGGGGTCCAACTCCGCCAGGCGCAAGGCCGCGGGCGCGACGGCATCCAAGCGCTTCTCGCCGATCAAATACCAGACGTAGGCTGCCGCGACCTCAGCCCGCGGCGGGATCGCGCGATCCAGGATCTCCCCAGCATTCGCGCTTTTCCGCCAGCACAGATCGAAAGCAGGTTTACGGTCGCCGTACGACATTTCCAGAGCCGCCTCGATCCAGCTCCAGAACTCGTCGCGATCCTGGCGGAAGTAGAAGTTCGCAAGGGTCCAGCGCGTTTCAAACTGCCGGTCCACCGCCGCGGCTTCCAGCAGCCAGCGCTCGGCCTCGAGCGCGTCACCGCGCACCTCGGCCGCCAGACCCAGGCGGATGCGGGGCGCGGAAGCTCGCGGATTCAGCCTGGCCATTGTCTCGAGCTGCGCGCGCGAATCCTTCCCTTCGTATTCGTTCTGTAACGCGCTGAGGGCAAGGTAGGTCGTGTTCAGGGGCGCAAGTTCGACGGCGCGCGCGACGCTCGCGGGCGTTCGCTCGCGGAAAAACGCATCCGCACGCGCCAAACGAATGGACCACCACCCGGCCGCGATCAGGGCCGCGAGGACGAACGCCGCAACTGCGCCTCTGTAATACATGCGGACTACACGAATTCTTCTTGCCCCATCCCGCCGCGAACTCTATACTGAACTAGAGTGATCATGGGCATCGTTTTCTTCGGTCTGCTGCTCTGCTTTTCCCTGCGGGCCGCTTCGCCGCCGGCCATCGGCATCATCACCGCCAGCGGCCATTTTACCGTGGACGGCTCGCGCATCTGGGGGAACTCCACGCTGTTTGACGGCGCGCGCGTCGAAACATGGAACGCTTCTTCGGAGCTTGCGCTGCGCAACGGCGTGAAGGTTCACCTGGCGGTGGGATCCGCCGCGCGCATCTGGGCGAACCGGTTGAACCTGGAGCGCGGCTCGGGGCAGATCACTGCTCCCGGTGCCTTTGAGATCGGCGCCGGCGATATGACGGTGTCGGCGAAAAGCGCCCGCTTGATGATCGCGCTGGCCGCGCCGCAGCGTTTGCAGGTCGCCGCGCTGTCAGGCTCGGTTCGCGTGAGCGGAGCGGGCGGAGCGTTGCTCGGTTCGGTCATCGCGGGCCGCAACATGAACTTCGCGTTGTTTCAAGCGATCACGCGCGCGGGGTGCCTGGTATACAAAGACGGCGGCTTTCTGCTGCAGTCCGACGACTCGCCGGAAGTGCTGCAGCTCACGGGTCCGGATCTGGCGGCCAACGTCGGCAATCGCGTTGAGGTCACGGGCAGACGGGCGACGGCCGCGCCGACGGTGCAACCTGCCGCGGGCGTCATGGACGTGACCTCGGTGGCCCCGCGAACGGCGGGAGGCTGCCTGACCGTCGCCGCCGCGTTGAACGCGCAGACATCGGTTCCCCAGCAGCCTGCGACGCCGGGCGCGAAACCGGCGCCGGCCGGAGCCAAACCCGCGCCCGCGGGGCAGGGCCGCGCTCCTTCGGCCTCCAAGGCGGGCTTGTCGACGGGAGCAAAGGTGGCGATTGTGGCGGGCATCGCCGGCGGCGGCGCGGCTGCGGCCATCGCGCTGATGGGCAACAAGAGCCCGACCAGTCCGTAGCAATCCGCTTGCTGACGCGCGCGGCTCAGCCAATATAATGAAGTGTGCCGCTTTCCACGCAAGCCTTCGTCGAATCCAACAAAGACCGTCTTCTGGAGGAACTCAAAGAGTTTCTGCGCATTCCGAGCATCAGCACGCAGCCGGAACATGCGGCCGATGTGAGGCGCGCGGCGGAGTTCGTCGCGCAGAGCCTCAAGAAAGCAGGGTTGCAGAACGTCGAAATCATTCCCACGGACCGGCACCCGCTGGTGTACGCGGACTGGCTGCATGCTCCCGGCAAGCCCACGGTGCTGTGCTATGGCCACTATGACGTGCAGCCGCCGGATCCGCTGGAAGAGTGGATCAGCCCGCCGTTCGAACCCACGATTCGCAACGGCAACATCTACGCGCGCGGCTCCACAGACGACAAGGGCCAGATGTACATGCACATCAAGGCCGTCGAGACGCTGTTCGCGCTGCACGGCAGGCTGCCGCTGAACGTCAAGTTTCTGATCGAGGGGGAAGAGGAGAGCGGCGGCGAGTCCATCGCGGCCTATCTGCCGAAGAACACCGCGAAGCTGAAGGCGGACGTGGCTCTGGTTTCCGACACCGAGCTCTACGCGGAAGGAATTCCGACGCTGTGCGTGGGACTGCGCGGGCTGATATACACCGAGATCGAGGCCCGCGGCCCGATGCGCGACCTGCATTCCGGCGTCTATGGCGGTGTCGCGCCCAATGCGATTTTCGGGCTGGTCGAACTGCTGGCGAAGCTCAAGGACGCCAATGGCCATATCCAGATTCCCGGCATGTACGACGACGTCACGCCGCCGACGCCGGAAGAAAAAGCGAGCTGGGCGTCGCTGCCTTTTGATGAAGAGGAATTCCGAAAAAAAGAAGTCGGCTCCACGGCGCTCACCGGCGAGCCCGAATTCACGGTGATGGAGCGCACCTGGGCGCGGCCCACTGTCGAAGTGCACGGCATCATTGGCGGCTACATGGGCCCGGGCGCCAAGACGGTGATTCCAGCGAAGGCCACCACGAAGGTGAGCCTCCGCCTGGTGCCGCATCAGCAGCCGGAGAAAATCGTCGAAGCCTACAGGAGATTCGTGGCGGATCACACGCCGAAGGGCATTCAGACGTCGGTGCGCATCTTGAGCGCGAGCCCCGCGATCAGCGTCAATCCCGAGCATCCGGCCATCGCCATCGCCGCGCGGGCGTTCGCTGAGGTGCTGGGGCGCCAGACCGTGTTCACGCGCGGCGGAGGATCGATCCCCATCGTCGGCGATTTCAAAACGCACCTCGGCATTCCCACGATCTTGATGGGCTTCAGCAATCCGGACGAC
>CAZTKA010000221.1:0-3620 GCA_964614015.1 uncultured Bordetella sp. | reverse complement strand
CCAGCTTCCCAAGCTGGACGTCGCGGGTTCGAGTCCCGTCTCCCGCTCCATGTTTCAAATAACATGGGCCGGGCGCCCTGTGGCGGCTCATCAATCCATACCTGTCGTTGGGCGCTCTGGCTGCGTCCGATACCTCAGCCGAGGCCGACCCTGCGGCTTCGAGGTTCCGAGCCGGAGGATCAGGCGGAGCCGTCGGCCTCAGTCACGCCCGAGCGCACGCCAGGAAAGCATCGCGGTTACAGTTGGGCCCACACTTGCTATGCTGAAGGTGACAGAAAGAAGGGAGCCTGTTATGGCAGAAGACAATAGACTGTCCTATTTTTTCCTGGGCCTCGGCCTGGGCGTGGCAGTGGGTGTGTTATTTGCCCCGCAGTCGGGTGCAGAAACGCGCCAGATGCTGCGAGAGAAGGCCGATGAGGGGGCCGACTATGTGCGCCGCAAGAGCTCGGAACTGCGAGAGTCTGCCACCGAAGCTTATGAACGCGGCAAGCAAACGTTGCAGCGGAAGAAAGAGAGCCTTACAGCCGCAGTGGAAGCCGGGCGTCAGGCATACCGGGAAGCGACCTCGGGCGAAGCAGACTAAGCGAAAGGATCTTCGGGGGGCGGCTCAGCAGGAGGCCAGACGGCTCGGCCGCGGCGATAGCGTTATGGACCAATCTACGTTGCTGGTGATCATGGGGGGCGCAGTGGCAGTGTCCGCGATCGCGCTGGTGATTCAGGCGATCCTGCTGTTTAACACCTACCGGGCGACGCAGACCATCCGCGACCGGGTCGAGACGGTGATGCCGAAGGTGGAAGCCCTGCTCGATACTTCGCGCGCCGCCGTGGACGAAGGCCGGGCCGGCATCGCCGAGATCCGCGAGAAGGCCAATGCGATTCTCGACAGCGGGCAGAAACAGATGCAAAGCCTGCAGGCGATACTGGGCGACGCGCAAGAGCGCTCGCGGCGCCAGTTCGAGCACATGGAGCTGCTGGTGAACGACACGCTGAACCGCATCGAGGAAACCGTAACGCTGGTGCATAAGGGCGTGATGAAACCGATCCGCGGCGTCAGCGGTCTGGCGGCCGCCGCCGGGGCGATGCTTCAGTATCTGCTCCGCGGGCGACCGAATCCGGGACGCGTCACCGCGGACGAAGAGATGTTTATCTGACAGCCGGCTCCAGACCGGCGGAGGCGATGTGAAGCGCGGAGTTTTTCTTTCGGCACTTTCCCTTTCCGCTCTTCTGTGGAGCACCGTGCCGGCTTCGGCGCAGGATCTGACCGCGGCGCAGACCGCCCAAGCTGTGCGCGAAGCCAGCCTGGATCCGGAAGAATGTTACCTGGTCCGCGACGTGAGTCTTTACCGCCACGACATCAAACTTTTTTTCAACGACGGTTACCTGATCTTCCTGAAGCCGATTGCGGGCCGCCGGCTGGGAGCCGTCTTCGCGGGCGGCGATCGTCCAGGAGACGCGGAGTTACTGCTGCTTCCGCCCCGCCGCGGCGAGCGCCAGTCGCTGGCCAAATTCGCCGGGACTCCCAACTTCGACGAGCATTTCCAATCCGCGCTCTTCTTATTCACCGATTCGAGCGCGCGCGACCTGTTAGACGACATCCGTGCAGGGGGGCGCGGGCGCAGCGCGCCGGAGCTTGGGCGCGTGATGGCCGGGCGCTGGAACCGGCAGATCGCCACGCTCGCCGGCGGGTTCCTACAGCGCATCGCGGCCGATCTGCTTTCTCCGGCGCCGTTGGGCGGTGGATTTCTGTTCGCGGCGCTGAACAGCGACCGCATCGGCAGCTTCGACGTGATCCACGACCCGCTGGGCGATGACCAGATCCTGGCTGGCCGGATCGAAAACCGCAATGGCCGCGTAGCCTACGACATCTGGACCAGCTTTGTATCCCAGCCGATCCGCGTGGGTTTGGAGAAACCCTTTGAGCTTCCGTATTCGCTGGACGACTTCCGCATCGAGGCCACGCTCGACGAGCGGTTGTTTCTGAAGGCGGTGACCAGAGCGGTGCTCAAAGTCGGCAGCCAGCCGTCGCGCGCCTATTCCTTCGGCCTCTCGCGCGCCGAGCGCGTGACGGCGGTCCGGCTGGATGGACAGCCCGTTGAATTCCTGACGCAAGAGCCTCGCGGCCGCGTTCGCGCGGATGAGAACGACGCGTTCCTGGTGGTTGCGCCGGATCTGCTGGCCGCCGGCAGCGTCCATGAAATCGAGTTTGAACACGAAGGAGCGGTGATCCAGGATCGCGGCAACGGGGTCTACACGGTGGGCGCGCGCTCCAATTGGTATCCGCGCGCGGGACTGGAGTTCGCCGCCTACAGCCTCCAGTTCCGTTATCCGTCGGACCTGACGCTCGTGACGGCGGGAGAAGTCGCCGACGACAGAACAGAAGGGGAGTGGCGGATCACGCGGCGGGAAACACGCACGCCCATCCGCATCGCCGGGTTCAATCTCGGAAATTATGCGCGCTCGACGCGCGAGGCCGCCGGCATCGTGGTGGATGTTTACGGGAACCGCGGACTGGACCCTGCCCTGCGTCCGGAGCCGGCCGCGGTGATCACCACACAGCCCGCGCGGCCGGCGCCGCAGCGCGGCGTGCGTCCCAGCGAGCCGTTGACGCGCGTCACCACGGTGGTGCAGACACCCCCGCCACCGGATCCGCTGGCGCGCATGGAGGCCGTGGCGGCCGATGTCGCCGCCTCGCTCGACTATTTCTCGAGTTTGTTCGGCCCGCCGCCGGTGGAGCGGCTTACAGTCGCGCCGATCCCGGGGACCTTCGGGCTAGGGTTTCCGGGACTGGTGTACCTCTCGACGCTTTCCTATCTGGATCCCAAGGAGCGGCCCGCGACCGCGCGCGGCGGCCGGGAACAGACGTTCTTCTCCGACCTGATGGCTCCGCACGAAGTGGCGCATCAGTGGTGGGGCAATGTCGTGGGCCCGAAGACCTACCAGGACGAATGGATCATGGAGGCTCTGGCGCATTATTCGGCGCTCCTATGGCTGGAGAAGAAAAATGGATTGGCGGCGCTCGAAGCCGAACTGGCCGAATTTCGCGCGGACCTCCTGTTGCGCAGTGCGGACGGCGGAACCGTGGAGTCGTTCGGACCGCCCACGTGGGGTTACCGGCTGGAGGGTGCGCGCGAGCCGCAGACGTGGCGTTTGATCACTTACGAAAAAGGCGCGTGGATCTTTCACATGCTGCGCCGCCGGCTGGGCGATGAGAAGTTTTTCGCCATGCTCAAGGAGTTGCGCGGCCGCTTCGAATTTCGTTCCCTGTCGACCGGCGACCTCCAACAGTTGACCAAAGAATTCGTTCCGGCGGGGATGACGGCCGATGACGTCGATCTCTTCTTCGAAAATTGGGTGCAGGCAACCGGAATTCCCGCTTTGCGGCTGCGCTACAACGTCAGCGGGCGGGCGCCCAACATTCAACTTACGGGCACCATCGAGCAGGAAAATGTGACGCCTGATTTCTCGGTGGAAGCTCCGCTGGAGATTCAGTTTCCCGGGGGCCAGCGCCAGACGGTCTGGGTGCGGACAGGCGATCAGACGCAGCGTTTCTCGGTTCCGCTGCGGCAGGTCCCTACGCGCGTCACGATTCCGGGCAACCACCTGCTCGCGAACACGCGCTA
>CAZTKA010000220.1:0-3661 GCA_964614015.1 uncultured Bordetella sp. | reverse complement strand
GGCGTCGGCAGCCGGGGAAGCTGGATTGCCGGTCTTTTCAAGCAACATCCCGGCTACGAGATCGCGGCGGTGGCGGATTACTTCGAGGAGACCGCCAACACGGTCGGCGACAAGCTGGGTGTGCCGGCGGGTAAGCGGTTCAGCGGCTTGTCGGGCTACAAGCGCGCGCTCGACAGCGGTGTCGAGGCGCTCGTGCTCGAAGGCATCCCGTATTTCTATCCTGAGCAAGCCGCCGCGGCGATTGACGCCGGCTGCCATGTGTATATGGCCAAGCCGTTCGCGGTGGATGTGCCGGCTGTTTTCAAGATGCAAGCATTGGCGAAAAAGGCGACCCAGAAGAAGCTCTGTTTCCATGTGGACTACCAGTTGCCTACGGATCCCGCGAACCAGGAAGTGAAGCAGCGCATCGCCGAGGGCGGGCTGGGCGGACTGGCGCACATCTACTCCGGCGGCACTTGCGGCAAGCTGCCGGACCCGCCAGTGGGGCCGACCATCGAGAACCTGTTCAAGCGGGCGTGGTATTCGCACATCGGGATGAGCGGCGACTTGCTGTTGTTGTATGACATCCACATCATTGACGGCATCACGTGGGTCACCGGCAAGCGCGCCGTCGCCGCCAGCGGCTACGCGCGCATCGTCCGGCCCGACCCGCACGGCGACCGCACGGACTGCGGCGGGGTGGTGTTCCAGCTTGCCGACGGGACGTGTTGGACGCACACAACCCAGCTCCTGCAAAACAACGCGGTCATGTATAACCTGGAGGCTGACCTCATGGGCCGGGAGGCCACGGCGCATCTCGCTTACAACGGCAAGGTGTTTGTCCGCGGCGGTGACAAGCATTACGTGGGAGAAGTGGCGAAGGGCATATACGCCGACGGCGCGAAGGCCAACATCGCCGAGTTCCATCGTTGCGTCACCGAGGGCCGGTTCGACAACGAGACGGCCCATCGTTCGGTGGATTGCACTCTGACAGGCATTCTCGGCCGCGAAGCCATGCTGCGAAAGACGTGGCTGACGATGGACGAAGTCATCAAGGAGGCCAAGACCCGCGAGGTCAATCTGCGCGGGTTGAAGGTGTGAAGCGAGGAATCGCCATGAATCGTGCCAGAGTTCTATCGGTCTTGATGATCATTGCCGTGGCGCACGCCGCGGAGCCGACCAAGGGCGCAAGCAAGCGCGTGGACCTTGGCGGCGGGGTGACGCTGGAGGTTGTCTATATCCCGCCCGGCGAATTTATGATGGGCAGCACGCCGGAGGAAAAGAAGTGGGCCACGGGCATCGAAGGCGGCGCGACGCCGGGGACGACGCGCGAGTCGTTCGAAGGCGAACAACCGCGACTGACGCGTGTGAAGAACGGCTTCTGGATGGGCCGCACGGAGTTCAGCGTCGGGCAGTTCAGGCGGTTCACGGAGGAGACCGGTTTTGTGACCGACGCTGAAAAGCCCGGCGGCGAGACTCAGGTGTTCGATCCAGAATGGGACGGCTATCACTGGACGACGAAGGTGGTGCATCCGTGGAAATCCATGAAGGGCAAGAGCTGGCGCGACCCGAACTGGGCGTTCCCCAACCGCGACGTTTTTCCGGTCGTGTGTGTGAGTTACAACGACATGAAAGCCTTCTGCAAATGGCTGACAGAGCGGGAACGCAAGGCGGGCCGGTTGCCGAAAGCTCTGGAATACCGGCTGCCCACGGAAGCGGAGTGGGAGTATGGCTGCCGCGGTGGCAGCAGGGAGAGCCGCTATTTCTGGTGGGGCAACGAGATCGAGGACGGCGAAGGCCGGCTGAACATCTCCAGCATTGATTTCCTGCCGGGCCGGAAGAAGACCTGGCCGCTGGCGAAGGCGCCGTGGAGCGACGGTTTTCCTTTCGTCTCGCCGGTGGACCACTACGGCGAAAAGGGTCGCAACGGTTTTGGCCTCGCCGACATGTGCGGCGGCGTGTGGGAGTTTGTCATTGATCACTTCGATCCGAAGGGCGGGCATGAGGAAGTTTATTATGAGAACGCGGAGAAGCGCACTGTGTCGCGGCCGGTGTGCCGGGGCGGGAACTACTTCGATGTTCCAGGGAACGCGCGCTGTGCCGTCCGGCTGGGAATCCGGAGCGTGACCTACTCCGACTCCCGCGACGGCTTCCGCATCTGTCTGGCCGTGCCGCAGAAGGAGCCTGCGCGATGAGATTGGGCCGCAAGATCAAGGAGCGGCGGTTTGTAACCGCCGACGTGCCCCGCTCACCACATAGTGAGCGTTTACGGTAAACATGCGCGCGGCGGTTTCAAACCGCCGCTCCTTGGACAATGGCACACTCTCACGATGTCACCCGCATCGTTACAGATGAGACCGGAGTGCCAGCTTTTGAGACTGACTGCCAGTAGTCAGAACACGGGCGGTGCGCTAGACTGCGCAGCCATGAAGACGGTTCGCGGCTGGATTGTTGTCGCGGCGGTGTTGCTGGCAGACGGCTTCGCGTTTGGCGACGGGCCGACGACGGGGCAGTTGCACGTTGGCTGGGCGACGGTGGATATCACGCCGTCGGCGCGCGTGGTGCTCGACGGCAGCGGTTACAAGCGGGTCACCAAGGAGGTCGAAGACCCGGTGACGGCCACGGTGCTGGCCTTGGAGACGCGCGACGGCGAGCGGGTGGTCGAGCAGGCGATCATGGTCAGCCTCGATCTGGTTCGGATGACGAAGGAGGTCCACGAGGGCTTGCAGCGCGAGGCGGCGAAACGGCTCAAGGATTTCGACAGCAGCAAGTTGTTCTGCGGCGTGACGCATACCCATTGCGGGCCGAGCATCTCTTACGAGAAGACCGGGCCGGGACAGTTGTATGACATCAGCAAGGAACCCGACGTGATGACGCCGCAGCAGTATATCCTGCTGCTCTACGAGAGGGTCGGCGCGGCCATCGCGGAGGCGTGGCAGAGCCGGAAGCCCGGCGGCGTGAGTTGGGGATTGGGCCACGCGGCGGTCGGCTACAACCGCCGCCTCACCTACGCCGACGGCTCGGCGATCATGGGATTCGACACGGCCCGGCCCGACTTCTCGCACATCGAAGGCTCCGAAGACCATGCGGTGGAGATGCTGTTCTTCTGGGACGCGGACAAGAAGCTCACGGGGATGTTGCTGAACCTCGCCTGCCCGTCGCAGGTTGGCCGCAAGGCGATCAGCGCGGATTTCTGGCACCAGATTCGACAGGGCATCAAAGTGAAATACGGGCCGAAGGTCCACGTCTTCGGCCAGTGCGCGGCGTCGGGCGACCAGTGTCCCGAACCAATCATCCGCCGCAAAGCCGAGCAGGTGATGACCGCGCGCCGGAAAGTTACGTGGAAACAGGAACTGGCCAACCGCGTGATTCGCGCGGTGGAGGATGTCTGGCCCTACGCGCAGAGCGACGTGCAGACGCGGCCAGTTTTTCGGCACCGGACAATCAAGACGACCATCCCCAACAAGAACTCCATCAACGAGGCGCGCTGGATGCCCTCGCAGGTGCCGGTCGAGCTGCACGTGCTGCGGCTGGGCGACGTGGCGATGGCGACGAACCCGTTCGAGTTGTTCCTGGACTACGGCGACGAGATCAAGGGCCGCAGCAAGGCGGTGCTGACGTTCGTCTCGCAGTTGACGTGCGACTACCAGGGCTATCTGCCCACGCGCCGGGCCGTCGCCGG
>CAZTKA010000219.1:0-3692 GCA_964614015.1 uncultured Bordetella sp. | reverse complement strand
CGCCGGATTCGTCGTCTGGCAGACGGATAATCGCGGCTCGGCCGGGCGCGGCCACGCCTTCGAGACCCCCGTTTTCCGCAGGCTCGGCGAGGTTGAACTGGCCGACCAGATTGCCGGAGTGACGTATCTTATCTCGCTCGGTTTCGTCGATCCCTCGCGCGTAGGCATCCGGGGCTGGAGTTACGGTGGCTTCATGACGCTGAACGCGCTGCTGCACGCGCCAGATCTCTTTCGCGCCGGGGTAGCCGGAGCCCCCGTGACGGACTGGCGCAATTACGACACAATTTACACCGAGCGTTACATGGGCCTGCCCGCGGAGAACGCGGAAGCATACCAGAACTCCGCGCTGCCGCGGTCGGCCGGAAACCTCAAAGGCAGCCTCCTGATCGTGCACAACCTGGAAGATGACAACGTGCTGTTCCAGAATTCCGTGCAGATGATCGCCGCCTTGGAGCGGGCCGGCAAACAATTCGAAACTCTGCTCTACACGCAAAAGACCCACGCGGTAACCGGTGAGGAAACACGCCACTTGAATGCCGCAATGCTGGATTTCTTTGCGCGCAAGCTCAAGCCAGGCAAGTGAACCGCGAGGCGGGAGGTTCCGAACAGCCTCTTCGAGACTGTCACCGCGTGCCGGGCGCTCCTGGTTTACCTCACGGCGTAATCCGGCCAGCAAAACTCGCCGCCGCGTTCCTCCAGAGTGTTGTTCTGCCCACCTGGCCCTCCCTGCGGAGCCGCGGTCAACTGGAACTTCGGATCCAAAATCTTGGCCGCCTGATCCGCCAGATCCTCCAGGTGCAGCCGGGTCTCCCGGTCAGCCGCCTTGCGCGCTGCCTTCGTGGCGTCCGCGGCGATGGTCTGCAACTCACCCCGCAGCATCGGACGCTGATCGTCCGTGGCCCGCTGCGGACCATTCAGCCGCGTCGCGATCAGGTCCAGGTACGCCCGTTGCAGGTTCCTGCGGAATGCATCGACCTGCGGCTTGTTCGAGTACATTTCGCTGAAAACGCCCTCGCGTACGTCGGCGAGGAACTGCACCGGTCCATAGGCAGCCCCATCCACAGCCTGCTGTTCCACCAGGCGCCGGAACCCTGCGGCGTTCATCAGCGTCTCCAGCACTCGCACTTGCGCCGTGCGAACCCGCGCCACCGCGCCCGCCGGCTCGATCCGCCTCAGGATCTCGGGCTTCAGGAACATCGCCGGCGTGCGGAAGGCGTTCTCGTTCAGGAAACGCACGGCGGCCTGTTGCCGTTCCTTGGACACGGGAACAAACCGGACCCCGGCTTGCCCGCCGTACTTTTCTTGCGATTCCACGCCGCCGACAATCGCCGCGACGTGATTCAGCTCCGTCGACCATTGTCCGAGCGCCCGGCCATACACCTGCTCCAGATCCGACCAGTCTTCGTGTTCGCGCGTCGTGGCCGGCAGCAGATTGTTCATCACCCGCTCCAGGTTCTTGAGGCCAAGCGCGGTTGAATACACCGCGTCGGCGTCGCCGACGGCTTCCGTATTCTCGCCCGGATCGGCGCTATCGGCGCCGGATGTCGAAAAACGCAGCCAGGGCGTCTTGTCCTGCTCCCGGGCCCAGGCGTCCAGCACCGGGCGCTCGTCGTCCGGCGTCCGCGCCTCCGGCACCGGCGCGTAGCCCCACCGGATCGCGAACAGATCGTAGGGACCTTGTTGGGGAATCAGCAGCGCCGGATCGATCTTGTCCTCCGGTTGCACCACGTAGTTGAAGCGCGAGTAATCCATGATGGTGGGCGTATGGCCCATCGTCTTCAGCCACTGAGCATCGCGCAGTTTCTCGGCGGGGTACTCGGAGCTGGCCTTCATGTTGTGCTGTAGGCCGAGCGTGTGGCCGACTTCGTGCGCCGTGACGAACGTCAGCAACTCTCCCATCAGGTCGTCCGGCAAAGGCAGGGTTTTCGCGCGCGGATCGAGCGGACCCACCTGGACGAAATACCAATCCCGCACCAGGTTCATGACGTTGTGATAAAACTGAATGTCCGCGTCGATGATTTCGCCGGTGCGCGGATCGGAAACATGCGGGCCACTCGCATTCTCCGTGGTCGAGGGCAGCCAGCGAATCACAGAATAGCGCGCGTCTTCAGGGCTCCAGTGCGGGTCTTCTTGCGGAGAAGGGGCTTCCTTGGCCCGGATCGCGTTCTTGAATCCGGCGGCCTCGAACGCGGGTTGCCAGCTTTCGATTCCCTTCTTCAGGTAGGGAACCCACTGCTTGGGCGTGGCCGGATCGATGTAATAAACGATTGGCTTGACCGGCTCGGAAACCGCCGCTGAAGGATCCTTCTTCTCCAACCGCCAGCGCGCGATGAAGCTGCGCCGTTCGGCGCGGTGTTCCGGCCGGCTGAAGTCCATGGTCGACGTCGTGAAGTAGCCGACCCGGTTGTCCGCCAGCCGCGGCATCATCGGCTGCTCCGGGAGTTTGATCATGCTGAAGTGCACCGTGACGGTGCCGGAGCCGGCGCGCATCGCCTGGCCGCCTCCGCCGCGTCCGCCCCCTTGGCCGCCTTGGGCCTGATCCACGGGATTGGTGTACGTCTGCGTGGCCTCGACCTCGATGTTGGTTGGAAACGCGGTGATCGTATCGATAAAGCTGCGCTGGGCGTCCATGCCGCGGCCGCGCACCGTGTTTCGTCCGCTCATTTCCGGAACATCGGTCGAGAACAGGCGTCCAATATCGATCACGGGCGAGCCTTCGGGCGAGAAGGAAGCGATGTTGAACGCCATCAGGATCGCCGGCGTGTTCGCCGCCTCAACCGCCCTGGCGATCTCCGACTTGGGGTCCGCCACGATCTCGTAACTGACCTTGCGCAGCAGGATGCGGTTCTCGCGCTGTTCCCAGCGCACAACCAGGTCGCTGACCATGCGCCCCCCGTAGCCCGCCCCGATCGTGTTGCGCGCGATCTGCGTCACGAACAGGAAATCCTTGCCCAGTTCGGATTTCGGGATCTCGTAGTAGTAGGTGTTACCCACCTGATGCACTTTGAAAATCCCTGCTTGCGTCTTGGCCTCTTTCGTGATGACGCGGTCGTAGGGACGCGGATCGTTGTTGCCGCCTTTCCCCTTGCCCTGGCCGCCGCCTGGCTCCGGCTTGGCGGCTTCGGCCGCGGGCGCGGGATCAGACTCGGGAGCGGGTTCATCTTGAGCCACGGCGGTGTAGATCAGCACGAACGAGAAACACCAGGCGGACACGAGCAAGAAACGGCTCATAGGGGCCTCCTGACGGGTCATTTTAGCAACTTGTTACAGTAGAGGCATGGTGCGCGTCGCTCTCCCGTTGCTGTGCGCGTTGCTGATCCTCTCTGGCCAGAGACGCGCGGTGACGGATGCTGAAGTGATGCGCGTGCATCGCTCGGCCACGCTGATTGATGCGCACAACGACGTGCCTTGGCGCGTGGTCGAGGGATTCGACATCGGGCCGCGCTCGGGGGAATGGCACACGGACCTGCCGCGTCTCAAGGAAGGCGGCGTGGGCGCGGTCTTCTTCTCCGTCTATATCTCGGCGCTCTACGTGAACGGGAACCGCTCGGCGCATCAGGCGCTGGATGTGATCGACGCCGTACGGAACGGCATCGTGCGCCGCTATCCGAACGATTTCGCTCTGGTCACAACCGCCGCCGGCATCGAGCAGGCGCGCAGGGAAGGGAAGATCGCCGCGCTGATGGGCCTCG
>CAZTKA010000218.1:0-3779 GCA_964614015.1 uncultured Bordetella sp. | reverse complement strand
CCTTCGTGGAGCTGCTGGCCCGGATCCGGGCCCTGCTGCGACGCGGGCAGGCGTTGCCGGACCGCTTGCAGGTCGGCGACCTGTCGATGGACTGCGCGCGGCGCAAGGTAAGCCGTGGCAGCGTGGGCATAGATCTGGCACCCAAGGAATTCGGCATACTCGAATACCTGATGCGCAACAAGGGCCGGCCGCTCAGCCGCACCATGATCGTGGGTTACGTCTGGGACCGGGACTACGACGGGCTTTCGAACATCGTTGATGTCTACATTCGCCACTTGCGCAGCAAAATCGATGATAAGTGGCCGGAAAAATTGATCCACACCGTGCGCGGGTCCGGCTACCGCCTGGGCCCGACGGCGGTCGAAGAGAAACCAGCCTAGCGATGCCGCCGTATCTGAGGGCACTGAAAGGGCTCCGTTTCCGGTTGACGTTCAGCCACGCGGTTTTCTTCGCCCTCCTGCTGGCGGCGATTGGCTTCGGGTTCCGGGAGAGCCTGCGGGCCCAGGCCGAAGAGGAAGTGCGACAGACCGTGGAAGACGCCTGGAACGGCGCCAAGGCCTTTCTTCAGGTTTCCAACGGCCTCCTGCAATGGCGAGAATACCCGGACGATCCCGAAATGCAGGCGGCACAACTGCGCTTGCGCGCCATGCATCTGTTGCTGGACAGCGACGGCGTGGTTCTGAGTATATCCGGGCCCTACACGAGCCTGCCTGCGCCCACGGCCGGGGAATTGCGCCGCGTGATCGAGTCGGGCCAGGCCGAGACGTTCATTTTGCGCAGCGCCGCCGGAACTCCTTACATGATCCGCGCGGGGCGCATCACCGGTGTCGTGCTGGGACGGTATTATTATTTCGCCATTGGCCGGCCGCTGGAACCGGTGGCGGCCACCGTGGCCACATTTACGCGGAATTATTTCGTGACGATGCCGTTTCTGCTGGCGTTCACCAGCCTGCTCGGCTGGTGGGTGGCGGGAAGCGTTCTAAAGCCGTTGAACGACGTGGCGCGCGCGGCGGACAAGATCACCGGCTCTAACCTTTCGCTCCGGATTCCGCTGCGCGGCGCCGGCGACGAGCTGGATCACATGATCGCGAATTTCAACCAGATGACGGAGCGCCTGCATGAAGCTTTCGACCAGGTCCGCCGCTTTTCCACTGACGTTTCCCACGAGCTGCGTACTCCGCTGACCGCCATCCGCGGCCAACTGGAGGTAGCGTTACTGACGGCGAAAACTCCCGGGCAATACCACGAGGCGATCCTGGGAGCTTTAGAAGACGTGGAGCATCTGACCCGCCTGGTCAGCACGCTGCTGCAACTGGCGCAGGCCGAATCCGGCAAACTTGTGCTGGAACGCGTGAGGCTCGATCTGGCGGAGGTGGTTGAAGGCATGGTGGATCAATTCAAACCCCTGGCCGAAGAAAAGCATCTGAGCCTGACGTCGAGCGCAGGGCCCGGACTGGCCATCCTGGGCGACCGTATGCAATTGGAGCGCCTGTTGGGGAATCTGCTGTCGAACGCGCTGAAGTATACCCAGGATGGCGGCCATGTGAAGATCTCGGCCTTCAGTGAACCCCAAAAGGGCCGCCTGTGCCTGCAAGTGGAAGATGACGGGATTGGAATTTCCGCGGAAGATCTTCCGCACATCTTCGACCGGTTCTTCCGTGTTCGCGCCCCCCGGGGCGGCGCCGATCAGGGCTTGGGACTGGGGCTGAGTTTCGTCGCGCTGATCGCCAAGGCGCACGGAGGCCACGCGGAGGTCACCAGCACGCGCGGCCAGGGTTCCTGCTTCCGTGTCTACCTGCCGGCTGCCGGGGCGGAGGCCCCCCGATCCTCCTCGCCCGCGCTGGCCGATTCAGTACACTAGACCCGAATGGGGCTCGAAATCAAGGAATCGGCTCGCGAGGGAGTGATCGTGCTGTCGCTGCGCGGACGCCTGACCGTGGGTGAATCCGAGGCGTTGCGCGAAAAGATCAGCCAGCTCATCGCCAGCAACCAGGTGCAAGTGGTGATGGATCTGTCCGCGCTCGACTACATCGATTCGACCGGCCTGGGCAATCTGGTCATCTACTACACCTCGCTCCGGAAGCAGGGTGGCGCTCTGAAGCTGGTCAATCTGAACAAGCGCAACATCGAACTGCTGCTGCTGACCAAGCTTCACACGGTGTTCGAAGTGTTCAGCGACGTGCAGGACGCGGTGAACAGCTTTTTCCCGGAACGCGCCATCAAGCGTTTCGATATCCTGTCCTTCGTCCGGGAGCAGGAATCCCGGGAGTAAGTTTCAGGGAGCGCCTGCGCACAGCCTGTAGACGATCACGCCGGGCGGTCCCCCGGGAACGCGGCAGTACCGCGCGAACCATGCGGCGAGATCGGGGAAATTGCGAATCGCCAGCCGGGGATTGTACTCCGACAATCCGTCTACAAGGATGGCGGGCGACATTCGGATCAGTTCACGCCGGTTGCGTGCAGCCCAGTCGGAATCCAAGGGCGTCGTGCTCCAGCCCAAGTGGCGGTCGGCTGGGACGCCCGTGACGGGCTGGGAATCCCACAGGCGGCCCGCCACCGGGAGCCGCGTGTAGACGACAATGTTCGGACGGTACCCCCACACAAAAATTGTGTCGCCGGGGCGCTGGATGGAAGCGATGAGCGCCGCGCCATCGCGGCTCTCCTGATCCATGTAAACATCGAGCCATGTGTGCCGCGATCCGGCCAGCTCCTCGGCCGCAAGCAAAGCGTAACGCGGCCCGAAGCGCGCGGCCGGAATCGCCAGGGCGATGGCCACGGCTAGGCCAAGACGGGATCGCAAGGAGCGGTTGGCGAGTCCGGCGGCGGCCGCCATGACCAGGGGAGGCAGCAGGAAACTCAGATAGCGCGGAGCGAATCGCCAGCCCAGAATTGCGGCCGGCAGTGCGATCGCAACCCAGGCGATCCAGCGCGCGCGGTCCTCACGCTGCGTGCGCCACTGCCACACCGCACCGATCCACAGCGCCGCATGGAATCCGGTCCAGCCCGCCAGCCGCAGCCAACCGCGTCCGATGGGTTCGGGGGGAGAAGATGCGTACAGCAGTCCCCACTTCCACACTTGTTCGATGTAGGCGGTCCACGCGTCTTGTGCGATCAGCCAGGCAACGATCAGGGAGTTGGGCAACAGGAATCCGGCGCCCAGGCGGAGCCACTGACCCGGCGCGAATAGGAGGCATATGGGCAGCAGGAAGATCGCTTTCGGGTGGATCAGGAACGCCGCGCCCGCGGCGATCCCGGAGGCCAGCCCGCGGCGCTGCCATGCCCAATGCACGGCCAGCAGGTGCGGGACCAGCAACAGCGTGTCGGGCTCGAAGGTCAACACGGCATTGGGAATGCCGAAGATCTGGAAAAACGCAAGGAGGAAAGCCGCAGTGAAGCCTTGGCGGGGCCCCCACGCGTCGCGCGCAAAACGGTATGCGGCCAGGCTCGCGGCCAAAGCCAGGATCGTGGAGGCGATCCGCAGCGGCCAGCCCGGCCACCCTCCGGTCAGCGTGGCCAGCAGCGCCGTCAAAGGAGGCTTGTCGTACCAAACGTCCCGGTAGGGCAGCTTGCCGTCGAGCACCTGTAAGGCGACGGCCAGATGGTAGTCCTCATCGGCCCACAGGATGTCGAGATGAGCGGCACGCGAGGCCAGCAACGCGGCGGCCAGACCCGCCCAAAACCACAGTGCGGCACGTTTCATCGGAAGTTTCCATTGGAGCACATAGCCATGCGATACTGGAGAGGACCCGAACCACATGGCCAAATTGATTTCCGAAGTC
>CAZTKA010000217.1:0-3780 GCA_964614015.1 uncultured Bordetella sp. | reverse complement strand
CCTGGCCGAAGCCCGGATTGATCAGCGTCACGTCGGAGAACTGCGGATATGGCCTGCGGGACTGGATGGTGCCCGGCAGCCCAACGAGTTCCGGCCGGACCTGGTTGATCGTCGAACTCGGTGAGTTCAACTTGCGGCCGAGGTTTCCGATGTACTGCCCTTGAATCAGAATGCCCCGGACCTCTCGCTCGATGCCGAGGTTGAACTGCTGGGAATAGGGCGTCTGCCGGTTCCGGTCGCTAAAGCCCGCGGGCCCGTTCAAGCCAAACGAGTCGTTGCGGACCTCCGGGCCGGGAAAGCGGTACGGTGGGTAGCCGTCCCGAAGCAGCAGCGCGGGAGTCTGATTCTGGTCCGGGCTGACGTACTGAGTCTCCACCCAAAAGCCCAGGTGATTGCCGACGGTGACTTCCCAGCCGAAGTCGTTCGGCTGGCCGAAGAAGATTCCGAAGCCGCCGCGGACCACGGTTTGATCGCCCAGGGGGCGCCAAGCGAACCCGAAGCGGGGTCCGAAGTTATTCCAGTCCGTCTCGTGGATGCGGCGCGGTTCGCCGTCGACGCCCGCGAAACGGATCACGCCCGGCACACGCGCGGTGGGATGGATTCTGTCCATCGCGAAGCCGCTCCAACTGTCGTCAGGCGACAGCGGCGCCGGCTCGACCTCGTGGCGTAGACCAAGGTTGAGAGTCAGCCGCGAGGTCACTTTCCAATCGTCCTGAACAAACCAGGCTCCATATACGACGGAGTTGCGGATGGGGATGGAATCGCGTAGTTGCGCCTGTGTGGCGAAGCCCAGCAGCATGGTGGCGAAACCGTCGCCGCTGTTGACGTTGGCCTGCAACCCGGTGCCCTGGCGGTTGAACGAGAAGTCCCCCGAAGGACTGACTGGGAATTGGTCGAATTGCCTGCTGGGCCGGTAGTTGGCGCCGAACTGCAACGCGTGGCTGCCGCGATAATAGCGGATGGCGCCAGACAATTCGTAAAATGGATTGCTCTTATCGCGGAACGGCTGCGCCACGCCCAGGGCAGCGTAGTTCTGCGGGCGAAACGCGGGGAAGGCCAGCGGCCCGACGCCCTTCACTCCGAGTTTGGCCGGCCAGTCGCCACCGATACTCGCGTGAGAGATGAGCCGGTCCTGCCTGCCTGCCGCGAAGCGGATGTCGCTCACCATCGAGGGCGAGAGCATGCGCGTCCAGGCCAGAACGCCGGAGTGGACACGATTCTCGATCCGGCGCGTAGTGCCGCCTCCCAAACCATATGCGGCTGGATCGGTGAATGCATTCGACTGCGGCTGCAGGCTGTAATCGCTGATGTATCGGGCAAATACGCGGTCGCGTGAGGTGAGCACGTGGTCCACCCGGACAGTGCCGTTGTAGCCGCTGCTGTTGACCGCGAGGTTGTAACTGTAGTTATTGGCCCCGGCCGCATTGCCCGGCAGATTCGGCTGAGGATAGTAGGAGGCCGCGCTGACCGTGGATGGTTCAAGCAGGGAAGAAGGAATGATGTTGTTGGCGAACGGATCGCGAATGCGGCGCGTGGCATTGGCGGGATCGGGCCTCGTGGTGAACGGGTCGTAGATAGGTACCAGCCGGCCCTGAATATCCGTCGTTTGTGAGAAGTTACCGGTCCGTTGAGCCATCGTGGGCAGGGTGTAGATCTGATTCTGGCTGCGATTGTTGCGGGTGGCTTGCAGCGCTACGAAGAAATGCGTCTTTTTCCGCACGATGGGTCCGCCCAACGATCCGCCAAACTCGTTCCGCCGCAATGGCGCCTTATTGATCGCGAAGAAAGTACGCGCATCGAACACGTCGTTGCGCAGGAACTCAAACAACGATCCCCGCACGCTGTTTGTGCCCGACTTGGTCACCGCCGTAAACACTCCCCCGCCGGCGCGCCCGTACTCCGCGCTGTAATTGCTGGTGATCACCTTGAACTCCTCTACGGCGTCCACCATCGGGGAGAACTCGGGCAGGCTGCGCGACTGGCTGCCCTGCACGATGTTGGCCCCGTCCACCAGGTACGCCTGGGCGTTGGTCCGGCTTCCGCTCATGCTGACGTACTGGCCGTCGGTTACCATCACTACCGCCGGGACGAGTTGCGCCAGATCCCAAGCGCCGCGTCCGTTCAGCGGCATCTCGAGGATCGACTTGTTGTTGATCAACTGGCCGAGCGCCGAGGTTTCCGAGTTAATCAACGGCGCCTCGCCCGTCACCTCGATGCTTTCCGTCACATCGCCCACTTCCAGCGTGAAATCAAGCCTGAGCACCTGGGCCACTTCGAGCCGGACTCCCGAGCGCACAGCCGGCTTGAAGCCCTGAGCGCGCACCTCGACACGGTACGGTCCTGGCGTAAGCGAGGGTACAGTGTAGTAGCCCTGTTGGTTTGAGACCGATTGCACCGAGGCGCCGGTGTCGGCGTTGGTTACCTCGATGGTTGCGTTCGGAGCTACCGCGCCAGTGGCGTCTGTGATGGTGCCCGTGATTTGAGTGGTCTGGGCCATGCAGCCGGCCACCACGGCCAGCGCCATGATCGAGATGCGCACCGCAATTGCAATAGCCATAAGCCCCCCAGTGGATAGCTATTATTACAGGATTATTGCAGATCCTGTCAAGCCCCTTGCAAAGATTCCTCCAGACCGAGTATGCTGTCATCACATCATGATTGCTGCCAACCGCCGCACCCTCCTGAAGTCCGGCCTCGGCGCCGCCGCCATCGCTCAATCGCCCAAACGGCCAAACATCCTGCTTGTTATCTCAGACGATCATTCCGCTCCGCACCTGGGCTGCTACGGCGACCCAACCGTGCGGACGCCGAACCTCGACCGCTTCGCGTCGGAGGGGATGCGCTTCAACCGCGCCTACACGACCGCGCCGCAATGCAGTCCCAGCCGCGCATCCATCCTCACCGGTTTCTCGCCGCAGCGCGTCGGGATGACGCGCCTGCATACGCCGTTGCCGCGCGAGCATCGCACATATTACGAATTCCTGCGACAGGAGGGCTATTTTACCGGCGTGTGCGGCCGCAATCACCACATGGATGGATTGCAGAGCAAGCAGCAGTGGCATTACGAGATCCACCGCCGGAACGGCATGGTATCCATGCCCGAGCGCGTCGACTTCCTGCACGCCGGACCGCAGGAGGATGCGCCCGGCCAGTTTCTGAAGTTCCTCGCCCAGAAGCCCAAGGACAAACCTTTCGTGTTTCAGGTGGGATTCAGCGACCCACACATGCCTTGGACCGCGGCCGAGATCGAAAAAGTATACCGCGCCGAGGACATCAGGCTGCCCGGTTCGCTGCCCGACGTGCCGGAAATGCGCGAGATGATGATCAAGTACTACGCCGAAGTCACCCACGCCGACATGCTGTTCGGCCAGGTGATGGAGATCCTCGACAAGAGCGGCCAGCGGGAGAACACGCTGGTGCTGTTCATGGGTGACAATGGCGCTTCGATTCCCTTCGGCAAAGGCACACTGTACCAGATGGGGTGGAATGTCCCGCTGCTGGCGCGGTGGCCGGGCCGCACCAAGGCTGGCGCTGTTTCGGACGAATTGATCTCGGGCTTGGATCTGTTCGCCACGTTCCTGGAAGCCGGCGGTGCGCGCGTGCCGCAGCGGACCGAGAGCCAGAGCTTCCTGGGCTTGCTTGAGGGCCGGGCGCACGTTGGCCGCGAATACGTCTACTGCTCCCGCGGCTGGCACGTCACCTTGGACCTGATCCGCGGCCTGGCCAGCCGCACACATTCCTTCCTGTTCAACGTCTGGCCGGAGTACCGCCCGCCTCGGC
>CAZTKA010000216.1:0-3789 GCA_964614015.1 uncultured Bordetella sp. | reverse complement strand
AGGAGGCACAGGGTGGGCACAAATCTGGTCACACCAGCAAGAACGCCGATCGCGGAGACAACCTCCGGATCGGCGTATCGTTATGAGTGCTTTTGAAATAAATGGTCGGGGCGAGTGGATTCGAACCACCGACCTCCTGGTCCCGAACCAGGCGCTCTAGCCAGGCTGAGCCACGCCCCGACGAGCGACAGGATGCCGCCTCCACAGTATAACATCCGGTACCTGAGAGAAATTCGAAGCCCGGGAACTACTTTGGTATGGCCGCCAGTTCAGCATTCGCTGCGGCGCCTGCCCGCGCCGCGAAGCCCGGGCGCTTTCACCGCCCCGAGCTCGATGTGCTCCGCTTCGGCGCGTTCTTCCTGGTGTTTCTGCACCACGCCCTGCCGCATGCCGCCTCGGAGTATCCCCGCTGGGGCACGATCCTGGCAGCCATCGGGCGCGCCGGAGCCCTCGGCGTCGATCTGTTCTTCACGCTCAGCGCCTTTCTGATCACCGAGCTTCTGCTGCGCGAGCGGCGCGCCACCGGCTCCATCGACATCCGCGCTTTTTACGCTCGGCGCGTCCTGCGGATCTGGCCGCTCTACTTCTTTGCGCTGCTGGTGTTGGCGCCCCTGATCGATGGCATGCCTTCGGGACATCTCACGGCATTTTTGCTACTCGGCGGCAACTGGGCGTGCGCGTGGTGGGGGTATCCGGCGAGCGCGTTCGCGCTGCTCTGGTCGGTGTCGATCGAGGAGCAATTCTATCTCGCATGGCCCTGGATCGCGCGGTGGCGGGGAAACCTTGGGCTGGTGCTGCTGGCGATGCTCGCAACCGCGTGGGTGACGCGCCTGTGGCTGGCGATTGCAGGCAGCGCGCATCCGGCGGTGTGGTGCAACACGCTGGCGCGGCTGGATCCGATCGCGTTGGGAGCCATGCTGGCCTGGCTGCTCCGCAGCCGCCCGCCCGGCGCGCCGGCCCGAATTCGCGTGAAGCTGATCGGCGGCGGGGCGTTCGCGCTGTTGGCGGCGGGCGCGCCCGGGGAACACGCGGGCTGGCATGCCCTGTGGACGTATCCGCTGGCCGCCTTCGCCTGCGTGCTGATTCTGTATGGCGTCCTGTGCAGTCAACTGCGGTCGCCCGTGCTTGAGTACCTGGGCAAGATCAGCTTCGGGCTGTACGTGTTTCACGCGGCTGCGCTGCACCTGGTCCCCTTCGCGCCCGCTGCGCTGCTGCTGACGATCGCGGCGGCGGCGGTGTCCTACCGGTTTCTCGAATCACCCTTCCTGCGTTGGAAGCAACGGCTGGCGCGCGTCGGCTCGCGGCCTGTATAACGCGTTCAGCGGAACAGAATCAGGCTCGAGACGGCCGTGAGCCCGATCACCGTAATCTCAAACAGACGCTGCGGCATTCGGTGAATCAGCCACCGTCCCGCGAGCGCGCCGCCGAGCACTGCGGGCGCCATGAACACATCGAACACCAGCGAGGGCGCGCTGTAGAGTCCGTACCAGGCATACACCGGGGCTTTCAGCAAATTCAGCACGAAGAAGAACCACGCGCCGGTGGCGACGAACTGCTCTTTGGGCAAGCGGCGGCTCAGTAGATACAGGTTCATCACCGGACCGGCCGCGTTTGCCACCGTGGAAGAGAATCCCGTTGCTGCGCCGTAAAACGCAGGGCTGCCGTGCACCTGTTCCGCCGCCGGACTCATCCGCCGCCACAAGTAGATCCCGGTCATCCCCAGAATGATCACGCCCACCATGCGGCGAATCACCTGTTCGCTCAAGGCGAGCGCGAGCGCTCCGCCGCCGAGTCCCACCACCACCCAGGGAGCCATGGAGAACAACTGCCGCGCCTCGGCGTGCCGCCGCCAATACCACACGGCGAATACGTCGGCGGTGCACAAAATAGGGAGCGTCCACGCGGTCGCCAGCCGCGCGTCGCCCACCATCATGACCATCAGCGGCGAGATCAGCGTGCCGATGCCGGGTGCGCCGGTCTTCGCCACCCCGATCATGAAGGCGCAGAAGGCGCCGAGGGACCACTGCCACAGCGCTAGGTGCGGCATTCGGCCTCATGCGTGAAGGCGGAACGCATCATCGCTATTATCGCCGACTGGGGCCTTTCTCACTGCATCAACTCCCCCAAGATCCTTCCCGCGACTTCTTTCCCGCGCTCGCCCACTTCCCCCACTGGCCCCACGCAGCTCGGGCAACCCGAGTCGCAGCGGCAGGACGCCAGCAGCTTCGCCGCTCCTTCGATCAGGTGCGGAGCCAGTTTGTACAGCGCCGCGCTCTGGCCGATGCCGCCCGGATAATTGTCATACAAGTACAAGTTCGGCTCGAAGACCTTTAACGAGCCGGCGATGTCCTCGGTGATCGACACGCCCAGATCGCGCGGATCGCACATGACATATAGAGCTCCTACGGTACGTAGGAGCGCGGCCAGGCCAACCAATCCGTTCTGCCGCTCCGTCGGCGAGAGATCCGCGAAGCGCTCCAGAAACGCCGCCGGGAAATGCAGCCAGAACGCGGTCGTGTGCATCTCCTGCTCGGGCATCGACAGGTTACCCGCGCCGACGTTCTCCATCGTGTAAAACTTGATCTTCTTGAAGCCCACGATCTGGCGGTTCAGGCGCACATCTCCGTGCGCGACCCTGGCGCCGGCGCTGATGGGACGGCTCTCGAATTCCTCCAGCTCTTTGACCTGCGTGTAGTCGATCGCGTCGGTGAAATAATCGCAATCGACGCGTCGCACGTAGGCCTTGCGGCCCTCGTAATCGAAGCGCTCCACTTGATATTGGCGCGCGTCGTGCAGATAGATGGCCTTCTCGTACAGCGTCGTCAGCGCCGCACTGAACGCCACCTCCGCGATCACCTCATGGTCGCCGGTGATGTCCACCACCACGAAGTTGTCGCTCGATACCGCCCGCAGACTCACCGCGTCGGCGGGATAACTGTCCGAGGTCCAGTGCCAGGAGCCACCCGAGTGATGCAGCAGCTTCAGTTCCTCCAGGAACCGGCACATGTCGCCCGTATCATGTGTTCCGAAGCGCTCGCCGTCGCGGATCGGAAGCTCGAAGGCCGCGCACTTCAAGTGGCTGAGCAGGATTTCGAGGTTGTCCGGATTGATGTGCGCCTCCTCCGGCGGGCGGTCGAAGAAATACTCGGGATGCTCAATGACGTATTGATCGACCGGCGCGCTCGAGGCCACCAGAACGGCCAGCGCCGCCGTCTGCCTGCGTCCGGCCCGGCCCGCGCGCTGCCAGGTAGAGGCGATCGTACCGGGATAGCCGGCCATCACCACGGCGTCCAGCGTTCCGACATCAATGCCCAGCTCGAGAGCGTTGGTCGCCACCACCGCACGGATGTCGCCGTCGCGCAACTGGCGCTCGATTTCACGGCGCTCCTTCGGAAGGTAGCCGCCGCGGTAGCCGCGCACGCCCGAATCGTGGTCCTTCAAATACGTGAGCAGGACTTCGGTCGCCAGGCGGCTGTTGGCGAACACCAGCACTTGCTGATCGCGTTCCAGCAGCTCCTTCGCGATGCGCCGCGTTTCGTTCAGGTAGCTGCGGCGAATGCCGAGCGCGCGGTTCACCACAGGAGGGTTGTAGAACACCACGAACTTTTCCCCCGATGGCGCGCCGTTGCGCTCCACTAGTTCGAATGGCAGGCCGGTCAGCGCCTGGGCGAGCTCGCGCGGATTGGCGATCGTCGCCGACGAGCAGAGAAACCGGGGCTTCGATCCGTAGAACTCGCCGATGCGCGCCAGACGCCGCAGCAGGTTGGCCAGGTGGCTGCCGTAGACGCC
>CAZTKA010000215.1:0-3843 GCA_964614015.1 uncultured Bordetella sp. | reverse complement strand
CTTCCGTGAGCGGCCGGCCGGCCGAGGCAAGCTGACCAAGGAACTGGAGGACGCGGCACGCGAGTATCGCGAGGCCCTTGGCCGGCAAGACGAGTTGCTCCAGAAACAGGCCGACCTGGAGCGATTGCGCGCCGAGCAGGCGGTCACCGGGGCCGCCGCCACTCTACTTACAGCCGAGCTGGACGATCCGGGACGCTATGGCCGCATTGTCCGAACCGCCGGCGGGGACGTGGCCGCAATCGTCGAATACAAGGCCGCCACGGCGGAGCAGCGCGCGATTCACGAGATCAACTCGGGCATCTATTGTTTCCAGGCGGAGTTGCTATGGCGGCATCTCGGCGAGATCGAGCCGAATCCCGTCACCGGTGAACTCTACCTGACAGACATCGTGGAGATTTTCAATCGCCACGGCTATCGCGTCACTGCGCTGCATCCGGAAACTCCGCAGGAAATCCTCGGGGTCAATACGCGAATCGAGCTGGCCGAAGCCGATCGCATTCTGCGTGACCGCAAGCGGCGGGATCTGATGCTCGCGGGCGTCACCATTGAGCAGCCGGAAACCGTAGCCATCGACGCCGATGTGCAGATCGGTGCGGATTCGGTGATCGAGCCCTTCGTGCGCCTGCTGGGGGCGACGCGCATCGGCGAGGAGTGCCGTATCGGCGCTGGTTCGATTCTGGAAGGCGCCACGATCGCCGCCGGCGTCCGGGTGAAGCCCTACACGTTAATTGCCGATTCGCGCGTGGCCGAAGGTGCTGAGATAGGCCCGTTCGCAAGGTTACGAAGTAATGTTCGCGTGGGGGCGGGGGCCCATATCGGCAACTTTGCCGAGATGAAGAATACCTCCTTCGGCGCCGGCTCCAAGAGCAACCACGTCTCCTATTTGGGCGATGCGACGGTCGGTGAAAACACCAACATCGGCGCAGGGACCATCATCTGCAACTATGACGGGGAGAAGAAACACCCATCCCGCATCGGAGACCGGGCCTTTGTGGGCAGCAACTCGACGCTTGTCGCTCCGATTGAAATCGGTGACGATAGCTACATCGGCGCGGGCAGCGTCATTACCGAAGACGTCCCCTCCGAAACGCTTGCTTTGGGCCGGGCCCGGCAGGTGAACAACGCCGCGTGGGTGAAGCGGAGAAGGGAACGCAAGGGGGCTGAATAAGGCTTGCACGGCAGCCCGTCTGCGCTGCTATGCTTGAGAAACCCTTTCGCGCTGGACTGCGGCCAGGCGTTGTGGAAAGGACAGAGTGCAGACCTCGGAAATCATAAAAGCTTGGGGCAAAATCCTCGCCGGCCGGCAACCCTCCCTCTCGATCGAAATTACGCGCGAATGTCCGCTGCGCTGTCCCGGATGTTACGCCTATAACGAAGGCCATTTGGGCGGGGGCGTTACCCTGCGCGGCCTCAGCGATTTCAAGGGCCAGGAGCTCGTGGACGGCGTCCTCGAAATTGTGGATCGATTGAAGCCCCTTCACCTTTCGATCGTGGGGGGCGATCCCCTGGTCCGGTATCGCGAACTGGAAACCATGGCCCCGCAGATCACCAGACGCGGCATCCATGTACAGGTGGTCACCAGCGCCTTTCGCACGATCCCAGAGATTTTCCGGGGCATGCCCAAGCTCACGGTTGTCGTCTCCGTCGACGGTTTACAGCCGGAACACGACGAGCGCCGCAAGCCGGCCACCTACGAGCGCATCCTCAAAAGCATCGCCGGCCATCAGGTCACCGTTCATTGCACCATCACCGCGCAGATGATGAAACGGCCGGGCTACCTGGACGAGTTCTCCCGTTTCTGGAGCGGGCGGACGGAGATCCGCAAGATCTGGTTCAGCCTGTTCACACCGCAGATGGGGGAGAACCTGCCGGAAATGCTCACGCGGGAGGAGCGTGCACGCGTGATGGAGGAGTTGCTCTTCCTGCGCCGCCGCTATCCGAAGATAGACATGCCCGAGGGAATGATCCGGCAGTTCGCGGCGCCGCCGCACCGCCCGGAAGAGTGTGCTTTTGCCCTCACGACACGCACGATCTCGGCGGATCTCAAAACCGAGATTGGCCCATGCCAGTTCGGCGGCGATCCGGACTGCGGCTCCTGCGGCTGCATCGCCTCGATGGGGTTGGCGGCGGTGTCGGCTCACAAACTCGCGGGCATCATCCCGGTCGGAGCGATTTTCCGCGCTTCCCTCAAGATCGGCAGCTTGCGTTCCCGGCAGGAGCTGCCTGCGCTGTCGCGGCCCGGTCTGGTCACCATTCGGTGAGGCCGCCTCACAGCACCAGCACGGGATGATACACCAGCGGCAGGCGTGCTTCGCCGATGGCGATCAGCTCCCCTTGCTGCGTCACCGCTTTCACATATTTCGCCCCTTTGCGGACCTGAAACGGCGAGACGCGAAAATCACGGCCGTTGCGGATTTGACCTGCCGTGACGGTATCCACGACCTCCGTGGGGAACTCGGGCAGCAGCTTCGCCGCGGGAATGACCGCCTCGTCAAAACGCCCGGCTTCGGCCAGCGCCCCGAGTTCGTCGAGCGTGCGAGCGTCTTCGATTCTGAATTCGCCGGATGCGGTGCGGCGCAGCGAGCGCAGATGCGCGCCGCAGCTTAGCGCCAGGCCGGCCTCGTGTGCGATGGAACGCAGGTAGGTCCCGGCCGAACAGTGGACCCGAACTGTGACCTCGCTGCCATCAATCGCAAGCACTTGCAGGGCGTAAACTTCGACCCGCACCGGCTTGAGCTCAACGGGTTTTTTCTTGCGCGTCAGCTCATACGCCGGACGCCCCGAGATCTTTTTCGCGGAGACCGGCGGCGGCATCTGTTCAAAAACTCCGCGATAGCGCGCCAGTGCGGCTTCCACTTGGGCCTTGTCCGGCGCGACCTCCTGAACCGAAGTTGTAGGCTCACCGGCTGCATCGTACGTGTCGGTCGCGTAACCGAAGTGAATGACGCCCTCGTACACCTTGTCGTTGCGCGTGTAAAACTGCGCGAGCCGTGTCGCGCGCCCGACGACGATGGGGAGCACGCCGGTCGCCTGCGGGTCGAGCGTTCCCAAATGGCCGACCTTTCGCGTGCCCGCCCACCGGCGGATCTTGTTCACCACATCGTGCGAGGACCAGCCGCACGGCTTATCGACTACGACGATTCCATCCACTTCCCGTTACTGTAGCAGTCCGCCGTCCGCTGGAGGTTTCCTTGCTCTTGCTGGACGCGTTGCACGCGCGCTGTGGTGTGCGTGTGGGAGGCGCTGGCGGTTGGCGCTGTATGTCTGGCACTTGCGGCATCACGTGGCGCACATCGCGCCGTTGCGCGCGGCCGGACAGGTTGGAAATCGAACGCGCTATTTTTCGTAGCGGCGCGAGAAGTTGTCCAGGCCGAGCTGTTGAAACGCGCTCCGCGCAGCCTCATACTCGGCGGCGTCTTTGAACGGTCCCACAAGGACGCGGAAAATCTTGTCGCTGGTCCCCTGCGTGATGAATGCTCCATAGCCGAGCTTGCGCAGGCCGTGCGTAAGCAGCGTAGCCGTACCTTTCTCGACTGCGCCCATTTGAATGTAGATCGGGCCCTTCGAGGGCGTGCCGAACAACGGAGGCTCCGGCGCAGGCACAGCCTCCGCGGCCAGCAGGCTCACCGGCGGAGGTACCGGAGCGCTGTGGGCCGCGGGGGCCTGGACCACCGGAGCAGCCGCGCGGCCGATCAGGTAGGCTCCACCCGAGCAAAGCGCCAGCAGAACAAGCCCGAGGAAGCTCAGACCCGCCGCTTGGCGCTTGCCGAGCACCAGCTCGAATTCGGCGGTCTCCAGGTTCCCGGCGGCGGCCCCGGGATGTTCCTCCGGAACAAAATCCGT
>CAZTKA010000214.1:2595-3848 GCA_964614015.1 uncultured Bordetella sp. | reverse complement strand
GACATTGAGAATAACTTTAGAGCCAGTGGTTCATGGGTATTCAATGGAGCGGCCCCCTTCACAGGCGATTCGCTTGCGGATTTTCTCATCGGGCGCTTTGAAAGCATGACGCAGGGAATTGGTGAGTACAAGAACACCCGGATAAAGCGGGTGTCCCTGTTTGCCCAGGATTCCTGGAAACTGTCGCGCCGCTTCACACTCGACTTGGGTGTTCGTTGGGAGCCCTTTATCCCTTATTCGGATACGCTTGGGAAGTTGGCCGTTTGGCGGCCTGAAGAGCAGTCGCACCGCTATCCGAATGCCCCCCGCGGGGTCATCTATCCCGGTGACCCAAACATTCCAGACGGCACGGTGCCGTCGGTTTGGACAAACTTCGGGCCGCGCCTTGGTTTTGCCTGGGATGTGTTTGGGAGCGGCAAGACGGCCATTCGGGGCGGCTATGGCGTATTCTATGACTGGTCAAACACGATTTCCACCAACGGTCATGCCAATCAGGCGCCATTCGGGACCGTGGTGACCGTGTTTGGCAGCACGGCCAACAGCTTCTCGGACCCTTGGGCAGGCACATCAGACCCGTTCCCTGCGCCGAAGAATCCGCCATCGACGGCGACCTTTCCGCAGTACTCATCGCATTTTGTGAACGCTGCGGACTATCGTATGCCATACCTTCAATCGTGGAATCTCACTCTGGAGCGGGAGGTTATGGGTGGCTTTGTCGGCCGCGTCTCATACGCGGGATCAAAGGGTACGCGGCTGGTGGGGCCGCGCGAGTTGAACGCTGCCGTCTATGTTCCGGGCGCGACCACAGGGACAACCAACCAGCGCCGTCCTCTCGGCCCCGCTCTTGGCGCCACAACCATTGTGGAGCCGGTTTCAAACTCCACCTTCCACGCGCTGCAACTCCAGGTGGAGCGCAGATTTTCTCGCGGCTTTACGGTGCTGACGAACTACCAGTTCGCCAAGTCGATCGATGATACTTCACAGAACAAGGGGGGCAGCCCGGTCCGCACCAACCCGCAGAATCAACGCTTTGATAAAGGTCTCGCCGACTTCCATCGCGCCCACGTGTTCAACTTCAGCGGCTTGTGGGTTTTGCCCATGCGTCCGGCAGGCGCGGTAACCCGGGCATTGCTGGGCGGCTGGAATCTGACCGGGATCATCAGCCTGAACTCCGGGCAGCCGATGACGATCCTCAGCGGCGTGGACAATGCGCGAACCGGCACGGGTAGCCAGCGCGCCGACATCGTTGGCAA
>CAZTKA010000214.1:0-2495 GCA_964614015.1 uncultured Bordetella sp. | reverse complement strand
GGAAGTTACTCCCACGGCCTGCAAAAGGCCAGGATACTGTTGAACTCCCCTGCCTTCGAGCTGGCAGGCATATGGGAGGAAAACAAGGGCGTCCGCTCCAAGTATGAGTCTCTAGGGATTCGCCCGCTTCCACTGGAGCAGATTCTGAGCGACAAGTCGATTGCCGCGGTGGCGGTCGAGTCGGACATCGCCGATCATGGGCGGCACGGCCTTATGGCTCTCGAAGCTAACAAGCATCTCCACCTGGAGAAGCCCCCGGCCACCAGTTGGGAGGACTTCCGGCGGATCGTCTCCCTGGCGGAATCCCGGCGTCTGGTCCTCCAGACGGGCTACATGTGGCGATACAATCCGGGGTTTGTGAAGCTGCTGGAAGCCGCGCGGAACGGTTGGCTGGGTGACGTCTACCAGATGCACGGGGTGATGAACACGCTCTTGGCGCCCCAGCGGCGTCCGGATTGGGGCCGGTTCCGGGGGGGGCAGATGTTCGAACAGGGCGGCTACATGATTGACGCCATGGTCCGGCTTCTGGGACGCCCTTCGAAAGTGAGTTCCTGGTTGCGCCGCGACGGCAAATTCGACGACGCCTTGATGGACAACACGGTCGCGGTGCTGGAGTTTCCCCGCGCGCTGGGGGTGGTACGCTGTGCGGCGCTTCAGCCGAACGCCGCTGCTCACCGGGCGCTTGAGATTCAGGGTACGAACGGAACCGCTGTCCTCCGCCCGGTGGAGGAGCCGGAGTTGGTGATCGATTTAGCGAAAGCGGCCGGTCCCTACGAACCGGGGCCGCAGAAGGTCGGCTTGCCGCCGTACGCGCGTTTTAAGGAAGATTTCGTGGACTTTGCCGCCGCCATTCGCGGCGAGAAAGGCCTGGCTGTGTCGCCGCAAGAGGAACTGCTAGCCCAGGAGACGCTGCTACGGGCCTGCGGAGTTTTGCCGGGATGAATTGCGGGGAGCTTACATGAATCGCCGTCACTTTTTTCAGACTATGGCCACGGGCGCCAGCGCCTTCGTGGCCGGGGCCGCTCCGTCCGACCGGGTGAATCTGGCCGTGATCGGCGTGCGGGGACAAGGGCGTTGGCTGGCCGGCCGGTTCGCCGCCCAGCCCGACGTTCGGATCGCCGCCTTGTGCGATGTAGACGAACGGGTCTACGCCAACGCCGCCAAGGCGGTAGAGGAGAGGACCGGCAAGCGCCCGCCTCTGTTGGGGGATCTCCGGCGCGTGCTCGACGACCGCTCGGTGGACGCCGTCGTGGTCGCCACGCCGGACCACTGGCACGCGCCCGCCACGATCCTGGCCTGCCAGGCGGGTAAAGACGTTTACGTCGAGAAGCCGGCGTCTCACAACATCCGGGAAGGATGGTGGATGGTCCAGGCGGCGCGCAAGTACAAGCGGATTGTTCAGCACGGCACGATGTACCGCAGCCGCCCGTCGCACATCCACGCCATTGAGTTCGCCAAATCCGGTAAGATCGGGCGCTTGCTGGCCGCCAAGGCCTGGGATGTACAACTGCGGAAAAACATCGGCCGCAAACCCGATTCACCCGCGCCTGCCGGAGTGGACTACGACACCTGGGTGGGTCCGGCGCCCTGGCTGCCGTTCAACGAGAACCGCTTCCACTACAACTGGCACTGGCACTGGAATTTCGGAACCGGCGATGCGGGCAACGACGGCGTCCATCAAATGGATTTGGCCCGCTGGGCGCTGGGCGTCGATTATCCGCTGGAAGCGTCGGGTATGGGCCGTAAGTTGTTCTTTGACGACGACCAGCAGACGCCCGACACCATGAATGTGACCTTCAACTACCCCGACAAGGTGCTGATCTTCGAGATGCGTATCTGGAACCCCTACGGCATGGAAGGTCAGGAAAACGGCGTGGCGGTTTACGGCAGCGAAGGAGTGATCCATATCGGGCGCTGGCGCGGCAAAGACGGCCAATGGGAGTATGGTTTCAGAGCCTACGACAAAGACCATCAACTCATCGCCCAAGAGTATGACCAGGAAGATCAGGGCTGGCACCATCGCAATTTCCTGGAATGCGTCCGGAGCCGAAAGGCGCCCGCCGCCGAAATCGAGCAGGGGCACATCTCATCCGTGCATTCGCATCTGGCCAACATTGTGGCGCGCACCGGGCGTACGGTGCGCTTCGACGCCCAGACGCAATCCATCCGGGGGGACCCGGAAGCCAACCGTCTGGCAGGCCGCGAATACCGCAAGCACTGGGGCACTCCGCAAGCGGTTTGAACGAAGCGCCGCGAACCTCAGAGAGTAAGTTTTAAGAACGAACACCCTCGGCGATCCCGTCGTCAGGAGTAATCAGTCGTGATACAAGCGCAAAGAATCGGCTCGGTCGGGCGGCTGCTGGCGGCCGCGCTATGGTTGGCGGCATCGCCGCATCCGGCCGCCTGCCAAGCTACGGTCAAGGACCCCACCCACATCACCGTCCGGCACGAGTCCGGACGGTATTTCGGCTGGCCCGCCAACTGTGGCATCTGGA
>CAZTKA010000213.1:0-3871 GCA_964614015.1 uncultured Bordetella sp. | reverse complement strand
AGCGGTTCCATCACGTCGGTGCAGGCGATTTATGTGCCCGCCGACGACTACACCGATCCGGCGCCGGCGACGACGTTCGCGCACCTGGACGCGACCACGAATCTGTCCCGTTCGATTTCGGAGCTGGGCATTTATCCGGCGGTCGATCCGCTGGCATCGACTTCCCGTATTCTCGATCCGCGCATCATCGGCGAGGAGCACTACAACACCGCCCAGCAGGTCAAGCAGATCCTACAGCGCTACAAAGACCTGCAAGACATCATCGCGATTCTGGGCGTCGACGAATTGTCGGACGAAGACAAGGCCACCGTGGCGCGCGCGCGCAAGATCCAGCGCTTCCTTTCCCAGCCGTTTAACGTGGCCGAGGCCTTCACCGGCCGCAAGGGCAAGTACGTGAAGGTGGCCGACACGGTGCGCAGCTTCAAGGAAGTGGTCGAAGGCAAGCACGACGAGATTCCGGAACAGGCGTTCTACATGCAGGGCTCCATCGACGATGTGCTTGAGACCTGGGAAGAGATGAAGAAGAAGGGTTGATCCCGTGGCGCTTCAAGTCCAGATCACGACGCCGGAGAAGCTGGTTTTTGAGAAGGAAGCCGACTACGCCGAGATTCCCGGCAAGGACGGCTACATGGGCATCCTGCCCGGCCACGCGGCTCTATTGAGCGAGCTGGGCGCGGGGGAGCTGAAGCTCACCGTGAGCGGCAGGGTGGAATCCTTCAATGTCACGGGCGGGTACGTCGAGGTGCGGGACGATAAGGTGCGGGTGCTCGCGGATTCCCTGGGGTAAGATCCTTACCGCAGGAGCCCGCACCGCCGCGGGTCCTCCTCAGTGCCATACGCCTGTTCCTCCAAGATGCTTCGAAGCGTCTTCGGAACGAACGTTCCACCGGAGCCATGGAACGCCACCGTGATCCGAGACGGGACCTCGGTTTCCAATACGTGATGATCCTGAAGTCCAGCAGCCGCCCAGCACGCTCTGGCGCCCCGATAAGGCGGATTCACGAACACGCGGGCATGGCGCCCGTGTCGCGGATCGCGTGGAGTCGCTCAGAACGTTAGCGAAATTCGCTGATCGAAATCGGACGCACGCGCACTTGCGCTGCACCATCGATGGGAAGCGTCACAGTGGAACAGACCTGATCAAGCTGCCGTTGGTGGCTCGGTGATTCCAGGAGAGGCCTCAATTCCGGCTTTTCTTCGCGCCATGCGCATACGCGATACCTGCCCGGCGACATGTTCTTGAAGGAAAACGTGCCGTCCGTGCTGACGGCGGATGAATGGACTTGGCCCACCCCGAGCACCGCATCGATAGGCGTCGAAGTTGCGGTCGCCGTAGCAGCGGTGGGGCTGCCGGCAGCGATGAGTCCTTCCAGGCTTCCGGAAATCGTGCTACCCGCGCCTAGGGTGACAGTCAGGTGCTCGCTGGCCGGAGCATGGACTTCAAAGACCCGACCCTCGGCGGACCTTCCGGCGATCTCGACTTTGTTGACCGCGACCCCCGAACTGGCCATCAGGCCGAACCGGTACCTTCCTGGCGTCACATCATTGAAGCTGAATTCCCCGGTCTCCGAAGAGTACGTCAAGAAGACCTTGCCTTCTCGATTGGCCCCTTCCAGGTAAAGAGTTGTTCCCGCTCTCAGACGTGCAGCCGGATCGACGATCCGCCCCGTCAACCGCTCGCCCGGAGTGGCGGAGAGGATCACGCCTTCCAGATCACGATCGGTCACGACGACCGGGAGTTTAGTCAAGGGACTTATGCCGGCGACGACATCCGCATTGTAGTAGCCGGGCGGCACCCCATCGATCGCGAACGTGCCGTCAGCATCGACGGAGCCTTTCGGAGTCTTGTTCAGCAAGATGTTGAAGTCCATCTGCGCTGCGCTGCCGGGCGCGATCGTTTCGTTGAGTTGCACCATGAGATCCTGCCGTCCGGAAGCCCCGGCGACGCGTCCGCTGATGCGATATCCCTCGGGCGGAAGTAGCCGCAGGCGCAGGCCCGGTATTGTGGCGCCAGAGATGACGGAGATCGCCGCGGCGCCGCCGAAATCCGCCGCCCTTGGGTAGTAGACGTCCCGCAAACGTTGCAGCGGCTGCGTGGGACGTTGTCCGTTGACGGACGGCGTGGTGGCTGATGCGCGCAGGTAATACGAGCCCGCGGCGATGTTCTCAATCCGGAAGCGTCCCTCGGGATCCGTGGTGGCCAGGGGTCCAACGACGGTGACCGCCGTGGGGGTCAAGAAATGCACTAATCCAACGGCCGCGCCGGCCAACGGGTTCCCGTCTGGATCCTCAACCACGCCTTCGATGGTTGCCGCCTTGGATACGCGGATGACGACCGGCTCCGGGACCATGAAGGGCAATATCACGATGCGCTTTCCCGCGGCGAGATAGCCCGCTGCTTCCGCACGGATCGAATAAGAGCCGGGTGCGAGATTGGGGAAGGAAAATTCGCCGCGCTGATCGGTGGTTGTCTGCGAATCCCCCAACGTCACGCGCACACCCGCCAACGGTTGGTTCGTGCCCGAAGCCTCGACCCTACCCTGGAGACGAAGGGAGACCCCGGAATCAACGGGAGGCAACTCAGGTGGCCTGTCGGGAGCTTGGCCAAACATGCATACGTTGATGCCGATTTGCACCAGAATAGAGAAACGCGGTGCTCTCTCCGGATTAAAAAACATCATGAGCTGTCTACCCGGCTCGGTTGGCTGCAAGCACTTCCCTCACAACTTCTTCCTCTTCAGCCTTATCCAACAAGCCAACCCACGCTCGTTCGACTTCGCCACGAGCGTTCACAAGCAACAACGTGGGCGTTCCGGCTACGCCTGCGATCGGAAGCCCTTGAACGATCGTGTCAAACGATGCGTGAAGCTTTTCCGAGGCGTACTTTTCGGCGAGCGCCTTTTCCTCGACGAAGTACGCGATGAGCCTGACACGATCTTCACTCCTCCTCCCTTTCTCAGTGGTTAGTTTCTCATAGAAGGGCGCACTTGCTGCGCAGTAGGGGCAAGTAGTGGAGAGTAGAAAAATCAATGAACGCCCGGTGCCCAACACCGACCGGTCCAACTCTACGCGTGCTCCTCGAAGGTTGCTGGTCCGCTGAGCAGCTGAACGTGGTGCTACGAAACGCGTACTAGCCCAGTTCCAAACTTGCACGACGCAGACAACGAACACGCCGGAGTACGCGAGCAACCTCAGGGCCCGTTCGATTCGATTCAGCATTGGGAATCCTCCGGATCGAACCTTACCATCCGCAGATGTACTGAATGCATCCCGTGAAGCCGAACATGCACAGGTCTGCTCCGATACCTTGTTCCAGACAACAGTCGTAGGCGAGCCTACAGCAATCGCAGTGCATTTGGCCGCCGTGAACGGCAATACACGAATCGAATTGCTCACACATCGACGGTGGATCACCGCCGGCTTGAGCCAGTTCAGAAAGGCCGAGGCCAAAACTCAAGAAAATTGCTAAGACAAACCAGTCCTGAATTTTTGTTCTGAACCGCACAAGATCCTTCTTCTCACGCGGGATGGTCAGCGGAATGAACTCAACCCAATGCTGTGGTACCGATCATGATGGTCCATGACTGCACCCACGACTTATCCCGTGACACAAGGATATTACCCCGCCCCCGTTAAAAATGTCAATACCTCCATTTATCCATTTATCGATAGAACCGTGGGTGCGCCCATGAGGATCCGTGCGCAGCTTCAAGGAGGTCGTCGAGGGCAAGCACGACGAGATTTTGGAGCAGGCGTTCTACATGGGTATCCTGCTCAGGCACGGGGCGCTGTTGAGCGAGCTGGGCGCGGGAAAACTGAAGCTCACTGTGAGCGGCAAGACCGAATCGATCACGATCGCTGGCGGCTACGT
>CAZTKA010000212.1:0-3992 GCA_964614015.1 uncultured Bordetella sp. | reverse complement strand
AGATGATGTCGAAGACGGCGGTCCACAGCGTCACCGCCGCCGTCAGCCACAGGATGCGCGCATCGAGCGCGCCGCGCATGGCGATCCAGGCCGCGGCCGGCGCGATGCCGAGTGAAAATCCCAGCACCAGGTGGGAAAGCGAAGTGACGCGCTTCATATACGAATAGGTCATCACGACGCCCAGGGCCACCGGCGCCAGGCGCAAGCACAGGTTGTTCAACATCCCGGCGGCAATGAAGAACACCACGGCCCACAGCACGATGAAGCCCCAGGCGAAGCGCCGCGAAAGCAGCCCGGCCGGCAGGTGCCGCATCCTTGTGCGCGGATTACGCGCATCGATATCGGCATCCAGTAGGCGGTTGAAGGCCATTGCCGCCGAGCGCGCCGCCACCATGGCCACCACGATCCACAGGAATTTGCGGGCCAAGCCGTGGCGCGGGAATCCCGCGTCCTGCCAGGCAAGCAAGGCTCCGGTAAGGGCGAACGGCAGCGCAAAGACGGAGTGCTCGAATTTAATCATTTCAAGCGTGAGGCGAAGGTGTCTGAGGAGGGAAGCCAATCAGGTACCATTTTAGGTGATGTTCCGCCGGCTCATCCTCGCGGCTCCGCTGCTTTGGGCCGCCTGCGGCTCCTCCACCCGCGTGGAGGATCTGAACGCCACCATCGTGACTTTGCCCAGCGGCAGGAAAATCATGGCGGAGACGATGCGCACGCCGGAAACCAGATCGCGCGGCATGATGTTCCGCGACGCTCTGCCCAAGGATCGCGGCATGCTGTTTGTCCATGAGACCGAAGGCAGATATCCATACTGGATGTTCAACTGCAAAGTACCGCTCGACATCATCTGGATGAACAAAAACCGGCAGGTGGTCGAGATTTCGTTGCATACGCCGCCCTGCCCTTCCTCGAATCCGGAGGAATGCCCCAATTACGGCGGCCACCAGAACGCGCAGTATGTGCTGGAACTCAACGGCGGCGCGGCCATCGAATATGCGATCGCGGTCGGCAGCCGTTTGAGTTTTTAAGGCTCCCGGAACGACGGCGGTTTCGGCGGTGGAGGCGGATTGCTGATCCTACGCTCGCGGGCCCATCACCTGCACCAGCGCTCCATCCGGATCGCGAAACGATGGAGCTCCGGCGATCTCGGCAGGTTCGACCTTCGCGCCCATCGCCTGAAGCCGCCCGACCACTGCGTCGTAGTGGAACGCCTCGGCGGACACGCAGTAATGATTCACGCCGGCCTTCTGACCCGCGGGAGTTTTCAGCAGGCCCACACGCGACCGGCCCACCTGAAACCAGATGCGGTTGTTGTTGCGCGCCGAAACCGGTCCGAAGATTTTTTCGTAGAACGCCGCCGAGCGCTCCGGGTCGGTGACGTGCAACAGAACGTGTTCGATGCCGGTGGGGCGGAAGACCGGCTCGTCCTTCAGTGTTACAGGATCGGGCGTGAAGTTGGGAGGCGCCAGGAAACTCCAGCCGTTTTCGGGCGAAAGCTGCGTGCGCGTGCCGTCGGGATCGGTCACGGCGGTATCGCGGCCGCTGGGATAATCGCGGTAGGGGATGCCGCGGGCTTCCAGATGCGCGTGGAGCCGGGCCATGTCGAGGTTGCGGATGGCGCAGGAAAAGTGGTCCACCGCGATCTCGCCGTCCGCCGTGCGCGGGCGCTCGAAGGCGATGTAGGCCGCGCCGAGCCGGATGTACTTCTTCGAGCCGGCGGCATTCTTCAGAACCGTGTTGCCGAAGAGGCGCACGAAGAAATCGCGCGATTTGTCCACGTCGGAGACGTAGAACTCGACGTGGTCGATCGCGGCGAATTCCAGCCGCGCCGCCTGTGCATGGAGGAGCCGCGGAGCCAGCATCCCAAGGAAACCGAGCGCCTGGCGGCGGCTCAAAACAGGATCGTTTCGCATGGGCCTCCTTCCGGGAACATAGGCTAGTGTAGCCGAACTACGGCGTGTTCAGCGAACGCAAGCCGCATGGGGGTTCATTCGCGTTCATTCGCGGCGGTCATTTATCATAGACACGTGAATGCGACTCCCGCCGAACACATGCGCGCGCTGGTCGCTGCGCTTCAGGAGCTCGAAGACAAGCTGAAGGCCGGCGGCGGGCCGAGGAAAATCGAGAGGCAACATGCCGGCGGGAAGCTGACCGCGCGCGAGCGGATCGCGGCGCTCATCGATCCCGGCAGCTTTTTTCTGGAAATCGGGCTGCTGGTCGCCTACGACAAGTACGACGGGCAGGCTCCCGCGGCCGGCGTCGTGACGGGCGTAGGACGCGTCGAGGGGCGTCCGGTGGTCATCGTCGCCAACGACGCGACGGTGAAAGCGGGGGCGTGGTGGCCGGAGACGATCCACAAAATTCTGCGCGCGCAGGAAATCGCGATGCGAAACCGGCTGCCGATCGTTTACCTGGTCGACTCGGCGGGGGTGAACCTGCCGTATCAGGACGCCATCTTTCCGGGCCAGTACGGCGCGGCGCGCATTTTTTATTACAACAGCCTGATGCGCGGGAGGCTGCGGATTCCGCAAATCGCAGCGGTAATGGGCATGTGCATCGCCGGCGGAGCGTACCTTCCCGCCCTTTCCGACGTGATCATCATGGTCGAAGGCACCAGTTTCATGGGGCTCGGCGGGCCGAACCTGGTAAGGGGCGCGGTGGGGCAGGTGGTGGAGGCCGAGTCGCTCGGCGGAGCCAAGCTGCACACCGAAGTGAGCGGCGTGGCCCACTACGCGGTGAAAGATGACCGGGCGTGTCTGGCGTTGCTGCGCCAAAAAGTGCGGGCCTTGGACAGACCGGCTGAAAGCGGCCTGCGCGCTGAAGAGCGCCCTCCACACGCAACCGAGGATCTGTATACCTTGCTGCCTGCCGACCACCGCCTGCCCTATCCGGTGGAGGAGATCGTCAAGCGTATCGTGGACGCTGAGGATTACCTGGAGTTTCAGCCGCAACACGCTCCCGAAATGTTGTGCGCCACGGCGCGTCTGCAAGGCCGCGCGATCGGCGTGATCGCCAACCGGCGCGGGTTTTTGAAGACGGCCTCCGGTCCGAGGATCGGCGGGATCGTCTATCCGGAGTCGGCCCGCAAGGTGGCTTATTTCGTCGACACCGCGGAACGGCAGAGGCTGCCGCTCCTTTACTTCCAGGATGTTTCCGGCTTCATGGTGGGGATCGAAGCCGAGAGCGCGGGCATCATTCGCGCGGGAGCCGAGATGGTGGAGGCGATGGCGTGCGCCACGGTGCCGAAGATTATCCTGACACTAAATCATGCCTCGGGCGCCGGTTACTACGCCATGGCGGGGCAGGGCTTTGATCCCACCTTCACCTTCGCGTGGCCCACCGCGCGGATCGGCGTGATGGAGGGCGACGCGGCGGTGCAGGCCGTGCATGGCCCGGAGCTCGACCAGTACAGAGCCGAAGGCAAGCCCATTCCTCCCGAGCTCGAGCAGCGCATCGCGCAGACCAGAGCGGACTATGAGCGCTGGCTGGATGCTCGCTACGCGGCGGCGCGCGGGCACGTGGATGCGCTGATCGATCCTCTGGAGACGCGGCGGGTGCTGGCGTTCGCTTTCGAAGCGGCATGCGCGCACCGCGGAGGCAATCACCTGCCGCTGGAGCTGCTGAGGTGAGCCTGCGCGTCGAACAGGATGGGCGGGTGCGGCGCGTGAAGCTGGTCTCGCCCGCGGCGCGCAACATGTTAAACGCCGCACTGGCCGGCGAGCTGTTGTGGGAGTTGACCTCGGGCGCCAGTGGCGAGCAAACCGGCGCGGTATTGCTGGAGGCCGAAGGCGACGCCTTCTGCGCCGGCACGGAACAGGGCGCGGTGCTGCCCGAAGAATTTTTCCTGCTCGGCAAACGCGCCGAGAAGCCCGTGGTCGCCGCGGTGCACGGCGTGACGTTCTCGGCGGGCGTGGCGTTGCTGGCAAGCGCGCACATCGTCATCGCGGCGCAGGGATCGAGCTTCGGGTTAACGGATCTGCGCCAGGGCCACTGCG
>CAZTKA010000211.1:0-4008 GCA_964614015.1 uncultured Bordetella sp. | reverse complement strand
TGTCGAGCAGGAATTGCAGGAGCGCCGCGCCCCCATTCTGGCGTCGCGGCAAAAGCTGGAGGAGACGCGCGCGATGGTTTCGCGGCAAAAAGCCCGCCGCGACTCGCTGGGCGAGATTCTCTCGCATCGCGCCTACACGACCGAAGCCGTCAAGCGCTTTTTCACGGCGGTCGATCGCGGGCAGGCCGAAGGACTGCAACCGCACGGCGTGCTGGCCGATTTCATCGAAGTCACGGATCCGGCCTGGGAAAAGGCGTGCGAGGCGTTTCTTCACGAAGAGCTGGAGTACGTGGTGGTGGGGGGATGGGACGAGGCCCGGCACGGCATCGAGCTGATGCGCGCCGAAGGCGATGGCCGGGCCACGTTCCTCGTGCCAGACTTCAGACTTCAGACTTCAGACTTCAGAATGGGCCTGCCCGGCGACGGCGAAACGGGCATCGAGGGGCGATTGCGCGGCGTGGTGAGAGTGAGCGGCGGGTTTGAGTTGCCCAAGTTGGCCTCGTGCTTCCTGGTGCGGGAGCACAGCGACGCGGAACGGCTGGCGGCGGCGTATCCGGACTGCCATTTCCTGTTGCCCGACGGCACCGCATATCATGGCGCGACGGCCAGCGGTGGCCGGAAGTCGGCGGGCGGACCCCTGGCGTTGAAGCGAGAACTCCGCGAACTGAATTCGCTGGCCGAGGCGCAGGAGCGCGAGCTGGAGGCGATCACCTCCGCGCTCGAAGACCAGGAGCGCCAGGCGGCGGCTCTGGCCGAGGAGCTCGAGCACGTGCGCGGCCTGCAGCAGACGCACGAGAAAGTCGCCCTGGCGCTCGATCACGAGCAGCGTAAGCTGGCCGAAGAAAGCGCGCGGGCCGGATCGCGGCTGTCGGTGGCCCGGCTGGAGCTGGAACGCTTGAAGCACGAAGGCGAACGCTCCTTCACCGAGCGGGAACGCAGCCAGGCCGCCGTGGCCCAACGCGAGCAAGAGCGCTTCGAACAGGAAAAGGCGCTGGAGATCGCGCGCGCGGAGTTCGAAGACCTGCAAGCCCAGTCCGCCGCCGGCGAAGAGCACGCGGCATTGCGTGCGCAGTTGGTGGGCCTCGAGGAGCGCCAGCGGGCCGAACAGACCGCCGCGGCGCGCCTCGAATCGCAGATTCGGGCGACTGTGGCGCGGCGTGAGGAGCTGGGCCGCGAGCTGGAACGTCTGGGAGTGGACAGGGCGCGCCTGCTGGCGGACAACATCGAGCAGGATCGCAAGGCGGGCGCGATCGCGGATCAGAGCGCCGCCGTGGCGGCGGAGGTCGAGCAACTGGCGGCAGCCGAATCGGAAGGCCGGGCCGCGCTGGCCGCACTGGAGGAATCGCTGCGGAGCCTGCGGATGGCATCCCAGGCCGCGCAGGAACGCCGCAGCGCCCTCGAGCTGGAGCTGGTCCGGAAGCAAGCCGATCTGAAGTATCTGGACGACACCAGCCGGCGGGATTTGAACATGCCCGCAGCCGAAGTCGCCGCCATGTGGACCGAGGAGACGCCCGACCAAGCCAGCCTCGCCGACGCCGAACAGAAGTGCAACGAAGTGCGTACGCGGATCGAAGCTCTGGGGCCGGTGAACCCGCAAGCGCTCGAAGAATTCCAGGAAGCCCAGCAGCGCTATGACTTCCTGAACACGCAACGGCAGGATTTGCTCGATTCGATCCGCGACACGGAGAAGGCGATTCAGGAGCTGGACGCCGAATCGCGCCGCCGCTTCAAGGAAGCCTTCGATGCCATCAACGAACACTTCCGCCATATTTTCCGCACACTGTTCGGCGGAGGCCAGGGCGAATTGCGCTTGACCGATGAGACGAATCTCGCCGATAGCGGCATCGACATCATGGCGTCGCCTCCGGGAAAGAAACTGCAAAACATCGCGCTGCTTTCCGGCGGCGAGAAGTCGCTGACGGCCATGGCGCTGCTGATGGCGATCTTCCGCTATGCGCCAAGTCCGTTTTGCATTCTGGACGAAGTGGATGCCCCGCTCGACGAGCCCAACATTCAGCGTCTCACGCGGCTGTTGAAAGAGATGTCGCACGACACACAGTTCATCGTGATTACGCATGCCAAGCGGACGATGGAAGCTGCACAGGTGCTCTACGGCGTCACCATGCAGGAACCCGGGTTGTCCACGCTGGCGAGCGTTCGCTTCGACGCTCCGGCGGAGGCCGCCGCCGAGCCGCAGCACGCCACGGCCGCGGTATAGACGCGCTGGCCCGGAAGGCTTTCCGAGGAGGATCCAGACCGTTCGGATTCCCGGGGCCGGGACACCCGAGGTTCCCGACGAGGCCGGGATAAAAGGGCCCGGCAGGAAATCGGTTAGTGCCGGTTGACCTCTGCTTGACGCCGCTATATACTGCCTGGGATGCTGAAAGGCCTGCACTTCGCGTAACGGAAACCAGAGGGGGATTTATGCGCTTCTTGCAGCTTTTTTTTCTCACATTGATTCTTGCCGGTCTGGCATTTCCTCAAACCGACCGCGGCACGTTCACCGGCACAGTGATGGATCCGACGGGTGCGGTGATTTCCAACGCACCGATTGAAGCTCGTAACCTGGCCACGGGACAACTTTTCTCGGCACAGTCAACCGCCACCGGGAACTACACGATTGCGCAGGTGCCCGCCGGCTCCTATGAAATCACAGTAGAAGTGATGGGTTTCAAGCGGTACGTGCGCGAGAATCTGACGATTGCGCCGACACAGGTGGCCCGCATCGATATCGCCCTCGAAGTGGGTGCGGCTACCGAATCGGTCACCATCACGGCGGAGACTCCTCTGTTAAAGACGGAAAGCGGCGAAGTTGCCCAAAACGTCACGGTGGCGCAGTTGAACCAGCTCCCGATTCTGGGAGTAGGCCCGAGCCAGGCGTCAGCGGCGGGTGTGCGGAATCCTTGGGCTTTGTCGATCCTGGTGCCCGGCGCGCAATTCAGCGTCGGCGGAGTGTTCGGCGGCACGCCCAACCTGGTGGTCAACGGCGCTCCGGCCAACACTGCTTCCTACCGCGTCGAGGGGATGGATGCGGGCAATAACGGAACGCTGGCGGTGTTTACCATGGAAGTGCAACCGAGCGCCGAAGCGATTCAGGAAGTGGCGGTGCAGACCAGCAACTTTGCCGCAGAATACGGGGCCGTTGGCGGCGGACTGTTCAATGCAACGATGCGCTCGGGCGGCAACGCCTATCACGGCAGCTTGTACGAGTATTTCGTCAATCATGCGCTCAATGCGCGCCAGCCGTTTACCGGCATTCTCGACCAGGCACGCCGCCACGACTACGGCATCGCGCTGGGCGGCCCCATCCAAGTTCCGAAAGTTTACAACGGCAAAGACAGGACATTTTTCTTTTTCAACTGGGAACAGTTTCTGGAAAAGCGGTTTATTGAGAGTTCGATCGCCACCGTGCCCACGCTTGAATACCGCAACGGGGATTTCAGCGCCCTGCCAGGCCGGTCCGGCGGGTTCACGTTGGCGACGGCTTCCGGCGCCTACATCGATCCGCTGGGCCGAACAGCTCAAACGGGCCAGATCTACGATCCGGCAACACAACGCCCCGTGGTTTGCGCCGCGACAGTTTCCTACACGCCCACCTGCGTCGGCATGGGATTCTCCGGCAGCACGATCCTGGTCCGCGATGCGTTCGCCAGCAACACCATCGCGCCTATCCGCTTCGATTCGGTCTCCTCGACGATTCAGAACAAGTACATCGAATTGCCGCAGGGACCGACAGCTTCCCGGGCTGGACAGAATTTCAACAAAGGATTCCGGAGCCGCCGCACGACCGAGATTCCGTCGCTGAAGCTCGACCAGACCTTCGGCGCGAAAGCTCGCATGTCGTTCTATTGGTCCGGAACCCGGACTGCCGATCAGTACCCTGCCGTCGGTTCGCCCGGTGTCCCGGAGGGATTCAAAGACGAAATCACGACGACCATCGCAAATTTCGACCGCTCCTACACGCTGCGCCTTAACTACGACCACACCGTCACTCCCACCTTGTTGATG
>CAZTKA010000210.1:0-4014 GCA_964614015.1 uncultured Bordetella sp. | reverse complement strand
ACTCGCCCAACGAAAAATATCCGATCGCCAACTACTACGCGGGGATCATGACGATTGCCCACTTCTTTGAACAATACGGCCAAGCCGGCGGCCGGTGATCCGTCCACGCGGCGGCCGCAGTCGGAGAGCGTGGTGCGCTCGGCCGGAGTCGTTTCGCTCGCCGTCGCGGCCAGCCGGATTTCGGGCCTGATGCGCGAGATGGTGATGGCGCGCCTGTTCGGCGCCAGCCTCGCCTTCGACGCCTTCATGCTCGGCTTCCGCATTCCGAACCTGACGCGGGATCTTTTCGCCGAGGGCGCGCTTTCGAGCGCGTTCGTGCCCACGTTCACCGAGTATTTATCGCAGCGCAGCAAGCAAGAGGCCGCGCGCCTGGCGAATCTGGTGGCGACGGCGCTGATCCTCGTGGTGGGAACCGTGTGCGCCGCCGGAACGCTGTTCGCGCCGCAGCTCGTGCAGCTTCTGGCGCCGGGGTTCGCCGCGGTGCCGGGCAAGTTCGACCTGGCCGTCGCGATGACGCGCATCATGTTCCCGTTCCTGCTGCTGGTGGCGCTGGCGGCTCAGGCCATGGGCGTGCTGAACGCGTGCAACAAGTTCGGCGTGCCCGCGATGTCCTCCACGTTTTTCAACCTCGGGTCGGTGGGCTTTGGCGTGGTGCTCGGCATTGTGCTTGGGCCTTCGCTGAATCTTTCGCCGATCGAGGGCATGGCCGTGGGCGTCGTGCTGGGGGGATTGTTGCAGCTCGTGTATCAATTGCCAAGCCTGCACCGCCTCGGCTTCCGTTTCCGGCCTGCATTCGATTGGTCGGACCCGGGATTGAAACGCATCCTGACGTTGATGGTTCCCGCAATTCTGGGCAACGCCGCTGTGCAGATCAACGTGATGGTGAACACGAATTTCGCCTCGAACATCGCCGACGCGCAGCGCGGACTGGATGGTCCCGTAAGCTGGCTGGGCTACGCGTTCCGTTTTATGCAGCTTCCCCTGGGCTTGTTCGGAGTCGCGATGGCTTCGGCCTCGCTGCCTTCGATTTCGCGCAGCGCGGCGGAGGGCAATCTGGACGAGTTCCGGCACACGCTCTCGAACTCGCTGGGGATGGTGTTTTTGCTCACGCTGCCGTCTTCGGTGGGGCTTGCGGTGCTGGGCGAATCGATCATCGGGGCGATTTACCAGGGCGGCAAATTCCAGGTCTACGATACGCAGCAAACCGCGCTGGCGCTCTCCTACTACGCCATCGGGCTGAGCGGCTACGCCGCGCTGAAAGTGCTGGTGCCCGCGTTTTACGCTCTTGGCGATTCGCGCACGCCGATGCTGGTGAGCCTCGGCTCGATCCTGGTGAATTACGCGGTGGCGGCCACGATGGTCGGCCGGGTGGGCATGGGCATCGCGGGTCTGGCGTTGACGACATCGGCGGTAGCGCTGTTCGGATTCCTGGTGCAGGCCGTGGTCCTGCGGAGGAGAATCGGCGGCATCCACGGGCGCGCGCTGCGCGCGCAACTGTTCCGGATCGTCACTGCCTCGGCCGCGATGGCCGTGGCGGTGGCGGCTTGCAGTTTCGGAGTGCGCAGTTGGCTCGGCGTCTCGCAGCTCGCCCGCATTGCGGATGTTCTCGTGTCGCTGCCGGTGGGTGTCGCTGTGTATTACGGCGCGGCGAAGTTATTCGGGCTGGGCGAGATCGACATGGTGGTGCGGTCGTTCACTGGCCCGTTCCGGAGGTTGCTGGAGAGGGCGGCATGAACTCCGCGGAGCGTCAATCGACAAGCAGTAGGCCGTCATCCGGCCGGCGGTCTTCGCCAGCGGTCCATCCGGCGCCCTCCCGGGATCCACGTCACACCGTCAGCAGCTTGCGGAAGCCGTCGCTGTCCAGGCGCCGCCCCACATAGAACGAGCCGAACTGCGCATACACCGCGCTCACTTCGTCGAAGCGCATCTCATAGATCAGATGCTTGAAGACCAGCGGATCGTCGGCGAACAAGTCCACGCCCCATTCCCAGTCGTCGAACCCGATCGATCCGGTGATGATCTGCTTTACCGTGCCCGCATAGCGCCGGCCGACCAGGCCGTGCTCGCCCATCTGACGCTGCCGTTCCGGCAGAGGCAGTTGATACCAGTTCTTCACCTCTCCGCGGCGGCGGTCCATCGGGTAGAAGCACACAAACCTGGCGGGCGGCATTTCCGGATACAGGCGCGGACGCATCGCCTCCCGCTGGCGCGCCAGCGTCTGTTCGATCTCGCCGTTCCATTCGGGCGAATGCGGCTCGATGCCTTTTTCCGCCAGCGCCGTGTAGGTCCTGAGCGTCGACTCGTAGAGCCCGAGCTCGACGACGGAAACGTACGATGTGGTCTGCTCCAGGTGATCCCACAGGCGCAAGTGCGCGAGGCAGTGCTGCGTGTCCAGCAACTGATCCATGTCCTGGCGGAAATGAATCAGCATCAGGTCGCCTTTATGGCCCAGCATGGAAAACGCCGCGCTGTTGTTCTTCTCCTGCGCGGCCAGCACTGCGGAGGCTTCCTCCAGAATCGCGGCGCGTTCGGCGGCGGCCAGCGCGCGCCAGCCCGGCCACTTCACGCGCGCCATCTGATGCAGAACGGCCGAGCCTTCCAGCGTCAGCGGAACCGGGGGCATGTTGTCGAAATGATGCATAGACTGTTTTTAGCATCCCCCGGCGGGCATGCTAAAATCAAGACTCCATGCATCCAGATGTTCATCTGGTACTCCAGTTGCAAACGCTCGATCGAAGGATTGCCGAACTTGAAAAAGAGGTAGCCATGCTGCCGAGGCACATCGCTGCGATCGAGAAGACGCTCGAGGCGCACCTCAGAAAACTGGAGGCCGACAAGGCCGCGCTCGCCGCCAATCAGCGCGACCGCAAGAAGCTCGAAGGCGACAATCAAGTGCACGAGCAGAAGATTTCCAAGCTGCGCGACCAGATGCTTTCGGCCAAGACCAACGAGCAGTACCGCGCCTTCCAGAATGAAATCGAGTACCTGCAGAAGGAGATCCGCAAAGCCGAGGACCACATCCTGGAGTTGATGGCCGAGGCGGAGCCGCTGGATGCCAACGTAAAGCAAGCCGAAGCGGCGCTGAAACAGGAGCAGAAGGTGGTCGAGGCCGAAACGGCGCGCGCCCGCGAGCGCACCGCCGCCGACAAAGCCGAGCTCGAGAAGCTGGCCGCCGAGCGCAAGCAGATTCTCGCCAGCCTTCCGCAGCCCATGTCGCTGGCCTACGCGCGCATTCGCAAGAAGTGGAGCGACATGGTGGTATCCGAAGTGGTCGAAGGGCGCTGCACGGCCTGCCAGATCATGCTGCGCCCCCAGTATTTCCAGGACCTGCGCAAAGCGGAGAAACCGATGTTCTGCGAAAGCTGCGGGCGGTTTTTGTACTACACACCTCCGGCGGCGGTTGTGGACATGACGCCCGTGTAGCCGCGTGAGTGAGCCGCGGCGCAGGCATTCTTGCCTGCCGCGGCTCATCCGGATGCTGGCGATTGAAAGATTTGTGACGCTCACCGCCGATGGTGCACCGAGGGCCGCATCGGCCGTCACACACGTGGTTACACTTCGTAGGGCGACCGCGCCAGCGCCTCTTCCTGCCGGAGCCGCGAGCGGTGGCGTCCGCTGCCCGGCCATTCCAGGCGCATGTCCGCGCAGACTTCGTCGAGCATCGCGCGCGTGCAGATCTTGGTCTCACTCGCGAAGGCCGTCAGCAGCAGGTTGTCGCAGACGGCGTTGATCACACGCGGGATGCCCTGCGTGCGCAAGTGAATTTCGGCCAGCAGATCCTCGGAGAAGATCGTCTGCTCCGGCATGCCGGCGTGCGCCAGGCGGCTGGCAATGTATTCGACAGCTTCGCGCAGCGTGAACGGCTGAAGCGTTGTCCGCAGCACGATGCGCTGCTTGAGTTGCCGCAGGTTCGGAGCGTCGAGCTTGCGGTCCAGCTCAGGTTGTCCGGCGAGCACGATCTGCAAGAGTTTTCCGTTGCGGTTTTCGAGGTTGCCCAGCAGGCGGATCTCTTCG
>CAZTKA010000209.1:0-4021 GCA_964614015.1 uncultured Bordetella sp. | reverse complement strand
TGCGAGCCCCTGGCGAAAGCGAGTTTGGATCTTCGGGTGGGATGAGCTCCGGCGTTTCTTCGGCGGCCGGGGCCTCGGGCGCAGGTTCGGTGACGCGCGGCTTGGTCAATTCCAACAGCCCCGTCAGGCGGCCGAAGCCGGTAGGGTCCTTGCGGTACTCGGCGGGCAGCACGATGCCGAAGACGATGAACGCGCCCACGGCTGCCGCGATCACAAGGCGCAGCAGAACTCCTCCGCGCGAGAGATGCTCGGGGGTTTGTGGCGTCATGCAGCGGGCCCCAGGAAGTAACCGGCAAGCTGGTACCCCATCAGCACGAACCCGGCGGTCATCAACAGTACGTTCGCCAGGTTTGCGTGCCGCAGAAAGTCCTGCGTGCGCCGCCATGGAATCATGACCATCAAGATGATCGAGAGCGCGACCAGTTGGCCGAGCTCGACGCCCACGTTGAAGGAAATCATGTTGGCAACCAGGCCGTTGTCCGAAAGTTTGAAATCCTGGAGCTTGGTGGCGAGGCCGAAGCCGTGGATGAGTCCAAATCCCAGCACCGCCAGCTTCGGGTTTGGCTGCCAGCCGAACGCGGTTTTGAATCCATCCAGATTATCGAAGGCCTTGTAAATGACCGAGACGCCGATTAAGGCGTCCACCAGGTACGGGTTCACATGAAGCCCGCTGAGCACGCCGGTGAGCAGGGTCACGCTGTGGCCGACGGCAAAGCAGGTGACGTACACGGCCACGTCGCGCATGCGATAGAGAAAGAAGATCACGCCGACGAGGAACAACAGGTGGTCGTAGCCGGTGACCATGTGCTTTGCGCCGAGGTACATGAAGGGCCCGGGATACGGGCCAGAGACAGCCTTGAGGAAATCGGCGTCGCGGCCCTCGACGCCGTGCGCCCGGGCCTCCGGAGAGAATGCCGCGAAAAGGGCCGCCAGCGTCAGGTAAAACAGTCCACGCCGCATTTCTCCACTGTATCAGGCTGGATCAAGGCCGCACTCCACGGATGGAAGCGTCGAGCAACTCGACGGTATGCAGCACACGGATGCGCGATCCTCTTCGGGCGAGAGCCGAACCGATCTGCAACAGGCAGCCTGCATTTCCCGTGGCGACGACACCCGGCGCGAGCCGCGTGATATGATCTGCCTTCCGGTCCGCGAGCTGGCGGGCGGTCTCCGGCTGGACCAGGTTGAAGATACCCGCCGACCCGCAGCACAGCGCGCCCTCGGGAAGGTCCGCGAGCCCCAGTCCGGGAATCGCCGCGAGCAGCTCGCGCGGCTGGGTCCGCACCTCCTGCGCGTGCTGCAAGTGGCAGGAATCGTGATAGGCGACGCGCATTTTCACGGGGTGGCGGATGGCGCGAGGGCCGAGTTCGGCGAGGAACTCGGCGACGTCGCGGCATTTTTCAGAAAACCGCCGGGCGCGGTCCGCATAGACGGGATCGTCGCGAAGCTGCCAGGCGTAGTCGCGCACGTTCGATCCGCAACCGCCGGCGTTCGTGATAATCGCATCGACGCCGGCTCGGTCGAAAGCGTCGATTACTTTCTTGGCGAGCGCCAGAGCCGGAGCCTCTTCGCCCGCGTGCGCCAGCAGCGCGCCGCAACAGGTTTGTTCTCTGGGCGCCACCACTTCGCAGCCTTCGGCGGCCAGCACGCGGACGGTGGCCGCGTTGATGTGCGGCAGAAATTCGCGCTGCACGCAGCCCAGCAGCAGGCCCACGCGCTTCCGTTTCACGCCTTGCGCGGGCGTAACGGGCGGGATCTCCTGCGCGTCGCCCAGGGGTGGCAGAAGCGCTTCCATAATGGAGAACTGTTCCGGAAGGACATCCAGAAGCTTCAGGCCGCGCACCATCTTTCGCAGCCCGGATCGTTGGTAGAACCTGAGCAGTGGGCGCATCCTCCTCAATCGCGCGACATCCGGAAAAAGGCCGAGGATCATCTTGCGGTACAAGCGCTCCATGGCAGGCCGCTCATGATGGCGTTCAATCTGCGCGCGTGCGGCCTCGATCAGCTTGCCATAATCGACTCCGGAAGGGCATGCCGTCATGCACGACATGCAACCCAGACACGTGTCAAAATGCTTCACCCATTGCGGCGTGATGCCGGAGGCGCCGTCAGCCGCCATTTTCATCAGGTAGATGCGGCCGCGGGGGGAGTCCATCTCCTGGCCCCATAAAACGTAGGTCGGGCAGGCGGACAGGCAGAAACCGCAGTGAACGCACTGGTTGAGCAGACCGGGAGGCGGCGGATGGTGTTGGTCGAACGCGCTGGACATCAGATGCCTCCCACGAAGCGGCCCGGATTGAGAATGTTGTTTGGATCGAACTGGCGTTTCAGCGCGCGCATCACCGGCAGGGCGTCGCCCACCACGCCCCAGGTTTCGATGGGTGAAGGCGTCAGCATCACCAGCGATCCTTCGCTCAATTCGACTGCCACGCGCAAGGCGCGCCAATCGCCTTCCATGCGCATCCAGCCGATGCCGGTGGCCTGAAAAACCGCGCACCACGGGCCTGTGGCGGCGCGCTCGATATCGGCTGCGGCCTTCGCGATGCCGGAGGGTAGCACGCTCAGTTTCGCGATCGCCTGGCCCTGCGGGGCGGGCCACAATTGTTCCCGAGCCGGCCACATGCCCGGATCGCCCGGATGCGTCTCGGCGATGCGCCGGATCACCTGCTCCTGCGCGCCGATGCCGGCTTCCGTGCCTTCGAGCAAAACATCGATCTCCGGCAGCGTGCCCGATTCCAGGCGAACCTGCAGCGCCGAGTGCGCCAACTGCGAGTCCTGGATCGCGAGCAGTATGCGCTGCGCCTCGCCGATGCTTGCGGGAAAGATCGACACCGTGCGCGAGGCGCGCGGTAGCGGGTGCAGGCGGAACACGGCTTGCGTAATCACGCCGAGCGTTCCCAGGGCGCCCGTCATCAACTTGGGCAAATCATAACCCGCGACGTTCTTGACCACCTTGCCGCCGCTCGAGGCGATGGTGCCATCCGGCAACACGACGGTGATGCCGATGATCAGGTCGCGCAAACTGCCGAAGCGCAGCCGCAACGGACCGCTGTCGTTGGTGGCCAGAATGCCGCCGATGGTCGCGCGGTCCGGCCACAGCGGATCGACCGCCAGGCGCTGGCCGCGCTGAGCCAGAGCCTCCTGCAAGTGCGCGACCGTGCAGCCGGCTTCAACGGTTGCCGTCATGTCGGCCCAGGCGTGTTCCAGCACGCGATTCAAGCGCACGGTGGAAAGAATCACGTCTTCGCGTTTCGGCTGCGTTCCCCAGCCGGCCTTCGTGCCGCTGCCGCGCGGGATCACGCTTTCCCCTATGGTGTTCGCCTCCCTCAGCGTTTCCGCCAGTTCGCGGACCGAAGATGGCTCGACGCGCCGGCTCAGAAGCGCTCCGCAATCCCCGCCGTCTCGAGCGGATGGGGCTTATATTCACCTGGCTGTTCGCCGCACAGGCGCGGCTTGGGGAACACTTTAGTCGGATTCGAAAGCAGCAGGGGATCGAAGGCGCAGCGCACGCGCTGCATCGTATCCAGATCCGGCTCGGCGAACATCTTTGCCATCATATGCTTCTTCTCTTCGCCGACGCCATGTTCGCCCGTGATCGAGCCGCCCTTGGCGATGCACAGTTCCAGAATGCGCTCGGAAAGGCGCTCGGCCTTCTTCTCCTGGCCTTCGATGCGGCGATCGTAGAGCACGAGCGGGTGCAGATTGCCGTCGCCGGCATGAAAGACGTTGGCAACGCGCAGCCCGGCGTCCTCGCTCATACGAGCGATTGCGTCGAGCACTTCCGGCAGGGCCGTACGCGGAATCACGCCGTCCTGGACGATGTAATTCGGCGAAATGCGCCCCATGGCCGCGAAGGCCGCCTTGCGGCCTTTCCACACCAACGCGCGCTCAGCCTCGGATTGCGCCAGGCGAATCTCCCAGGCTCCGTTCTGCCGGCAAATGGCGTCCACCTGCGGCATCAGCGCATCGACCTCGGCCGCGGGCCCGTGCTCAGCGGCGCCCCTGAGGTCGCCGCCGTGCA
>CAZTKA010000208.1:0-4076 GCA_964614015.1 uncultured Bordetella sp. | reverse complement strand
CCTACTCTGCGCCCCGCCAGGTGAATTTGTCGTTTTCGGTCGCCAGTTCCGCGCCGCCCCAGAGCTGCAATCTGACCGTCTCGACGCCGAACGGCACAAGCAGCGTACCGGCGACCGTTGGATTTTCGCTGACTCCGATTGAACACAACTACCCCCGCAATCCCTTGCCGTGGGCGTGCTGGATTTCGTCAGCGTACGATGCGCTTCGGGGCAGCGGAATTCATCGCGCGCTAGACATCATACGCGCGAACGGGGACGCTGACGATGGCGGCACTGTCCCTGCCATCGGAACCGAGGTGAAAGCGATGGAAGATGGCGTGGTTGATCTTGCCCCGTCAGGACGCGGGCCGGCTGCGGACGGTTATCCTGCTTGTAAAAATGCCCCTAACGCGCCTCGCAACGCCGGCAATTACGTCCGGATGAGAGGAGGAGGTGGGTGGTTAACCACTTACTATCACGTGAGTCCCATGGTAAGCCAAGGTCAGGTCGTCCGCGCAGGTGACGTGATCGGTCATCTTGACGCTTCTGGTTGTCAAAGTAATCCGCATCTGCATGTGCAGCGAAACCAACCTGGATATGGGCCTACGCTCAACTTCAACGTTCCCTGCGTCAACCCGCAGAAGGGGACTCCGCTTGAGGACGGGCTGGTGGACGACGCCGTACGGGACGACCTTTGATGCACACGATCCGCGCCATTCTGATCGCAGCGATCGGTTCCGCATGCTATGCGGAACAGCAGCGGCTCAGCTTCGATCAGATTTACGAGACCTACGAGTTGATTTTTGACGACGCCCGCATCCCGGTGGCTCAGATGCGCGAGGTGGCTTGGCTATCACCTTATCTCTCCGGTGGTACGCCGATGGCCCCATTTGAAATGGCCGTCTCCGAGACTCGGATGCCGGACGGCACTGATGTTGTCGACAAAATCTTCTATGCTCCGTGGCTCGAATTATGCGTGGACCTGCCGCTAGCAAGGTGCGAGCGTGATCCCCGGGTTCCAGACGCAGCCTTCATGCAGAACGCCGCTAGAAACCTTCAGCGCGGGGACGAGCAGGTAGACGCGCTGCTTCACATGCGGCTGCCCGGCGTGCTAGCGCCTGTGCGGGCTTACCTGCTGGAGCATCTATTACTGTCAGTTGAGAGAGAACGGTATCGATACGAGTACCTTAAATCAGGAGATATAGGGCCAATGCGAAAACTCCTGTGCCGCGAGTGCGAGTGCGGTACGCCCGAGGAGAGCTTGCTGGCTATGCTACAGACATCCAAGGATCCGGAACTGAAACTGGAAGTTTCGGTCAGGTGGACTCAAGCACTCTTTCAATGTGAATTGAAGACGCACCCTTTTGGGTATCCGATCACGGCGTGGGAGCGCTTTCTGAAAGACTTCGGGATCTTGGAACGGCGGATCGATAAGAGACCCTAACTGATCAGTAAGCCAGAACATGACCCGTCTGCCCGTTTCGATTCTCTTCTTGACGATCTGTTCCCCATCGCGCGCCACACGCCCTTGGCGGCTTATCGTGCTTTTTTCCATCAGGTGCAATTCTTCGAGAGTTTCTGAAACCAGACTCTGAATATGTTCTTGCGGCGCACCTTTGCGCGATTTCTTCAAGTCTCTTAGGCCAGCGTATTAACCGACCAGACTCGCCGAGCCTCATAGGCCGCGATGGCGGGTTCCTGTTGCAGCATGTAGCCCAACTCGTCGACGCCGTCGATCATGCACTGCTTCGAAAACGGATCGATCGGGAACTTCACTGCGCGCCCGCCGGGCAGCACCAGCGTCTCGGCGGCGAGATCCACCGTCAGAACCGCGCCCGGCGAGGCCAGCAGCTCCTTGTGCGCCTCCGGAGGCACGATAATCGGCAACAGACCGTTCTTCAGCGCGTTGCCGCGGAAGATGTCGGCGAAGGATGTGCTGATCACCGCCTTGAAGCCGTACTGCGTCAGCGCCCACGGCGCATGCTCGCGCGAGCTGCCGCAGCCGAAGTTATCGCCCGCCACCAGGATCTGCGCGCCCTGGGCCTCGGGCTTGTTCAGCGGAAACTCGGGTTTCAGCTTGCCGTCCAGCGTGTAGCGCCAGTCGTAAAACAAGCCGTCTCCCAGGCCCTCCTTTGAGACGGCTTTCAGGTACCTCGCCGGGATGATCTGGTCCGTGTCGATGTTCTCAATCGGCAGGACCACGGTTTTGCTTGTGAATTTCATTGCAGGCTCCTGACGTCGGTGACGACGCCGGTCACGGCGGATGCGGCGGCGGTCAGCGGGCTGGCCAGGATCGTGCGCCCGCCCTTGCCCTGCCGCCCTTCGAAATTGCGATTGCTGGTCGAAACGCTGTACTGGCCAGGTTCCAGTTGATCGCCATTCATCGCCAGGCACATCGAGCAGCCAGCCTCGCGGAACTCGGCGCCCGCCTCGCGGAAGATCTTGTCCAGACCCTCGGCCTCGGCCTGCTTCTTCACCTGTTGCGAGCCCGGTACCACCAGCATGCGCACCCTTGGGTTGACCTTGCGGCCTTTGAGGATGCTGGCCGCGGCGCGAAGATCGCTGATGCGCGAATTCGTGCAGCTTCCGATGAAGACCACGTCGATGGACTTGCCGGCGAGGGGCTTGCCCGGCTCGAGATCCATGTACTTTAGCGCCTTGATCAGGTCGGATTTCTCGATGGGATCGGAAACGCTGGCCGGATCGGGAACCGGCGCGGAAATCGGAATGCCCATGCCGGGGTTGGTGCCGAAGGTGACCATCGGTTCGAGGGCGGACGCATCGATCACCAGCCGGTGCGAGTACTCGGCGCCCTCATCGGTGGGCAGCTTTCGCCAGCGCGCCAGCGCTGCGTCCCAATCGGCGCCCTTGGGCGCGAACTCGCGCCCGGCCATGTACTGATACGTCGTATCGTCCGGAGCGACCAGGCCGGCGCGCGCGCCGCCCTCGATCGACATGTTGCAGATGGTCATGCGCTCTTCCATCGAGAGCGCGCGAATGGTCGAGCCCGTGTACTCAAAAACACACCCGGTTCCGCCCCCGATGCCAATGTTGGCGATAACGGCGAGAATGATGTCCTTGGCGGTCACGCCCGGTTTCAGGACTCCATCGACACGAATCTCGTAGGTCTTCGATTTCGCTTGCAGCAGGCATTGCGTGGCCAGCACGTGGCCGACCTGGCTGGTGCCGATGCCGAAGGCCAGCGCGCCGAAGGCCCCGTGCGTGGCCGTGTGGCTGTCGCCGCAGACGATGGTCATGCCCGGCTGCGTCAGGCCCTGCTCGGGACCGATCACGTGCACGATGCCCTGATGGTCGCTCATGCGGTTGTAGAGCTTCACGCCGAATTCAGCGCAATTTTTCTCCATCTGCGCAAGCTGCGCCGCGCCGACCGGATCGAGAATCGGAAGCTCCTTGGGCGTGGTCGGCGTGCTGTGGTCCATCGTGGCGATGGTCAGGTCGGGACGCCGGACCTTCAGTCCCCGGCGGCGCAATTCCTCGAACGCCTGCGGCGAAGTTACTTCATGGCACAGGTGCAGGTCGATGTAGAGCAGCGTGGGGGCGCCGGGTTTTTCGGCGACGACGTGGCTGTCCCAGATTTTGTCAACGATGGTTCGCGGTTGGCTCATAACGCTTCGCACACCGCCCTTCCAACTTCCTCGGTGGTTGCGGGCTTGCCCCTCGGCCGCAGATCGGCGGTCACGCGGCCCGAGGCGAGCACTTTGCCGACCGCTTCATTCACGGCGTTCGCTTCCTTCACCAGACCGAACGTGTATTCGAGCATCGCCGCGACCGAGCCGATGGCTCCAAATGGGTTGGCCTTGTTCTGCCCGGCGATGTCCGGGGCTGAGCCGTGCACCGGCTCATACAGGCCCTTGGATTCGCCCAGCGACGCCGAGGGGAGCATGCCGATGGAACCGGCCAAAATCCCGCCTATGTCACTGAGGATATCGCCGAACGTGTTCTCGGTGAGCATCACGTCGAACTGCGTGGGGCGCAGCACCATCTGCATGGCGGCGTTGTCCACCAGCATGTGCTCGAGCTGCACGTCGGGATAATGCTCGGCGACCTCGGCGACCACGCTCCGCCAGAACTGCGAC
>CAZTKA010000207.1:0-4081 GCA_964614015.1 uncultured Bordetella sp. | reverse complement strand
CGCGATTGATCTGGAGCGCCGGACCTTTTTCGGCCGCGACCGCCCACACGAACTCGCCCATTTCGCCGGCGGCGGCCGTGCCCTTCTGGATGTTTTCCGCGCCGAGCGTATCGCGCAGCGCCTGTTCCAATCCGGGCGCGCGCGTTTTCGCCAATTGCAACAGATTCGCGGTCGATACTTTCTGCCCGGCGCACACACTCGCCAGCGCCATCAGGGAAAGGAATACAGGTATCACGTCATTGGCCTCCGGCTGGCATTATATCCCGCGCCGCCTCGTGATACGATCCACAATTATGCGCCGCAGAGAATTTCTTCCTCTCCTGGCCGCCCCGGCCGTATTCGCGCAGGCTCAGCCCGCAAAACTCAAGGGCCGCATCAAGCAGGGCGTCACGCGCGGCGTTTTCGGCCGCGGCAACACGATGAGCTTCGACGGCATGTGCCGGGAGGCCGCCCGGCTGGGCATTCAGGGCTTCGACCTGGTGGAGCCTGGCGACTGGCCGGCGCTCAAGAAATACGGACTGGTGTGCTCGATGTATCCGCCGGGCCCGGGCGGAACCATCCCGGACGCCCTAAACCGCGTGGAGAATCACGCGCGCCTCGAAGCCTCTCTGCATGCGGCCATCGAGGAGGCGGCCGCGAACGGGGTGCCCAACATCATCACCTTTTCCGGCAACCGCCGGGGGCAGGACGATCGCGTGGGCGCGGACAATTCGGTCGCGTTCCTGAACAAGATCAAGGCGCACGCCGAGGACAAGGGCGTGACGATCTGTATGGAGCTGTTGAACAGCAAGGTGAACCACCGCGACTACCAGTTTGATCATATGAGCTGGGGCGTGGACGTGGTCAAGCGCGTGAACTCGCCGCGCGTCAAGATTCTGTACGACATCTATCACGCGCAGATCATGGACGGCGACATCGCGCGCACGATTCGCGAAAACATTCAGTGGATCGCGCATTTCCACACGGGCGGCAATCCGGGACGCAATGATATTGATGAAACACAGGAGCTCAACTACGGCTACCTCATGAGGGTGATCGCCGATCTAGGCTTCCGCGGCTTCGTCACGCACGAGTACACGCCCGCGCCGGGGCACGATCCCATCCAGACGCTGGAGAAGGCGATCCGGATATGCGATGTTTAGCCACAGCCGCCGGGACCGCCGGATTGATCTTGGCGCAAGCCGGACCCGACGAGCGCCAGCAGGTGGACCCCGCCGCGGCGCAGCGCGGGCGAGCCGTCTACACGCAATACTGCGTGAATTGCCACGGCGCGCTCGCCAAAGGCACGGAAGATGGCCCGGACCTGATCCGCTCGCCGCTGGTTCTGCGCGACCGTTTGGGCAATGAGATCGCGCCCGCGCTCCAGCGCCTGCCGGATCACAAGCGGGATCTCAGTCCGGCACAGGTCGCCGACATCACACACTTCCTGAAGGAGCAGGTGGAAGCGACCGTGCGCAACCGCAATCCCGTCCGCCCGCCAAATGTGCTCACAGGCGACGCGGTGGCCGGGCGCGCCTATTTCAACGGCGCCGGAAAGTGCAACACGTGCCACTCCCCCACCGGCGACCTGGCGGGCGTGGGCGGGCGCTTTCGGGATGCCGTTGATCTGCAACAACGGTTTCTTTTCCCGCGGCGCACGAAACCCGTGCAGGTCACCGTCACGCCGGCGGGCGGCCAGCCCGTCACCGGGGACCTGGTCCGCATCGACGATTTCAACGTGTCCCTGACCGACGCGCAGGGGCGGCACCGCGCCTGGACGCGCGGGCCAAACCTGCGTGTGGAACTCAATGATCCGCTTACCGCCCACTACCAGATGCTGGATGTCTACACTGACAAGGACATCCATGACGTGGTCCGCTACCTGGAGTCGCTTCGATGAAACTTCTCTGTTTTGCCCTCGCTGCAGCGGCTGCGTGCGGCCAGGCTTATCTCGATCCCGGGAAACTGATTCAGCCGCCCACGGACTCCTGGCCGACGTATAACGGCGACTACTCGGGCCGCCGCTATAGTACGCTTTCGAAGATCAACACCTCGAACCTCAATTCGCTGTCGCTGGCCTGGGTGTACCGGCCGAATCCGGGACGCGCGCTGCAGGGCGGCGGCGGCGCGACGCAGGTGGTCATCAAGGGCACGCCGATCCTGGTGAACGGCGTGTTGTACACCACCATCCCCGATCATGTCTGGGCCGTGGACGCGCGTACGGGGCGCGAGATCTGGCATTTCGTCTGGCCCTCGAAGGGCGGCTGGCACATCGGCAACCGCGGCGTGGCGGTGCTGCGCGACACACTGTATTTCGAAACGCCCGACTGTTACCTGGTGGCGCTGAACATGGCCGATGGCAAGGAAAAGTGGCATACCGAGATTTGCGACCTGGAGCAGTTTTATTACGCCTCCGCCGCGCCCGTGGTCGTCAAGGAACACGTGATCACCGGCGTCAGCGGCGACGACTTGGACATCCCCGGCTACATCGAATCGCACAATGCGGCCACCGGCGCGCTGGAATGGCGCTGGTATGCGCGGCCCGAGCCGGGCACGCCGGAAGCCTCCACGTGGCCGAGCGTCGAGGCCATGATGCACGGCGGCGGCATGACCTGGGTTCCCAGCACCTACGATCCCGAGTTGAACCTGCTTTACTTCGGCACCGGCAACCCGCAGCCCGTAATCGCGGGGCAAGGGCGCGAAGGCTCGAATCTGTACACCGAGTGCATCATTGCGCTGAATCCGGATACGGGAAAGCTGGTGTGGTATTTCCAGCCGTCCCCGCACGACACCCACGACTGGGACGCCGTGCAGACGCCGGTGCTGTTCGATGGCGAAGTGAACGGGCGCCCGCGCAAACTGCTGGCGCAAGCCAGCCGCAACGGATGGTTTTTCGTGCTCGACCGCGCGACCGGAGAGCACATCGTGAGTTCGGAATTCGTTAAGACGAACTGGGCGCTGGGAACCAACGCGCGCGGCGAGCCCATTCCGAATCCCGCGAAATTCCCCGCGCCCGACGGCGTGCTGGTGACGCCCAATCAGGGCGGCGCGGTGAACTGGCCTCCGCCGAGCTTCAGCCCGCAGACGGGACTGTTCTATGTGAACGCGGCGCGCGCCTGGAGCGTTTACTACCTCTACGACGACAGCGACAAGCCCGAGGGCTGGGGCGGCAACGACCGCAGCGGCCACTCGGAGGCGATGCTGCAGGCGATCGACTACAAGACCGGCCAGATCCGGTGGAGCCACAAGTGGCCGGGCGGCGGCGCGGGCGTGCGCTCGGGCCTGCTGAGCACCGCCGGCGGGCTATTGTTTGCCGGCGATCCAAATGCAAATTTCGTGGCGCTGGATGCGGCCAGCGGAACGCCGTTATGGCACGCGGGCCTGCACACGAGCCTCACCAACGGCCCGATCACGTATGAACTCGATGGCGTCCAATACGTAGTCGTGGGCGCCGGGGATTCGCTGTATGCTTTCGCGATGCGGGAGAGATAGGCCGCCAGGATTCGCGCTATTCTGAAACTCAAGCACATCGAGGAACGCTAAAGGATGCAGCATCCCGCTTTACAACACTTAGGATTCGTCGGCTTCGGGGAAGCAGGCTACCACATCGCCAAGGGCCTGAAGGGCGAAGGTGTGGAATGCATCAGCGCCTACGACCTCCACACGCACACGCCGGGCCGGGGCGAAAGGATCCAGGCCCGCGCGCGTGAGAGCGGTGTGACGCTCCTCGACAGCCCCGCCGAGCTGGCCGCCGCCGCCGATGTCATCATTTCCGCGGTGACGGCGGATCAGGCTGTCGCCGCCGCCGGGCAGAACGCGCCGCACCTGACCGCCAGGCACCTCTACTGCGATCTCAATTCGATTTCTCCGAAAGCCAAGGAACGGGTCGCGGCTGCCGCGCGGGCCAACGGGGCGCGCTTTGTCGAAATCGCGGTCATGGGCCCGATTCCGCCGTATCTGCACAAGGTCCCCTTGCTGATCGGAGGCGCGGCCGCACGCGAATTCGAAAGCATCTTCGCGCCGCTCGGCATGCGGATGGAGATCGTGTCCACGGACCAGACCGGCCGCGCCGCCGCCGTGAAGATGTTCCGCAGCGTCGTCT
>CAZTKA010000206.1:0-4133 GCA_964614015.1 uncultured Bordetella sp. | reverse complement strand
AGTGCAACCTCAGGATAACACAGCGGAACCGGCCGGGACAAGCGATATGAGACCGCCGCGCAGGAAGATGCGGGTTCGGCATGGTCACGGCCAGCATTCGACCCTGGCCGTCATAGATGCCACGCCAGTACGGTGCCGGAGCATCATTCAGGTAGCCGGCGCCCCGCAGCAGACGTCGTCGCCTTCGTCCAGATTGACGGGTTGCTTCACGCCGCGGGCGTTCACGACGGTCAGTCTGCGTAGAGTCTGAGGCGGCAAGCGCGCCGGCGGAGGCCAGCGCTGCGATCGCTCCGCCCGCCGAATTTCCATGCGGCGACTTAGTTCTCCAGGTTGCGTGCAGCCGCTTGCGGCAGCCAGAGGAGATCCGCTGCGGCTGGCCGGGGACAAGCGGCAGGCGCAACGCAGAAACGCGTGCCGGGCGGCGCGCTTATCGCGCCTCGGCGGATTGCGCCGCCTTCTTCCGATTGGCCGCGATCCGCGAGTCCACCAGCGCGACGGTTGCATCGATCACCGGGTGGCTCATCCCCTTTTGCCGCGCGATCAGTTGCACGAGCTTATCGGGCCGCTCAATGTACAACGCGCCATTTTGCAGCGCGCGCGCGGCCGACGCCGGGCGGACCAGCGATTGGGCGGCTGCGGCATATTTGTCGAACGGCACGAGATCGTTCGGGCTGGCGCCCAACTTCACGCACAGGTCGTTGACGAAGTTATAGACCGAGCGCGAAGTCTCCAGGTCGCTGTGCACCGCTTCCTGCGCGGTGCGGATGCCGTCCGGGAGGATACAGCGGTAGTTGCCGGCGAGCAGCATGGCCCACTTCGCCAGCGGAACGAAAATCGACTCGTGCACTTTCAGCTTCACGGGCAACTCGATTTTGCCCTCCGGCGTGTCGTAGCGGGCGCCTTCGATGTCTTTTTCAAGCTGGCGAAGAATAGCTGTGAATTTTTCGTCGGTGAACCTGGCGACTTTGAAGTTCGTCGGCAGCGTCACCATCAGCACGTTGACCGGCTCGTCCGGCGGCCGGATCGCCTGGGGGTCCGGGCTGTTAAGCGTGATGCAATCGGGATCGAAATTGTCCCACACCGTCGGATCGGCGTAGGCGACTCTCAATTCCTCGTAGTTCAGTCCGGGGATGCGCTTGATGTACGGCAACGGCGGCATGTTCATGATCGACATGCACGGCACGCGCGACTTGGCCACTGCGTCCAGCAGTTCGCGCACTCCCGGGGCCCGGTATTGCGGCTCCTGCATGCACAGCCCGACGAGGTCGTAATCTTTCGGGTTGACGCCGGTGGCCGGTCCGGCAGTCACCTTGCCGGGCAGCTTGCGCGAATCGAGCACGACCGGATCCTTGCGCCCGCGCACCGGCAAGCGCACGCGGAAGCCCTCGGCGTTGATGAGATCGGCCTCGGCCGGCAGGCAGACGAGATGGATGGAGTGGCCGCCAAACAGGATCTTGGAGGCGAGCAGCGAACCATAAGACGCGCCCATAAGCAGGATGTTGTACGGCATGAGTTACTCCTCTGAAAGATGGCAAATTGCAGGAACTCTCAGTGTACCGTCCTTTGGTCATGCGCGGCGACCGGGATGGCAGCGGCGGTTCTTCGGACGTTCTTACTCCAGCCCAGGCGCCGGAGAGCAAAATCGCGCTGCCCGTTGAACATCTTGACCTAGCCCGCTCCCTCAACCTGAAGCCCAAGCGGGGCGTGCTTTCTTGGCACTTTCGGAACCGGCAAGACCACCGTCGGCCGCGGGCGCGCAAAGCGAGATCCTTCCTGGCGCCTGGAGTTTTGGATAATCTCGGAAGGAGGCCTGCAAGCGGCGACCAGCGCGGGAAACGGCGCACAGATGGGGCACCAGGCTTCTTCAGCCTGTGTATTGCAGGACGTGGATGCCGGCATTCCAGTCCGTGACGTAGACCAGGCCGTCGGTGGTGACCAGGACGTCAGCGGATTTCGCCGCCAGAGCAACGTTGGGACGCGGGTCCATCAACTTTTTCGGTGTCGGGGGCACCCAGTAGGCGATTTCCCTGGGCGCGAAGGCGTCCTTGATATCGAAGACCCGGACGCCGGCGACGTTGTACGTCGCGAAAATGGTTTCCTCGCTGCGGAACGTTCCTGGCCGGTTTTCGTGCAGGTTATGAGGGCCGAACGTTCCGAAGGCGCAGAAGTCCCTTTCCCTGGGCGCGGGCAAGGTGGAGATCGGGACCGGGTTCGTCTCGGCGCGCAGATCCACGACGAATGTCGCGAACATGCCCTTGGCGCATTTTTCCGCGTTCGCTTCGTCGGCCACGACAGCCAGCTTTCGTCCGGGCAGGGGAAGCGGCGTGTGGGTTCCTCCGGGGAACGGCGGCGACCAGTTCAGGTGCGAAATTAGCTTGGGCTCGGCCGGATTGCTGAGGTCGTGGATCGTGAAGCCGCCATCGCGCCAGGCCCCGTAACCGCGGTCACCAGCGGTGATCATGTGATGCAGCGCCAGGCGGCGTCCTGGCGGCAAGGCCGACGGCTCCCCGGCGGCTCGATTCATTCCTGGCATCCACCAGCGCCCGACGATTTCGGGCCTGGTGATATTCCGCAGGTCGACCATGCAGAGGATGTGATCGGTGAAGCCGTCGAAATGCGCGGATACCGCTGCGTAGCGGCCGCCCGCCCACCACAGGCGATTGACGCCCAGGCCGGGCATTTCCAGAAACGCGATCTCCCGCATCTGGGCCGGACGGGAGATGTCATGGATGCTCAAGCCCGAACGGAATTTCTTGCGGTTGGTAATGCTGTCAGCCAGCGAATTCTCAAAGTAGCCGCGAATGTTGTCGTAGGACTGCATGGCCACGATGTTGGCGCCATTGGCGAGCAACAGGAGATCCTCGGCCACCTGGAGGTGATGCGTGCGTGTAGAATCTCCGCCCGTGAAAAAGCCAACGGGCTTCAGTTTGCGCGGGTCCGCGGCGTCCAGAATGGTGACGCCGTTGCTGAACATGTGTCCGACATAGAGATGCCGGCGGTTCAGCATGACCTGTACGCTGTCGGGCCGGCCTTCCATGTCGCTGTAGGAAAGATGGCGGAATCGCTGTCCGATCCCCTGCGGTGGGACCGGGCGTTGCTGCGCGGCGGCCGGCCAGAGTGCAGCAAGTCCAACTATGCCTTTCGCCCACTCGCGCCGTGTCAGCGTCGCCATGACAGATCCTCTTACGCGCGAGTCGATTATCGCCGAGATTTGCTGCGCTTGTAAAGCGCCCGGCTTGGGGCTGTCGCGCCCTGCTGCCGGAGCGTCATCCGGAACGGCGCCCGCGCTACAATGAAATTGCAATGTCTGAGGGCGCGGCGGGATGTTCAGTTCCCGATTCGTTGATTAACTCTTTCGCTTTGGTGGCCTACCTTCCGGATCCGATCGCCGGCTTTGTCGACGCCGTGCGACATTTCGTGCCTACCAAAAAGGTCCAACCCGACGAAGACGCGCGAGCGCATCTGACCATCCTGCCGCCGCGGCCCCTGGCCTGTCTGGCGGACAGAGCCGCAGCGGAACTGGAACAGGCCGCCGCCCGCCTGGAGCCGTTTTTCGTGGAGCTGGGCGAGGTGAAAGTGTTTCCGCGCTCCGATGTGTTGTACCTGTCGATCCGCGAGGGCGCGCAGCAGTTGGAAAGGCTGCATGAGACTCTGAGTTGCGGAAGGCTCCGGTTCCTCGAGTATTTCGAATACCATCCGCATGTGACTCTGGCGCAGTTCGTTCCGCGATCGGAAATGGAGCGGGCCGCGGCGCGGGCCTCCGAGGAGTGGCACAATTACGTTGGTCCGCGACGGTTTCTACTCGACCGCGTGACCTTGGTTCAGAACACGCAGCAGAACCACTGGCGGAATTTGCAGGAGTTCCGGCTGGGTGCTCCGGTGACTGCCTAAAACGCTGTGCCTGTGGCTGCCTGAAGCGCGCCGTTCAGTCGAACATCTTGAGTTGCGTTTCCCCCACCACAGGCTTTTTGCGCCGCAACGGACTGCCGATGACGCCCAGCACCTGCACCGTCTGCAATGCCTGCCGCGGCACGAAGATCCGCTGGTTCTGGAAGGTCGGGTCCGGAGGAACCACTGTGAAGCCCGCCTCGGCTTGCAACAAGTCATTGGGCATGACCCCTTCCAGCGATTCC
>CAZTKA010000205.1:0-4153 GCA_964614015.1 uncultured Bordetella sp. | reverse complement strand
AGACGCTGGCCACCATCACCTTCCAGAACTACTTCCGCATGTACAAGAAGCTGGCCGGAATGACCGGCACGGCGGATACGGAAGCGGCCGAGCTGAACAAGATTTACAACCTCGACGTCACCATCATCCCGACCAACAAGCCGCTGCGGCGTATCGATTTTCCGGATATCGTTTACCGCACCGAGGAAGAAAAATTCCGCAACGCTGCGAAAGAAATCAAAGCGCTCCAGGAAAAGGGCCAGCCCGTGCTGGTCGGCACGGTGTCGGTGGAGAAATCGGAAAAACTCTCGGCCATTCTGAAGAAAATGGGCGTCAAGCATGAAGTGCTGAACGCCAAGAACCACGAGCGCGAGGCGTATATCGTTGCGCAGGCCGGGCGCAAAGGCGCGGTCACGGTCTCCACCAATATGGCCGGCCGCGGCACTGACATTCTGCTGGGCGGCAACCCCGAATTCATTACGCGCGAGCGGCTGCGTAAGGAAAACAAGGACCCTGATCAGGTATCGAAGGCTGAATGGGACGCCGTCTTCAACGCCGTCAAGGCGCAGACCGACAAGGAGCACGACGAGGTGGTCGCGCTGAACGGCCTGCACATCCTGGGCACGGAACGGCACGAATCCCGCCGCATCGACAACCAGTTGCGCGGGCGTTCCGGCCGCCAGGGCGATCCTGGAACGGCGCGCTTCTATTTGTCGCTGCAGGACGACCTGATGCGCATCTTTGGCGGCCCGCGCATGCAGAATCTGATGCTGCGGCTCGGCATGGAAGAGGACGTGCCGATCGAAAGCCGCCTGATCACCAAGCGGATCGCGGCTGCTCAGAAAGCTGTTGAGGCGCAGAATTTCGCGGCGCGCAAACACATCCTCGAATACGACGACGTGATGAACAAACAGCGTAAGGCCGTCTATGGCATGCGGCGCGCGCTGCTCGAAGGCCAGAACATGAAGGAACGCATCCTCGAAATCATCGAGGGCATCCTCGGTTCCTACATCGATTCGCGGTGCCCGGAGGGCGCCAATCCCGCAACCTACGATTGGAACGGCCTGGAGACGGATATCCTGACCCAATTCGGCGTCAAGATCCGCACCGAGGAACTCGCCACGATGGACCGGCGCGCGGCCGAGGCGGAGATCCTCGAACAGTTGAAGGCCCGCTACCAAGAGAAAGAAGAAATGCTCGGGCCGGAGCTGCTGCGCGAAACCGAGCGTTGGATCATGCTCACCGTCATCGACAACCAGTGGAAGGATCACCTGCTGTCGATGGATCATCTGAAAGAAGGCATCGGCCTGCGCAGTTACGCGCAGAAGGATCCGCTGGTCGAATACAAGAAGGAATCGTTCCTGCTCTACCAGGACATGATGGACCGCATTGAGGACGAGACCATCCGCTATTTGTTCTTCATGCAGCGCGTGGAGCGGCCGGCCGAGCTCGCGCATCCGCATTGGGAAGAAACCGCTCCGGAGGAGGAGGAAGTGGCGGTCGCCGCCCAACACCGGGAAGCTGAAGTACGCGCAGCGCAAAGCTCCGTGATCGACTTCACGCGAAACATCCAGCGCAAGAAAGAAAAAGAGCTCGCGGCGTTGCAGTTCGTGGGCGGCGAATCGTCCAAGCCGAACCAGCCGGTAATCGCGCCGAAAAAGCCGCGGCGGAACGATCCCTGCCCCTGCGGATCGGGGAAGAAATACAAGAAATGCTGCGCCGCATGAGAGGGGCCAGGGGCCAGGGACCAGGAACCAGTCTTTTGCTGCGATGGGCGGCGCGGCCAATTCTGGCGGCAGCCGCGCTTCCGGCCGCTTTCGCCGCCATCTTGCCCGACCAGATCGGCGAGTTCAGATGCGGCCTGGCCTCCGTGCCGGCGCCGCCCGATCCCGCCCTGTACGCCGAGTTCGGTTTGCGGGCCGCCGAACAGGTCACTTGCACTGCGGGAAAAAAGAAGTTCACCGTGCAGGCGTGGAGAACGCAGGATTCCACCGGAGCCCTCGCACTGTTCCAGGCCCGCCGGCCGGCCGATGCGGCGCCCTCAACGCTCAAAGAACTGGCGGCGCAGACCGGACCCGACGGCTTGCTGCTAGGGACGCAAAATTACGTGCTTCAGTTTGCCGGCCGGATCCCGACCGCTGAGGAAATCGAAGCGCTTTCGGCCAGTCTGCCGCAAAAGGACCATTCCTCGCTGCCGACACTGGCCGGATTCTTGCCTGCGGAGGATTTGATCCCCAATTCCCAGCGCTACATCCTCGGTCCGGTTTCCTTGCAGCGCTTCGAGCCGCGAATCGCCCCGTCCCTGGCCGCTTTTAGCCTGGGCGCGGAGGCGCAATTGGGCCGGTACCGGACTCCCGCCGGGGAGTTGACCATGGTAATTCTGAATTATCCGACCCCGAGTATGGCTCGGGAGCGCCAGGCCGAGTTCCTGAAGCAGCCGGACGTCCTGGCCAAGCGGGCCGGACCCTTGGTGGCCGTTGTGGTCCAGCCGCCCGACGCCGACGCTGCTGAACAGATCCTGGGGAGGGTTCAATACATCGCAGGGATCACCTGGGGTCAGGTGGACTCGGAAAAAAAAGACGCGAACATGGCGAATCTGATCGTCACGGGATTTCTGTTGGCGGCGGTCATTGTCGGAGCTAGCCTGTTGGCAGGAATATGGTTAGGCGGCTTTCGCGCGATTCTCCGCCGCCTCGGCTGGCGCACGAACCACGAAAGCATGACCGTTCTTCGCATCCACGACAAATAAGCCCAAACGAATCGGGACGTTAGAACGGAACCGGCTGCGCCGGGGCCGGATTTCCACTGTGATTTTCACAATTCTTTCACTTCAACAAAGTTATGAAAGCGTTTGAAATAAAAAGGTTTAAGTCTACTGTTACGGTGCGCGGATTTTCGCTTGACTTAAGCGTCCGGAAATCCTAACATCGCATCACAACCAGGTTTTGGCGGTTGCGATGCCGTCGAATCTGATTCTCCCATGTACATCGCCCTGCGAAAGCAGGGAGGCGGCAATGCCCACCCCCGAGGTGGGCATTTTCGCGCTGGGACGCTTTTTCCATCTCCGGTCCTTACAACCGCCCCGCCTTTTCCAGGCGGCGGCGTAACTCCCGCGCGAGGGGCCCCAAGTCCTCCACGGCGACGCGCATCTTGCGGCACCAGTTGGGGTGCTGCCAGGTGGTCGCCGGAAGATTCTGCTGCTCGGTTTCGCCGGTCAGGTCTTCCTGATTCACGATGGCCAGGGTGCAGGGAGTCGAGAGCACGAAGCCCAGGGGATCTCGGGCGAAACCAGCAGCCGCCAGGGATTCTTCAATGCGGCGGATATCCTCATGGCGCGCGGTCCACTGGGCCTGATACTCGGCCTCCGAAAGGAGGCCGGCCGATCTGCGCGCCTCGATGTCGCGGCCCAGAAAGAACCCCGCGACGGTGGGCAAGTCGTGCGTGGTGGTGGAAACGGCCGCGTGCGCGGGATATTCGCCGGGAGCGCGCCAACTGCCGTCGCCACGTTTCTCAAACCACAGCAAGCGGTAACCCAGGATGCCCTCCTCATCCAGACGATGGCGAACCTCGGGCGCCACCGTGCCCAAATCCTCGCCGATGACGATAAAGCCGCCGCGTGCGCTTTCGAGCGCCACGATACCGAGCAGTTCTTCGGCGTAGTCGCGCACATACAGGCCCTCGGCCGCCGTCAGGCCCTCCGGGATCCAGAACAAACGGAAGAACCGCATCACATGATCGATGCGCAATGCGCCGCCGTGGCGGGCGCTGCTGCGAATCGCGCGGGCGAACAATTCGTAACCATTGGCGCGGTGCGCTTCGCGGTTGGGGGGAAGCACGCCCCAATCCTGGCCGCCGGGCCCCAACTCGTCGGGCGGAGCGCCCAGGCTTGCACCCGTTACGTAAAACGGGCGGTTGGCCCACAGGTCAGCGCCGTGACGGTCCGTGGCCAGCGCGAGATCGTGGTACAGCCCAATCTTCATGCCGCGGGCCAGAGCGTGGTCCTGCACTTCCGCAATCTGGCGGGACACCTGCCATTGCAAAAACTGATGGAAGCGCACTTCCGCCGAATGTTCACGCCGAAACTCCGCAACTTCAGCAGAACGCGGATCGCGATATGGCTCGGGCCATTCCGCCCACACCCAGATTTCGGGATGAGCCTGATGAATGCGGCTCC
>CAZTKA010000204.1:0-4183 GCA_964614015.1 uncultured Bordetella sp. | reverse complement strand
TCAACAACGACGCCGCGGCCAAGAGCTTCGTGAACGCGGTGCAGATGCGCGCCGCCACGGGCCGCCAGGTTTCTCCGCCGCCCCTGGGGCTCCGCCGGCGGTATCCAGTCGAGCTGGAGCCTTATGGGCCGCATCACGCGCAACAGGAATTGCTCTTTCCGGCGGCGTAAGGCGGCGTCTCACTGAGAAGGTAGCGCCAATCGGCCTGCTCGGCCGCGCCGCAATCAGAGCGTTTCATCGCGGCCCGCCCGAGCCAAGAATCCGCGCTGTTATTCCGCCAGGGATTCTTCGCCGCCCAAGTCTTCCGACAGGCCGCCCGCATACAGCGCGCGGGTTTCCTCGTCGTAACCCGGGATGTTCTCGAGCGCGGCTTCTTGCTCGACGGCCATCTCTTCTTCCACGCCCTCACCGGCGATGCGCACGCTGCGGTAATACTCCATGCCGGTTCCGGCCGGAATCAGACGGCCCATGATGACGTTTTCCTTCAACCCGCGGAGGTGATCCACCTTGCCGTTGATGGCGGCTTCGGTGAGCACACGCGTGGTCTCCTGAAAGCTCGCCGCGGAGATGAACGAATCGGTGGATAGCGAGGCCTTGGTGATGCCCAGCAGCGCGGTCTTGCCCGAGGCCGGACGCCCGCCCGCTGCCATGACGCGCGCGTTCTCTTCACGGAACTTGAACTTGTCGACCACCTCCTCGGGGAGAAATTCGGTATCGCCGATGTCCTCGATCTTGATCCAGCGCATCATCTGCCGGGCGATGACCTCGAGGTGTTTGTCGTTGATATTCACGCCCTGCAGCCGGTAGACCTCCTGGATTTCGTTGACCAGGTAAGACTGCAACGCCTTTTCGCCGAGCACGTTCATGATGTCGTGCGGATTGCGCGGGCCGTCCATCAGCGGGTCGCCGTGGCGGACGCGCTCGCCTTCCTGCACGTTGATGTGGACGCCGCGCGGGATCGCATACTCCCTCTGCTCGCCGTCGTCGCCGGCGATAATGATCTTGCGCGTGCCCTTGGAGATTTCTCCGTACTTCACCACGCCGTCGATTTCCGTGATGACCGCGGTTTCGCGGGGCTTGCGGGCTTCAAACAGCTCCACCACGCGCGGCAGGCCGCCGGTGATGTCCTTCGTCTTGGTGGTGGCGCGCGGAATCTTGGCCAGCACGTCTCCGGCGTGGACTTCGTCCCCGTCGGTCACGGTCAGATGCGCGTGCATCGGCATCAGATAACGCTTTTCATCATGCTTGCCGCCGGCCGGGCGAACCAGGATCGCGGGAATACGCTTCTCATCGGGGGAATCCATCACCACCCACTGCGAGCGGCCGGTGATTTCGTCCACCTGCTCCTGCATAGTCACGCCCTCGATCAGATCCTTGAAGTGGATCACGCCGCTGACCTCCGTCAGGATCGAGAAGGTGTAGGGATCCCACTCGAGCAACACGTCGTTGGTCTTCACTTTCTTGCCGTCATCGAACAGGATCTTGGCGCCGTACACCACCTGGTAACGCTCCTTCTCGCGTCCCTTGTCGTCGACAATGGCGATGATGCCGTTCCGGTTCATGGCGACCAGCTCGCCCCTGGCGTTGCGAACGGTGGTGATGTTGTGGAACCTCACGAAGCCGTCCGACTTGGCATCCTGCCTGGATTGCTCGGAGGATCCCGTCGCGGCGCCGCCGATGTGGAACGTGCGCATCGTGAGCTGCGTGCCAGGCTCGCCGATGGACTGGGCCGAGATGATGCCCACGGCTTCGCCCCGCTCCACCAGGCGTCCGGTGGCGAGATTGCGGCCGTAGCACAACTGGCAGACGCCGCGCTTGGATTCGCAGGTCAGCACGCTGCGGATTTTCACCCGCTCGATGCCCGCCGCCTGAATCGCGGCGGCCAGTTCCTCGGTGATCTCCTGGTTGACCTTGACGATGACGTTGCCTTCGTAGTCCAACTGGTCCTCAAGCGCCACGCGTCCCACGATGCGGTCGCGCAGAGGCTCAATGATTTCGCCGGATTCGATGATGGGCTCCACGTAAATGCCGTCGTTGGTGCCGCAATCGTACTCGGTCACGATCACATCCTGAGCCACGTCGCACAGGCGGCGCGTCAGATAGCCGGAGTCCGCGGTCTTTAACGCCGTATCCGCCAAACCCTTGCGCGCGCCATGAGTCGAAATGAAGTACTGCAGCACGTTCAGTCCTTCGCGGAAGTTCGCCGTGATCGGGGTCTCGATGATTTCTCCGGACGGGCGCGCCATCAGGCCGCGCATGCCGCTCAACTGGCGGATCTGCTGCTTGGAGCCGCGCGCGCCCGAGTCGGCCATGATGTAGATCGGGTTCAGGTAGCGGCCCGTGCGGTCGTCCTCCTCCATGGTCTTGAACATTTCCTCGGAGACGCGCTCGGTGACCTTGGACCAGATTTCGATGATCTTGTTGTAGCGCTCGCCGTGGGTGATCGCGCCTTCCTGGTACTGCGATTCGACCTCGATGACGGCCTTCTGCGCGTTGGCCACCATCGCGGCCTTCTCGCCCGGCACGATCATGTCGTCGATGCCGATGGAGATCCCGGCGCGCGTGGCGTACAGGAATCCCAGGTTCTTCAACTGGTCCAGCATGGCGACCGTGGTCGGCAGGCCGAACTGCAGGTAGCAATACTGCACCAACTGCGTGAGGCCCTTCTTCTTGAGCAACCCGTTGATGAACGGCATGTTTTCGGGCAAGACGTCGTTCAGGATGACGCGCCCGACGGTCGTATCCATATACTGCTTGTTGAACTCGATCGGCTCGGTGTGAATGAGGTTCTGGCTGTCGAAGGCCTTCACCAGATCGATCACCTTGCCGGTATAGCGCAGGCGGATCGGCGTGAGCGTCTCGACTTCTCCCATTTCCAGAGCGATCAGCACGTCGTCAACGGAAGCAAACATGCGGCCTTCGCCCTTGGCGCCCGGACGCGACTTTGTCAGGTAGTAGAGGCCCAGCACCATGTCCTGGGTCGGGACGGCGATCGGAGCGCCGTGCGCGGGCGAAAGGATATTGTTGGAAGCCAGCATCAGCGTGGAGGCTTCGATCTGCGCCTCGGGCGACAGCGGAATGTGGACGGCCATCTGGTCGCCGTCGAAGTCCGCGTTGAACGCCGTGCAGGTCAGCGGGTGCAGCTTGATCGCCTTGCCCTCCACCAGCACCGGCTCGAAGGCTTGAATGCCCAGCCGGTGCAGCGTGGGAGCGCGGTTCAGCAGGATGGGATGATCCTTGATGACCTCTTCGAGGATGTCCCACACGACGGGATCCTGCTGCTCGACCAGCTCCTTGGCCTGTTTGATGGTGGTGCAATGGCCGCGCTGCTCCAGGCGATGGTAGATGAACGGCTTGAACAGCTCGAGCGCCATCTTCTTGGGGAGCCCGCACTGGTGCAGCTTCAGTTCCGGACCGACCACAATGACGGAGCGGCCCGAGTAATCCACGCGCTTGCCGAGCAAGTTTTGGCGGAACCGGCCCTGCTTGCCCTTGAGCGTATCGGAAAGCGACTTCAGCGGGCGGTTGTTGGCCCCGCGCAGCACACGGCCGCGGCGGCCGTTGTCGAACAGCGCGTCGACGGCCTCCTGCAACATGCGCTTCTCATTGCGCACGATCACGTCGGGCGCGTGCAGCTCGATCAGCTTCTTCAACCGGTTGTTGCGGTTGATCACGCGGCGGTAGAGATCGTTCAAGTCGGAGGTGGCGAAGCGGCCGCCGTCCAGCGGCACCAGCGGGCGCAGTTCCGGCGGGATCACCGGGATCACATCCAAAATCATCCACTCCGGCTTGTTGCCCGACTTGCGGAAACTCTCGGCCACGCGCAGGCGCTTGGCGTACTTCAGCTTCTTCTGCTGCGAAGCCTCGGTCTTCATGCGCTCCCGGATTTCCTGGCTCAAGGCGTCGCAGTCCACCTGCTTGAGCAGCTCCTTGATGCCCTCGGCGCCCATCATGGCGACGAACTTGCCCGGATATTCCTGGTCGAGCGCGCGCTTGCGTTCATCCGTGATGACATCGCCCTTCTTGAGATCCGGCACTTCGCCCGGATCCACCACGACGAACGCCTCGAAATACAGCACGCGCTCCAGTTCCCGCAATGTGATATCCAGCAGGTAACCGATGCGTGAAGGCAGACCCTTGAAAAACCACACGTGGGAGCACGGGCTGGCCAGCTCGATGTGGC
>CAZTKA010000203.1:0-4258 GCA_964614015.1 uncultured Bordetella sp. | reverse complement strand
CACCGCGTTCTGCCGGTGCTGCACCATGGCCTCACGCAGTGAGAGCTTTTCCCCGCTGTTCTTGCCCTCGGTCACCAGCGATGGCACGTTCGGCGGAGGAGGAGGCGGCGGCGAGGCGAGCAGATTTTCCAAGACGTACTTGCCGCGCAGCACCGGGGAGGTCCGGGTGGAATACGAAGTCAGCAGCAGGATGCTGCCCTGCCCGAGCAATCCTCCGCGCGGGCTCCCTTCGGGGAACGTGACCTTGCGGAAGTAGCCGCCTTGCACGTTGGGAACGCCGTAGTGCTTGGCCAGGCGTTCATTGAGGAACGTGTAATTGGCGGTCAGCAACTCCAGCACGCTGCGGTCCTCGCGCAGGACGCTGTCCAGGAACAGCTCGGTTTCGCGCTCGAAGGCGGCCCGCACGTTGTCGTCGAAATCGCGAAAAACGAACAGGTCAGGTTCCTTCACGCGCACGTCCCGGAGGAAGAGCCACTGCGCCGCGAAATTATTGACCAGCGACGCGGAGCGCGGATCGGCCAGCATGCGCGTAATCTGCGCTTCAAGCACGGCGGGCTGCCGCAGCCGGCCGTTCTCGGCCGCCTCCAGCAACTCGTCGTCGGGAATGCTGGACCACAGGAAGAAAGAGATACGCGAGGCCAGTTCGAGGTCGCTGATGCGATAGGCACGACCAGGCGCGGCATCGGGCGGATCCACTTCGATGCGGTACAGAAATTGCGGGCTCACCAGCAGGCGCTCGATGGCGCTCTGGATGCCGGCGTCGAAACCAGCTTCGGCGCGTCCGGCCTCGTAAAAAGGCAGCAGGTCATTGAGATCCTCGGCCGTAACGGGCCGGCGGTAGGCGCGGCGCAGCAGGGTGGTGAGAATTTGGCGCGCGCACGCTGATTCCCCAGCAGCTTCGACCGGACGGCACGAAAAAATCCTCTGGCGGCTCGGCGTCTCACCCGGGCCGGTGATATCGTAGGGGCCGCGAATCGTGACTCCGGCCACGGCGGGCATCGTCCCCCGCGAGCGGGCGAACGGGCGCAGTACGCTCTCATCCAGCACCTCGCTCTTTTGGAGGAACGTCACGGCGACCTTGTGCGGACCCGCCGCAACGGGAATGCGGAACTGGTTTCCCCCACCGCCGCGTCCTCCGCGCCCGCCGCGTCCGCCCCCGGCGCCCCCGACGGTGATCGCCTGCTTGCGCTCGCCGTCGATCGAGATTTCCAGTTCATGCTGCTCGCGCGCCGCGCCGCTCAGCTCCAGTTGAAACTCATAGGTCCCATCGAGCGGGAAATAACTGTTAACCGCCAGGCCGCCGCGTGTGCCCACGGGCAGGTCCGGCAGGCTGAGATCCTGCGGAGCCTGCTGGGACGTCCGGTGAATGTTGACCATCAGCGGCATCTTTGGGTCGCCCACGGCAAGCCGCGCGATCTTCTTGGCCGCGTCGAGGTAACGCTCCATGATGGCGGGCGAAACGAACAGCAGATCGGCGATGTTGTCGAAGGCGCTCGAGGAATTATCGGCCGGCAGCAGCGTCGTGTAATCCATCTCTGCCGGCAGATTGTCGAGGGCGAGCAGATCGCGGATCGCGTTCTTGTACTCGGTGCGCGTCAGCCGGACCAGGTGCGGAAGCTCGCCTGGGTTCGGCGCGGCCTCCGCGGCCCGGTCGAGCGAGGTTTCCAGAAACGTCGCCACGCGGTCGTAAGTGGCCTTGTCAGGACGCGGCATGTTCGGCGGCGGCATCGATTGCGCCCGCAGTTGCCGGATGACGCGCTCCCAGGTTTCGGCTTCGCCGGCTTGGTTGAACGCGGCCGGATTGATCACCACGCCGCCCGATTTGACGGTCGCGTTGTGGCATCCGCCGCAGTACTGTTGCAGCGTTGCTCCGGCGGCCTGTGAATCGGCTTGCTGCGGCGCGGGCGCCTGCGCCCAGGCCGTGGTTGCGAGGAGGGCGGCTGCGGCGGCTACGGGGAGGACCGCTCCTATCCGGGAACCCGGCCAAAAAAGACGTAACATATGAGATCGTTGATATTATATACTTTATTGGGGAGGTATGCACCCGGTGAGACTGATCGCGATTGCCCTTGGCGGAACCCTGTGGGCGCACGCCGCGAGCCTTCCTCTGATCGACGCAGTGAAGAGCGGTAACGCCTCGGCCGTGCGGACGCTGATCGGCCAGGGTGCCGACGTGAATGCGGCCGAGTCCGACGGGGCCACGGCGCTCTACTGGGCGGCGCAGCGCGGGAACCTGGAAATCGCGAACCTTCTGCTGGCCGCGGGCGCCAAAGCCGACGCCGCCACGCGCTATCGGATCACGCCGCTGGCGATCGCCGCCAGCAACGGGGACGCCGCGATGATCGAGCGCCTGCTCGACGCCGGCGCCGATCCCAACGGCACTTCGCGCGAGGGCCAGACCGCGCTGATGAGCGCCGCGCGCAACGGCCGGCCGGAGGCCCTGAAAGTGCTGCTCGCCAGGGGCGCCAGGATCGATGCCGTCGAGCCGTTCAAGGGACAGACCGCGCTGATGTGGGCGGCCGGCGAGGGCAATGTGAAGGCGATCGAGCTGCTGCTGGAGTTCGGCGCCAACCTCCACGCGAAATCCAAGGGAGGCTTCACGCCGCTCCTGTTCGCGGTGCGCTATGACCGCATCGAAGCCGCGAAGTTCCTGCTGGAGCATGGCGCGAACGTCGAAGACGCGACGCCGGACGGAACCACGGCGCTGAACATGGCCGCTGTCAACACATATTACGACATGGCTTCGCTGCTGCTGGACTTCAACGCCAACCCGAACGCGCCCGATCCGCGCGGCAGCACCCTGCACACGGTGGCGTGGCTGAATCACCCCGGCGCGTCGTGGGAGGCCGCGGGGCTGGCGGAAGATCCACAGACGGCGCCGCGCCCGCACAGCCGCATGACCGCGCTGGAATTGGCGCGCAAGCTGCTGGAGAAGGGAGCCGATCCCAACAAGCGCGTCGACTGGAGGGAAATTCCCCTGACCAAGGGATTGGGCACGACCCGTAATCCTCCCAATATCAACCTGGGCCGCCATTACCTGACGTTCAACGGAGCGACGCCGTTTTATGTGGCCGCCTGGACAGGCGATGCGAAAATGATGCGCTTGCTGGCCGATTTCGGCGCGAATCCGACGACGCCCAACCGGTTCGGCGTGACGCCCCTGATGGCGGCAGCGTGTCTGGACTACTACGAAGGCGAGTCGCCGGGCCCGTACACCGGAGTTCCGGAGGCCGAGCGGCTGGAAGCGGTGAAGCTGGCGCTCGAGCTCGGCAACGATATCGACGCGCACACCGACTTCGGCCAGTATCCGATGATCGGCGGCACGGAGTTCACGCTGCTCACCTATCCGCTGAATTTCGACGATCTGGCGGACTTGGGCTTTGGCGACATGCGCTGGAACGGCATGACAGCGCTGCACGGCGCGGTGATCTCAAACCAACCGTCGATCTTGCAGTACCTCGTGGACAAAGGCGCCAAGCTCGACGCCCGGAACACGCTCGGCTGGACCCCGCTGATGATGACCAAGGGCCTGTTCATGGCCAACTCGAAGAAGGAGTTCCCCGTGGCGGCGAAGATCCTGACCAAGGCGATGGTGGAGCAGGGGCTGCTGCCTCCGGAAGCGGGCAAGTAGGGGCGCGGGCGAATCACGCGCCGTTAGCGGAAACACGCCCGGCCGGAAGCTTCCGGATCGGGCGCATCTGCTATCGTAAAGGCAGAGATGTTGTTTGCTCCTCTGGCGGTGATCCTGAACGGATGAGGACCACTGTCCAAATCAGCCGTGGCATTGAGTCCTTGTTCGGGACGCGTGACGAGAATATCCGGCTTATCGAAAGCGCGCTGAACGTGAGTACGCGACTGCGCAACGACGCGATCGAACTCGAGGGCGAGGAAGCGGCCGTCTCCCGCGCCCAGGAGATCCTGAACGATTACGCGAAGCTGGTCCGTGAAGGCCACGTCTTCAACAACGGCGATCTCAACAGCTATCTCCGCGTGGTCACGTCGGATGCGGAAACCAGCCTGCGCAGGCTGGTGGAAAGCGGCAGGCAGCGCACCTTCGGCAAGAAGGTGATCACGCCCAAGACCATGATGCAGCGGCGCTACGTGAGCGCCATTGAAGGCAACGATCTGGTGTTCGGCGTAGGGCCCGCCGGCACCGGGAAAACGTATCTGGCGGTGGCGATGGCCGTGGCCGACCTGCTGGCCAAGAGAGTCAGCCGCATCATCCTGACGCGCCCGGCCGTCGAAGCGGGCGAGCGCC
>CAZTKA010000202.1:0-4267 GCA_964614015.1 uncultured Bordetella sp. | reverse complement strand
GTTGAGCAGGTGGCTCATGTTCACCGAGTAGATGACCACGTCGGCGAATTCGGCCTGCGTCAGCACGTCGCGCGGGGTGACTTCGCTGCCCTGATCGCGCGGCTCGCTGATCACCAGCACGATCTTCTTTCGGTCCTTCCCGCGATTCTGCAGCATGCGCACCGCAACCATGACCGCGTCATCCAGATGATTGTACGTGCCGCCCGGCTTCAGTTTCTCAAACGCCGCCTTGATCTCGTCCTGATTCGAGGTGAAGCCCGTGAGCGTCCGGACCTGGTGATCGAAGGACAGTACGGCAACCTCGCCCGTTTCGCCGGCCACCAGCGGTCCGTACAGGCTCGCGCTTTTCTGCACCGTCGGAAGGATCTGCCGCGTCGGCGCGTTGGCCTGGATCACGACCACCAGGGAAATCGGCCGCGTCGCGATGTCCTCGGTGATCTTCTGCGGAATACCGTTATCCAGCAACTGAAAATCCAGGACATTCAGTCCGTTGACGAAGTTGCCGTTCCGGTCGAGGACGGTTACAGGGGCGAGTACAAAGTTGAACTGCTCCCGGATGATCAGGTCCGAATCGACAGGCTCGGTTTGAGCCGGCTGCGGCGGAGGGGCCGGAGCCTGGGCCAGCAGGAATCCCGCGGCGGAAACCAACAGGCACCCGAAGGCGGCGATCAACGTCTTTATGCTCACGATTTCCTTGCCTCCTTGTGTTCGGTGCGGCCGTGCAACAGCTCCACGGCGTGTGGAATCAAGTGGGCCACCGCTACTAACGACTCTACCGCACCGCGGGGCGAGCCGGGTAGGTTGACGATCAGGACCTCCCCCCGCGCGAAAGCCCCGCCCCGCGACAGTGGCGCAAATCGAGTGCTCTTCAGCCCCTCGGCGCGCATCAACTCCCCGAAGCCTGGAACCTCCCGGTCGGCGACGCGGCGCGTGGCCTCCGGAGTCACGTCGCGCGGAGCCAGACCTGTTCCGCCTGTGGTCAGGATTACGTCCACGCCGCCCCCATCGGCGAGCGATCGCAACGCATCGGCGATCTGGTCCGCTTCATCCGGCTGTGTGCCCTTTGCCCCAATCTCCCAACCCAGTTCGGCTGCCTTGGCTTCGAGTGCGGGCCCCGAACGGTCCTGGCGCGCGCCGCGAACCGCCGAATCGCTGATCGTCAGGATCGCCACGCGGATCACCTTCGAAAGTCCCCCGACTTGCCGCCCGTCTTCTCCACCAGATACACGTCCTGAATTTCAATGCGCTTATCGAGCGCCTTGGTCATGTCGTACACCGTCAACGCGGCCACCGCCGCCGCGGTAAGCGCCTCCATCTCGACACCCGTTGGACCTGTGGTGGTCACGGTAGAGGTTATCAGCACGCCACGGGCCGTTATTCCTGCCTGCACATCCACATGCGAGAGCAGCAGCGGATGGCACATCGGGATCAGTTCGCTGGTGCGTTTGGCCGCGGAGATGCCCGCGATCCGGGCCACTTCGAGCGGATCCCCCTTCGGATTCTTCGGCAGCTTCTTCAGCACAGCGGGCCGGATTTTCACCAACGCCTGGGCCGTGGCCGTGCGGCGCGTCTCGGCTTTGGCCGAGACGTCCACCATGCTGGCGCGCCCTTTCTCGTCGTAATGAGAGAGTTTCTTCACTTGAGCATCACCTGGATCAGTTCCCCGGCGGACCACGCCTCGCGGTCCGGCTCGCTCACCAGGAAAGCGTTGGCCCGCGCCAGGCTGACCACATCCCCCGAACCATGCCAGGATATCGGTTCCAGCGTCTCGCCGTCAGGCGAAAGAATCGCCGGCAGGAAGCGCGTCAGCCCCGGCTTCTGGCGGAAATCCTTCGACAGCCGGGCCCGCAGCAGGGGCAGCGGAGCGCCGCTTGCCCCGCTCAGCAACTCCACGGCCGCGCGCGCGAAGATTTCGAACGTCACCATGGTCGACGCTGGATTCCCGGGAAGCCCGAAAAAAAATGTATCGCGCGCGATGCCGAAAACGGCGGGCTGCCCCGGTTGAATCCGCACGCGGGTGAAGAAAAATTCCGCACCCAGGTCGGCCAGAACCCGCTCGACAATATCGTACTTGCCCGCCGAGACGCCGCCGGAGAGCAGCAGCAGGTCGCGTTGCAATCCTCGTTCGATCAGCGCCCGCGTGGATTCATAATTGTCGCGGGCGATCGGCAGCTGTTCCGGCTGCCCGCCCGCGCGCCCCACTTGCACGGCCAGCGACCAGGCGTTCGAGTTGCGGATTTGGAAAGGCGCGGGCTTCTCGCCTGCCTCGACGATCTCGTCCCCGGTGGGCAGGATCGCGACACGCGGGCGCTCGTACACGCGCACATATCGGCGGCCGACGGTGGCGAGCAGCGCGATCTCGGTGAACCCCAGCCGCGTGCCCGCGCGCATCACGGTGGTTCCGGCGCGCGCCTCCAGGCCCCGCGGGTTGAAATTGTCGCCGGCCTGCGCGGTGCCATCGATGCGAACCCGGTCGCCGGAGCGCTCGGTGTGTTCGACCATCACCACGGCATCGGCGCCCTCCGGCACCGGAGCTCCCGTCATGATCTCGACGGCCTCTCCCGGCCCGACCGGACGTTGCGCGGGCTCGCCCGCACGGACCTCGCCGGCGACACGCAACTCGCCCGGCAAATCGGCCACCCGCACAGCGAAACCGTCGCGGGCTGCGCGCGGAAAAGGAGGATAGTCACGGTCGGCGAGGATATCTTCGGCCAGCACACGCCCGGCGGCCTCGAGGCATGCCAGCGTCTCCATGGCCGGAGGCTTGGCCCGCGCGCCGGCCTCGCGCAGAACGATCGCCCGGGCTTCTTCAAAAGAGACGGACACTGTTGTCTAGTGTAGCGGCACAGGATCGTATCCTGAAGTGGGTTGGTAGCCCGCTTCCCGTCAGCGCACGGCAACCCGCCGGATCGCACCGGCCCGCCCGGTCGCCTCGTCCACCTCGACGATCACTCCGTGCAGCTCGGCGTCCTGTCGCGCCGCTTCCATCTTCACCGGCATCTGCGTCAGGAACCGCCGCAGGATGATGTCCTTCTCCACGCCGATGATGCCGCGATACGGCCCCGTCATTCCCGCGTCGGTCTGATAGGCCGTGCCTCCCGGCAGGATACGCGTGTCGGCGGTGGCCACATGCGTGTGCGTCCCGATGACGGCCGAGACACGGCCATCCAGGTACCAGCCCATGGCGGCTTTTTCGCTGGTCAGCTCGGCGTGGAAATCCACAAAACGGACTTTGATGTTTTCCGGCAATGCGGCCAGTAACGCGTCGGCCTTGCGGAAGGGGCAGTCAATCGGCAGCATGTGCGTGCGGCCCTGCAAATTGAGAATGGCGCAGCGCACGCCGTTGCGCGCTTCGGCTTCGATGATCCCCTGCCCCGGAAGATCCTCCGGATAGTTCGCCGGGCGCAGCAGCCGCGGCTGGCGCGGCAGATAATCGTAAATCTCGCGCTTGTCCCAGATATGATTGCCGCTGGTCAGCACGTCGACGCCATAGCCGAACAGCTCGTCGGCCAGTTGTGGCGTGATGCCGAAACCGCCCGCCGCGTTTTCGCAGTTGGCAATCGTCAGGTGGATGTGCTCGGCGGCAACGATTTCAGGAACGTGGCGCGCGACCATTCCGCGCCCCGCCGAGGCGAAGATATCGCCCACAAAAAGAAGGTTTGTCACCCTGTCACGCTAGCCTGCGGAATCATTCTGACTTCTGACCCCCGGCTTCTTTCTAAGCGCACAAGCCGCGAGCGCTCCGTTGTGCGCGGTTTAACTAAAAGGAGCGCACCACCTGCGCCGTTGCAACCTCCGTCATTTGACCCCAAACTTGACAGGTCGGGACCCTCCGAGCGCCTTCAGGCTTCTCCATGGCGGATGCCCGCCGGAGCTTGCTCACCGGCGCATCTACCGAGCCGGGTCCCATGACATTGACTGTTGGATCAATTTTTGGAGGTCGCCCACGTGCGCGGCAGGAACGCTCCTCCATCAACTATAGCAGGGCCGTCCAGAATGACATAATTGTCTCGGGAGACGGTCCGATGCTGCGCCTGAGGATTCCGCTGGTTCTGGCTGCGCTCGCTGCTGCGGTCTCCTTTGCCGGCCTCAGCGACACGCTGCCGCCCCCGTTCCATCATCCCGCAATCGGCTACTCCGGCCCCTCCGCCGATCCGGTGGCGAGGCTGAACGCGCGCCTTGTCAACGGAACCGCGCAACTGGCCTATGAGACGCGCTGCTGATGTACGGCGGCTTGTTCCCCGATCACCGCACTCCCATCGACGAG
>CAZTKA010000201.1:0-4414 GCA_964614015.1 uncultured Bordetella sp. | reverse complement strand
AGCACGGAGTAAACCGTCTGCTCGGTGACCGCCGCTTTGTTGGGCAGGCGGAACGTCACCGGCAGTTCCTTGTTGATCTGCACGCGCACGGCATGCGGGAGAGTGCGTCCGCTGCGGTCGCGCTGGTTAGCCACCAGCATCGGCGTCTGCAAGACGGCGCCGGACTTTCCATCCACGTAAAACTGGCAGCGCGAAAACCAGCCGAGGTTGGCAGGATCGGCCGCGTCGAACAACAGCAATGGCGCTTTGCGCCCTTCGGCGGAAAGATCCAGCACCATGCGCCGGTCGTGATTTTCCAGTTTGAAATCGAAACCCGCCTGGCGGGCGATGTTTTCCACGAATTCCGTGTCCAGTTCCAGGAGCAGCAACTTGTGACGGCCGGCGAGCAATACTTGCACGACCTCATTCTAGCAGCGGCTATCATGAAAGAGCATGCCCGTCTTTTCCCCAACGGCTCTGGTGCTGTTCGACGTCGACGGAACGCTGTTGCGCCGCGCGGGACCGCACCATCGCCAGGCCCTGGTGGAAGCGATCCGGCGGGTCACGGGCATCGAAACCACGACGGAGGGCATACCGGTGGCGGGCATGCTCGATCGGGACATCCTGGCCTGCATGATGACCAACGCCGGAGCGGGCGCGGCGTTCATCCGGCGGCATATGCCGCGAATCGTGAACTCGGCGCAACGAATTTACGTGCGCTCGTGCCCCGACCTGCGCCGCAGAGTGTGCCCGGGCGCGCGCCGATTGCTCTACCGGCTGCACCGGCGGCGCATTCCCGCGGGATTGGTCACCGGTAATCTGACGCGTATCGGATGGCGCAAGATGGAGCGCGCGGGCTTGCGGCGCTACTTGCGCTTCGGGGCCTTCTCGGAACTGGCGCGCGATCGCACCGGGCTGGTCCGCATCGCCGTGCGGCATGCGCGCCGCCAGGGCTGGATCGAACGCGGAAACCCGGTGGCATTCGTCGGTGATCATCCCAACGATATTCAAGCAGCGCATGCAAACGGCGTGCGGGCGGTCGCCGTCGCCACGGGACTCATCAGCGCGGCTGAGTTGGCTGCTTATCAGCCGGACGTGTTGGTCGAGGACATGCGCGCGCTCACTCTGGAGATGTTGTGGGCTTGAGATTTCTCTGTGTCTGCGCTGCGCTCCTGCTGGCCGCTTGCGCAGAGCCTGGAGCGGAGCCCGGCCTGAAGGCGATTGTCGGCGGGCGGCTCGAGCCGTCACTCGATGCCGAGCCGGTTCCCTTCTCCGTGATCGTAATCGCCGGCGGTAAGATTCGCGCGGCCGGGCCACAAGCGGAAATTCCAGTTCCGAAGGGCGCCGAAACCCTCAACGCCAAGGGGAAAGTGATCCAGCCCATGCCGTACACGGGCAAGATCGCGCCCGGTGAATCCGCCGACCTGATGATCCGCGATGCCGAAACTCTGGCGCCAGAGCGCCTGATGCGCGCCGGCGAATGGGTCCGCTAATTCCCCATGGAAGCGCAATCGTTTTCCGTTAAGCGAGCACAAGTGGAGTTCCACAATTTCGCGTCCCTGGGCCAGCCCGAGCGCAATCTCAGCTACTACGCCGCCGAGAACCAGCGCCGCGGATCCCTGATTCGCAAACACGCGGCCTTCATCGGACCTCTGACGCCGTTTTTGGAAATCGGGGCGAACGCCGGACACTCCAGCTACATGCTGGTCAATGAATTCGGCGCCGGCGGATTCGCGCTGGATATTTCCGCCGATGCGCTGCGCCATGGCCGCGCCCTGATGGAGGCGTGGCGGTTGGAGCACGCTCCCGTGCGCATCGCAGGGGACGCGGTCAATTTGCCGTTCGCGGATGAATCGCTGCGCTTCGTGTGCACGTATCAGACGCTCAGCCAGTTCATGGACATCGAACCGGTGTTTCGCGAAGTGCACCGCGTGCTGCAGCCGGGAGGCGTGTTTCTTTTCGCCGAAGAACCGCTGCTGCGCGCCCTTTCCTTGCGGCTGTACCGCTGCCCCTACTACGACACGATGAAGTGGTGGGAGCGGAAACTGTATGACTGGGGCTTGCTCGGGTATCTGGTGCGCGACGTGATCGGCGCGCATCAGGAAGAAAGCTTCGGCATCCGCCAGAACCACACCATGCGCCTCGCCGACTGGGACGCGCTAGTAAAGAAGTATTTCGCCGAGCGGGAATACGACATTTTCGTGCCGGAGCGCGGCTGGGGCGAGAAGATCGTCAAGTGCGCTGCGTTTTCGCACCTGCGCGCGGCGCACTGGCTGGGAGGGACGCTGGCGGCGGTGTGTAGGAAAGGGGCCAGGGACCAGGAACCAGGCGCCAGGGGCCAGCTTACTGAGTTGCTGCGCTGCCCTGATTGCAAGGGGACGCTGGCGAAGGATGCCGAAGAGACGTTGCACTGCAAATCCTGTGGCTATCAGGCGCGCTGCCAGGAGGGTGTGTACAACTTGCTGCGTTCGGCTGAGCGCGCCGAGCTTTACCCCGGCGACCGCGATGACATCATCGACTTCTCCCTGCCGGGTCATGAAAAGCGGCTGATGGGCGAGTGGTACGTACTCGAAGGCGTGCATGGGAACAAATACCGCTGGATCGGAGCACGCGCGGCGGCGCGCTTGTTCCGCCTGAGACCCGGCCCGCAGCGCTTGCGCATCCGCGGCCACGCCTCGCCCGAAAGCGTTCCTGGCGTAGTGCGCGCGCTGGTCAACGGCTCGCCGCTGCAAACTTGGAAACTCGATCGTCGCGGGTTGTTCGTGCTGGAAGCGGACCTTCCGGATGCCGCTGAGTACGTGGTCGAATTGCATGCCGCGCCGGTGTGGCAGGCCCCCGGCGACGGGCGGAGCCTCACCGTGAACCTCAGTATGATCCGGCTGGTGGACGCCTGACTACTTCCGCGCCGCGGCTTGCGCGGCGTGGATTTCCTGCAAGCTCCACACGCGCACGGGATCCCGCCGGCGCGAGGCAATCGCCTCGACCGCCGCCCGCGCGCCGCTCATCGTCGTGATGCAGGGCACGCGGTACGTCACGGCATTGCGCCGAATCGCCTTCTCGTCCCCGAAGGCATGCGCGTCGCTGGTGCCCGTGTAGATGATCAGGCTGAGCGAGCGGGCTTTCAGCAGATCGACCGCGTTCGGACGGCCCTCGTTCACCTTGAAGACAGTCCTCACCTCGACGCCGCCCGCGCGAATCGCATTGGCCGTGCCGCGCGTCGCTGTGATCTGGAATCCCATCTCGGCAAGCCGCTTGGCCAGCGTCACGGCCAGCGGCTTGTCGCGGTCGTTGACCGCGAAAAATACGAGGCCTTGATCCGGCAACGGCGTTCCGGCGCTCAACTGCGCCTTGGCGAACGCTTCCCCGAAGTTCTCGCCGACGCCCATCACTTCGCCGGTCGAGCGCATCTCCGGCCCAAGCGAGGGATCGACGCCGGGAAATTTGTTGAACGGAAACACGGGCGACTTCACGAAGAACTGGGGGACCTTGAGGACGCCTTTGGCGTCCGTGAAATCGGAGATTTGTTTGCCCAGCATCAGGCCCACGGCGATCTTCGGCAGCGCAACGCCCGTCGCCTTGCTCACGTAGGGCACCGTACGCGATGCGCGGGGATTCACCTCCAGCACATACACCGCGCCGTCCTTCACCGCGTATTGCACGTTCATCAGCCCGATGACGTTCAGCGCGCGCGCCAGACGCTCGGTGTAGGACTGGATGGTCGCCAGCGTTTCCGGCGCCAGCGAGGTCGTGGGCAGCACGCAACTGGAATCGCCGGAGTGCACCCCGGCTTCCTCGATATGCTCCATGATGCCGGCGATCAGCACGTTGCCGCCGGCATCCGCCAGCGCGTCGGCGTCCACCTCGGTGGCGTCCTCCAGGAACCGGTCGATCAGCACCGGGCGGTCCTGCGAGAAGATCACGGCTTCCTGCATGTAGCGCCGCACGCTGTCCTCGTCATAGACGATCACCATGGCGCGCCCGCCCAGCACGTAGCTCGGCCGCAGCAGCACCGGATATCCGATCGACCGCGCCACCGCGCAGGCTTCCTCCACCGTGCGCGCCGTGCCGTTGGCGGGCGAGGGAATATCGAGCTCGGCCAGCAGTCTGCCGAAGCGGTCGCGATCCTCGGCCAGATCGATGTTGGCGGGGTCAGTGCCGATGATCGGAACCCCCGCCGCCTTCAAGGGCAAGGCCAGCGTAAGCGGAGTCTGGCCGCCGAACTGAACGATCACGCCATCCGGTTTTTCGCGATCGTAAACATTCAGCACATCCTCCAGCGTCAGCGGCTCGAAGTACAGGCGGTCGGAGGTGTCGTAATCCGTCGAAACCGTCTCCGGATTGCAGTTGACCATGATCGACTCGAGGCCGAAAGCCTGCAATGCGAACGAGGCATGACAGCAACAGTAGTCGAACTCGATGCCCTGTCCGATGCGGT
>CAZTKA010000200.1:0-4449 GCA_964614015.1 uncultured Bordetella sp. | reverse complement strand
CGCGCGCAGTTGACGGAGCCCAACGCGGTGATCGACCAGGGCGCCAGCATCCGTCTGACGGATTGGTGGAATTTCCACGCCGATTACCGCTACAACCGTTTCCGCCAGACCGGGACGGCGGAAGTGCACAGCCAGCGGGACGCTACGGTGTTCAACGGCGAGGTGCGCGAGGAATGGAACCAGGACATGCAACAGCTCGATCTGAGCTTCGAGTTCCTCGCGTCGCATGGCCTGATCGTCCGTCCGGGTGTCCGCCTCGTGCGCCGCGATACCGAAGCGCGCACGGACGGCGTGATCGATCCGCGCCGGACGCAGCTGGCCGACACGGTGTCGCCCCTGATCGGCGTGGTGTACAGTCCTTCTCCGAAGTTCAGCGTCCGCGCCGACGTGCAAAGCAACACCACGGGAGCAACCTACACTCGCATTACGCCGCGCACGGACGTCCACACACGCATCGTGGTGCGCTACCAGCCTTTCCGGAAACTCACGATCGAAGACAATATCGTGACGCGCGGCCGCAATAATATGCCGAACAATTTCCAGAGCCGCATTCGCTCGAACGGAGCGACCGTGAGTTGGGCGTGGAACGAGCGCTGGAGCACGTATGCAGGCTTCAGCTACGACAGTTTTCTGGCTGCCGCCGACGTGATCTTCATTCGCGGCGCGGAGCCGCGCCAGACCAAGTGGCGGGATCAGACGGTGAATCGCGTGTGGCAACTGGGCGTGAATGTGAAGCCCGCCACGCGGTTCGGCGTGCAATTCACCGGTAATTTCGTCCGCAGTACGGGAGCCGGCGAGATCAGCCTGGAAAATGCGTACTTCGGGCCGCTGACCTTCCCAATGGCCACCGGATCGATTTACTACGATTTCCCGCGCTTGGGCCGCCTGGCCGCGGATTTGCAGCGCACGTATTATACCGAAGAGATCGTGCCTGCGAATAACTTTGGCGCGAATCTGCTCACGCTCCGCTGGACGCGGAGTTTTTGACGGGGCGCTGGGCAGGTCTTCGAGGCCGGCCCCAGCACCGTCCCTTCCGTTCGTGGAAAATAGTAGTTAACCGCGCCGCCGGAACTCGCGTCTTTCCTCGTAAAGACCCCAAGACACCATGAATCGCTTGCTGCCTTTTTTGTTACTTGCGCTTCCGCTCGCCGCGCAGACGGCCCAGTGGGATTCCTCAGGGAATACCTTGCTGAACGGGACTTATCGCTTCCGTGAAGTAACCTGGCGCCCCAATCCTCTGGACCCTTCGCAACTGGACGAAGCAAGCAGCACGTACGGCACGATTCAATTCGACGGATTCGGCAATTACACGTTGTTCGCGCAACAGTTCAGTTCCCTGACCAACCAGACGCAGCAGATTCTGCCTTACTCGGGCACCTACGTCATCTCGGCGAGCGGCCTGGGTTTCATCCGCCGCTCCAATCCGAACGGCGGCTGGATTCAAGGGGCGATTTCCAACGACGTCTTCATCGGCAGCAGCACGGAGCATCAGACCAACAACCTGTTCATCGCCACGCGCGTCGGCGGAACTCTGTTGACGACAGCCAGTTTCAACCAGTCCTACACGTTGGCCTACATGGATGTCCGCCTACCCAGTCTGAGTCAGATTCGCGACGTCATGTTCGCCGTTCAAGGCGACGGTCTCGGAGGGCTCGGCGCGCTCAATCTCACTGGCCGGATTGGCGTCGAGTTCAGCACCGTGAATCAGAGCATCACAGGCTCGACGTATTCGTTTACTGGCTCCGGTATCGGCACGCTGAATTTTAACGCCACCGCCGGCCCCAGCACCCTGATCTCCGGCTCGAAAGAGCTGTACGCCTCCCCGGACGGAGGATTCATTTTCGGGGGCGCCACCGACGGATGGGATATGCTCGTTGGCGTGCGCACGCCGACAGCCCCTGTTCAGTCTTCGGTGTTCGACTACCTGTACTACCAGGCAGGCATGGAAGTGGATCGCGGCCGGGATCTGACTCTATTCCGGCTCGATTCGTTTTACGGTGCGTTTACGCCGCGCGGGAGCGACCTGATCGGGCACCAGCGCATACTGCTCGGATTGGGGATCCCTCCTTTCAACTTCACATACTCCGATGACGTGTTTCTCCAGCCCAGCGGCATCCAGACGGACTATCTTGGTTACCGCCATCAACTGAGTGCGGACGGCCGCTTCCGTGTCGGCGTGGGGACGGGAGCATTTCTGGGGATAAACGCGACGGTGAAGGCGCCGACGCTTTCCGGTCCCGGCGTATTCCTGAATCCAGTGGGGGTCGTGAACGCCGCCGGATTCACGCCCTTTACGGTCGGAATCTCTCCGGGCGCGGTGATCACGCTGTTCGGAACAGGTATCGCGGAAACGGTGGCCGTCGATTCGACGTTTCCCCTGACGCTGAACGGGCTCGAAGTGAAGATCAACGGCAAGGTTGCGCCGATCTACAAGACGTCGCCCGGCGAAGTTTCCGTCGTTGTTCCTTACGAGGTGGCCGACGGCGGCGAGACGGTGGCCGAAATCCAAGTCTTCCGCAACGGAACCCCTGGCAACCGCGTGACGGCGTACATCAACAACGACACGCCCAGCCTGTTCACGCAGACCATGAACGGACTGGGCCACGCAGCGGCGCTTCACTCGGATTTCTCGCTGATCACGCCGCAGAACCCGGCGCGTCCGGGCGAGGTGATCATGCTTTTCCTTTCAGGTCTCGGCCCCACGAATCCGCCCGTAGTGGCCGGGACGCCGGCCCCGGTGAATCCGTTCAGCCTGACCGTTTCAGATTTCGTTGTCAAGATGAGCGGATTTATCGCGCCAATCGAATACTCCGGCTTGGCTCCGTTCCTGGGGGGACTCTACCAGATGAACGTAAAGATTCCAGCCCAATTGCCGGCCGGAGATGTTTTTGTTCAAATCGAGGGGCCATCCACGATAACAAGTCAGGCAAAGCTCCCGATCGGGCTGCCGTTGCCGTGAGCGGGAGCAAAGCCGGCGCCGTCCGACCGAGAATTTTCGAAACCGGGCGCGGACGCCGCACGTCTTGCTGGCGAGGGGAACCGATGCGAAAACTGGTTTTTCTGTTCCTGCTGGCCCCGGCTGGCTGGGGGCAAGACATCGTCTCGGCCCGAAGCGGGCTGATCCACCACATCGAAGGCACGGTCAGGCTGGAGGGCCAACCTGTTGAAATCGGAAACGCACGCTTTCCCGTGATTGCCAAAGGGGAAGTCCTGAGCGTCCAGGAGGGCTATGCCGAGATTCTGCTCACGCCCGGGGCCATCCTGCGGCTGGACACGGGCGCATCGGTGCGGCTGGTCGAGAACGCTCTCGACGGCACGCGTCTGGAGCTGCTCAGTGGCGCAGCGCTGGTCCAAGTTGATGAGTTGCTCAAGGGCAATCACATCCGCGTGACCGCGGGGGGCTACGAAACCGCGCTGCTCAAGAACGGCCTGTATTATTTCGACGCGGATTCGGATCGCGTGAAGGTCTTTGACGGCAAAGTCCAGACATGGCTTGGCGGCGCTCCCGTGGAGCTGGGCAAGGGCCGGACCATCCTGCTCGATTCGGACGCGAAGGTGGAAAAATTCGACCGTAAAAAATCGCGGGACGCTCTCTACGCCTGGAGCGAGAACCGGGCCGAGCGTCTGGCAGCGGCCAACATCTCGGCTTCGCGGAGCTGGAATGGCGGCCGCGTGCGGACCAGCTTCTGGGTGTGGGACCCGTATCTCGGGATTTACACCTTCATGCCGGGTTCCGGCAGCGCCAGCATCGCCTTCGGCGGACGTTGGTACAATCCGCAAACCGTGTGGATCGTATTTCAACCGCAAGCCGACTGGGGCGGATCCTCCGGACTGGGTCTGAGTCAGGGTCGGGCGCCGAGCGGGCCGAGTAGCGGCGGAGGGGGCTACTCGGCGCCCACTCCGGTGTCGGGCGGCGCAGGCCCATCCGGAGGACAGACGGTCGTGAACACGACCACCTCGGGCGCGACTGTATCGCACACAGTGGGCGGGCATGGGCAAGAGTAAGAGAATTCAGAATTCAGAAGTCAGAATGGGGAAGGACTCTGGCGCCGGCGCGCCGCCTTCCAGACCGAGATAACGCGGATCGAGGAGGCGCGAGGGCTCCAAATTGCCCATTGCGCTGAGGAGCGACTCTTTCAAGCGGGGATGATCCCGCTCCAGAGCAGCCAACACGTCGCGCAGGGTCCGGCGCACAGTGCCGGTTTTCTGCGAACAGCCGCACGGAATCACCGGCGCACCTAGCGATTGGGCGAATCGGGAGGTGATCTCTTCGGTGACAAACACCAGCGGGCGGATCAGCCGGAACTGGCCGTCGCGCGATCGACCAGTCGCGGGCCAACAACCGGGACCAGACGCGCGCCCCAACGGCCACCACCGCGAGCTCAATGATCGCCGCAACGACCACGCGCGTCGCGCTGCCGTGTTCGTCCGACTTCGCGATTTCCAGCG
>CAZTKA010000199.1:0-4477 GCA_964614015.1 uncultured Bordetella sp. | reverse complement strand
GGGAACAATTCAGATTCAAAGGAGAGACATGGCAAAACTAACCCAATCCCAGTTCACCAAAGAGCTGGCGGCGGCATGTGACCTACCAGGCAAGACTGCGAAGGCCCTGGTGGCGGCGTATGCAGACCTGGCAATAAAGGAAACGAAGAAGAACGGTGTGTGCGTGCTTCCCGGCATCGGCCGCTTGGTGCGCGTCGATCGCAAGGCGCGCATGGGCCGCAACCCGGCAACCGGCGAGGCCATCAAGATTCCGGCCAAGAAGGTCGTGAAGTTCCGCGTGGCGAAGGCGGTCAAGGACGCGATCGTTCCGCCGAAGAAGAAGTAGTGGTAACATCAAAAACCCCGCGGTCTCGCATCCAGCGCATCGCGGGGTTTTGTTTTATCCGATGAATCCGATTCAGGGCGTGCTCAAACTGCGGGCGCGCGCCAGGAAGCCTTACGCCTGCTTCTTTTCGTCGGGACGGTCTTCGCCCTTCAGGGAATTCTTGAAGTTGCGAATGCCTTCGCCCAAGCCCTTGGCCACCTCCGGGATCTTCTTGCCGCCGAACAGAAGCACGGCGACCACCAGGATGATCAAAAGCTCCGGCAAGCCGATAGATTTCAACATACGGCCTCCTTCGATACTGAGTGTAGCATGAAACGCCGAAAGCCCGCCGCCCGTTTTGACCAGCGCAAAGAAGTCCGCGCCATCGCCCGCGAGCGCGTGGGCCGCGTCAAGCCATCCCGGCCGATCGTGCCCAAGAAGGAACGCAAACCCAAACACAAACGTCCGCCCGGCCTGGACGAATAGACGCCGTATTGCGCCGGGCCGTGCTAGCCTTCGGCTTGACCCTCGCCATACCTGTGCGTTAACGCCGGTGCTTCAGAGCGCACAGCCCGGGGCGCGCTCAAGTTTCCTAAGGCACTGCCGCGTTGCGATCAAAATGCCCTGAAGCATTACATCCGCGGCGGAGCGATCTCGAATCTCTCCTGTCCCAAGGAAGGATGCTTCACCGGGCTCCTGCGCCCCTCCGATGCAAGCCGCCGGTGCGCTTCCCGCCAATCCGGCAGGGCGGCGGCTTCCTGTTTCCAATGCACCACAGCCGCCTCACTGCACCAGTCCGGCAGCATCTTCATCACCGTTTGATGCGGGTGCGTCATCATATAGGCCCGCATCGAGTCCTCGTCCTTCCATGCGGATTTGGTCCAGAAGGCCAGGTGCGCGTCCCGCAACAGATCGACACCCAGATTCCCCGGCGCACGGAGCGCTTGCGCCGCCGACATCCGCGCCCAATAGGCGAACGGCAAAAAGAACCACACCGACCGCAACCGCAGGCGCGTGACTGCGATAACCGCCATGTGTTACCGGCGCTCCGGCACGATCCACAGCATGAGGTGCCGTCCGTCGATCTCGACTTCTTTATCGGGCATCCAGTCGCCCATGCCGAACGTGTTCGATACGATACGCGTTCCCGGCCGCAGTTCCGCCAGCAATTTCGGCCGCAGCCGTTCGTTCACCGTCGTCAGCAGGTAAAGCGTCACAACCGTCGCTTCCTTGATATCGGCAGCGAACAGATCGCCCTCGATAAAACGCACCCGGCCGGTAACGCCCGCCTGCTGCGCGTTCGCGTTGGCTTCCCGAATCCGCTCCGGGTTGATATCGATACCCACGCCGCGCGCCCCGAACTGGCGGGCCGCGGCGATCACGATGCGGCCGTCTCCGGAGCCCAGATCGTAGACGACGTCTGCCGGAGTCACCTCCGCCAGTTTCAGCATCGCCTCCACGACGTTGTTCGCCGTCGGAACATAGGGCACATCGGGCGTGCGAGCCGGCGCGGACTGCGCCACGGCCGCCATCGCGGCGCCCAGACAAACAAACCCGCAAAGAATGCGCAGATTGCGAGATCGCATGCGAACCTCCGCCTGAAAGCGTACCGCAACCCGGCCCCGGTTGCTACCGCGCCATCAGGCCCTTCACGGCTGCAACCAGCACGCACAGCGTGGTGTGGAACAGAAAACCGTAATGAATCCAGTGCCGTGTGAAGCGCAGCACAAGCGTCACATAAGCTCGCATCGATACGATGCGAGTATGACCCGCAAACCGCCGATGGGACCAATAGCTCCAGGCCGGATGTTATGGAGAAAAAGTAACGGTACCGCGCGGGCATCGCGCTGTGGGACCAGCAGTACGCGCGCGAAAAAACCCCTCTGTTGCAACTTGCCTGATGGAAGAATGCCAGCGGTAGAACTCAAACTCCGAATCCCGCAAGCACGCTAAGGTTTTTTAGCCACTCGCTTCTTCCATGCACGCCCGTTGCAAACAGAGGGCAGGTTTCAAAGGTTACTTCATCAATTCAGCACTTCCAAGTGCACGTGGGCCTCCAACAGGACATCGCCTTTTTTTCAGTCGCTTGCAGGCAGCTCCCCGGCCCGGGCCGGGTGCGGCCGCCCCAGGACTGTGTCCTGCTGACACACTGCAGACTGTGACACAATCGGAAACGGTGATCGCCCCGATTCTGCTGGCCGCGCTGACGGCGTGCTCCGCTGTCGCACAGAGGAATCTCGCCGAGGAGGACTATCACGTTTACCGTGACCCCCCGCGCGTCATGCTTACTCAGGCCCGCCGCACGTTCATCGAGCGGGAGCGCGACCGCCAGTCTTTGCGCTGGGACGCATTCGATGCTGTAATCTCGTCCGGCGCCCCGCTGCCCGAGCCTGGCTTCGCTCTCGCGCTCTACTATCGTGCTTCCCGTGACCAGGCCGCGGGCCGCCGGGCTGTCGAATGGGCTTTCAGCGATACGCCGGCGGCGCCCGCCGTGCTCCGCCAGCTCGCGATCGTCTATGACTGGTGCGGGCCGCTGCTGACGCCGCAGGAATCCGAACGGATGGCTTTGAAAATTCAGCGGATGCTCGCACAAACCGCTGCGGACACTGCCACGGCGCAAGCCGCCCGGGCGCTAGCCGCGATCGCGCTCGCCGACAAGCTGCCCGACGCCGGCAACAGCGTTCTGCGCGACATCGCCGTGAATTGGTGGGCAGCCCGCATCGCGCCGGCGCTCGCACAGGGGCGCCCGGCCGTTCCGCGTGATGAATTGTACGCGCTGTTCGAGCTGCTCCACGCCATTCGTGACAACACGCGCGTGGACCTGCGTGAAGCCGCCCCCGCGTATTTCCGCAATCTTCCGCTGGATTACGTGGCCGGGCATTATCCGCCGGCCTTCCCCGGCCCCGAGAATTTGTTTCGCGTGCCCGTGTACGTCGGCGCCCGGGATCCCGATCCCGGCGAGGCCGCGCTTTCGCGCGCCGCCGGATTCGCCATGGTGGCCTACGACACGAACGCGCTCAATACTCAATATGTGCAGGGATTCCTGCTCAATGACCGGTTTCTGATGCGCGGAGCGTTTGGCGCGCCCTACGAATTCCTGTGGGCCAATCCTTACCAGCCTGGGCTGAGTTACCAGACCTTGCCGCTGGTCTTTCACGACGAATCCACCGGACACTTTTTCGCGCGCACCGGATGGGAGGAAGACGCCATCTGGATCGGATACTTCGACGGGACGCTGCAACTGTTCCGCGACGGCGTCGAGACGCTGCGTCCCGGCGCTTCCATTCCACCGGTGCAGGTCGGCTCGGCGATCGTCGCCGGAGCCGCTTCGCCCGACGCCGCGCGTCTCCGGATGAACGCCGAATCGCTGTTCGTGCTTGGCCTCTCGCCGCGCGCCGACTACGGCGTTGAAATCGATGACCAGGAGCTCGACTTCCTGACCGCCGACGTGGGCGGTACGCTGGTGGTGAAGACTGCCGGGGGCGTGGACGCGGGGGTCCGCTTGCAGCGGCGTTGAAATGCACCGATGAGATACACTTAGGTCCCATGAACCCCCTCACCGCCCCCATGCAACATTGCGACAGCCGTGACATCTGCGGCGTCCATGTGGATGTCTTCCGCGCGGGCAACGTCCGCGTGAAGCGCATGATCTACCCGCCCGGCTTCCACTGGTCGAACCAGCTCAGCAAGGAGATCGGCACCGAGTACTGCATGCACGCGCACGTCGGCTTTATGGCGCAGGGCCAGATCAACGTGGAATTTCAGGATGGCTGCATCGAGGAGTACCGCGCGCCCAAATTCGTCGCGGTCGAGCCCGGCCACAAAGGCTGGGTGGTGGGCGACGAACCCGCCGTCCTCATCGAAGTCGATTTCGAAGGCGATACCGTCAGCCGCGTGGCGCTGCCTGTGATTCACCGGCACCGGTAGGCAAATTCACACGCTCGCGGACCAGGTACAGCGGCCGCCGCTTGGACTCTTCAAACAGGCGGCCCACATACTCCGACAAAATCCCGATCGAGAACAACTGCGTGGCCGAGCTGAGCAGCAGCACCAGCATCAGCGTCGTCCACCCCGGCACATTGCGCGGGTTGTAGCCGATGAGGGTGATGTCGAAGACGTACTGCACGAACACCACGATGCTGAGCAGCACGGAAATCACCCCCACCGCCAGGC
>CAZTKA010000198.1:0-4576 GCA_964614015.1 uncultured Bordetella sp. | reverse complement strand
CCTAATACGCCCTGGAAGCTGAGCTGCCTCTCCAGGCGCTCGGCGTGCGCGGCCAAGCGCCCCTGGGCGGCGGCGCGTTCCAGCAGCAGCCGTAGCGCCGCAGTCTGCACGGGCTTATCGAGGAACCAGAAAGCGCCCAGGTCGTGCACCATGTTGACCGCCGTCTCCAGGCTTCCGTGCGCGGTCAGGACAATGGCCTGCGGCCCGCCGCCTTCCGATTTCAGATGGCGGAGCAATTCCTCGCCATTCATGCGCGGCATGTTCAAGTCAGTGATCATGACCTCGGCGGGATACTCGGCCAGCTTTTCAAGCGCGGCCTGGCCGTCGGCGGCGGTTTCCACTCGATAGCCCCACAGGGCGATCATGCCGGCCAGCGCCGTGCGCTGGCTTTCCTCGTCGTCAACTACGAGTACGCGGGTTTGCAGGCGTTCGGTCGCCATTCCTTCACCATTGCCACCATTGTGACAGTTCGCGGCCCGTTCAGAGCGAACCGATCCAGCCAACGAGCAAATAGGCCGCAGGCGAGCTCGCGCACATCCCCAGGCCGATCGCCGTCAACCTGCCGCGCGGGCTTCTTCGAGTGTCGTGTAGAAAGGCAGAATCGTATCCAGGCGGGTGACCTGAAACATATCCCGCACGCCCCCGGCTCCGGCGACCAGGCGGATTTTGCCGCCGATGCTAGTCAGCACGCGATGGGCCTCGATGAAACGCCCCATACCCGTGGAGTCCATATGCGTCACGCCGCGGAGGTCGAAGATGAGCGTCTTGGCGCCGCGGCCCACCAGGCGCAGGATCTGCGATTCCAACTCCGCGCAGGCGTTCCCCAACAACAAGCGTCCCCGCAGCGTCACCAGGGAGGTGTCCGCATCCAGCCTCTCGTTTTCGATGGTCAGGATCATGTTTGGATAGGATTAGTCCGGTTAAGAGTGTACCTCAGCAGGCGTGGTCCTTGGCTGGCGGCTGCCGATAAGCGGGATGTTGCCCGCTCACGCGGAGGAACATGAACCGCGTAGCCTTCCTAGAAACACGCTCGCATGTTCGCGCTCATTGGAATTGCGGTCGTCATCGGAGCCATCCTTGGCGGATATTTGATGGAGCACGGCCACTTAGCGGTGCTGTTCCAGCCGGCCGAGCTGGTAATCATCGGAGGCGCGGCTTTGGGGACACTGCTGATCGGCAATCCGCTGCCCACCGTAATCGGCATTTTCAAGGGGCTCCTTCTGGTGCTGAAAGGCAGCCCCTATACCAAGGCCAGTTATCTGGAAACTCTGAAGATGATGAACGAGCTGTTCATGCAGGCGCGCAAACAGGGCATGGCGCGTCTGGAAGAAGATATCGAGAACCCCTCGAAAAGCCAGGTCCTGACCAAATACCCGAAGTTTCTGGCGAACCATCACGCGGTGGATTTTATCTGCGACACCTTGCGTATGTCGATCAGCGGCGGCGTGCCCGCGTTCGATCTCGACCAGATGATGGAGATGGACATGGAGGTCCACCACCATCACAACGCACAGCCGATCACGGCGCTGAGCACGGTCGCCGATTCCCTGCCTGGCTTGGGCATCGTCGCGGCGGTGCTGGGCGTCGTCATCACCATGGGCTCGCTCGGCGGGCCGCCCGAAGAGATCGGACATAAAGTTGCAGCGGCCCTGGTAGGCACGTTCCTCGGCATCCTGCTCTGTTACGGATTCCTGGGTCCCCTGGCCGCGAACCTGAGCAAAATCAATGACGCGGAAGGCGACTATCTGCGCTGCCTGCGGCAGGGCGTGATCGCATTTGTGAAAGGTTCGGCGCCGATTCTGGCCGTCGAGTTCGCGCGGCGCAGCATTCCCGGTGATTTGCGCCCTTCGTTCAAGGAAATGGAGACGGCCTGCCGGGGCGGAGCCGCCGGAAGCGGCGAAGGGGGCAAATGAACGATCAACATCCGCCGGTCATCGTCATTAAGAAACAATCGAAACACGCCGGCCATCATGGAGGAGCCTGGAAGGTGGCCTACGCCGATTTCGTCACGGCCATGATGGCGTTGTTCATTGTGCTCTGGCTCCTGAACACAAGTGAAAAAGTCAAGGAGGCCATCAGCGCCTATTTCCGCGACCCCTCCAGCGCGAGTAAACAACTGGGCAGCGCCACGACCGGAAGCGGCGAAACCCTGCAAGTGGCCAAGGACGATATGAATCAGCTCAAGGAAAAACTCGAGCAGGCCATGAAGGAAAGTCCGGAGTTCGAAAAACTGAAGGATTACGTGCAGATGAGCGTCACCGGCGAGGGATTGCGCGTGGAACTGCTCGAAAACGAGACGGGCGTCTTCTTCCGCTCCGGGAGTCCGTTGCCCAGCCCGCTGGGCAATGAGTTGATCGCCAAACTGGCGCACGAGCTGGGCGGCATGCCCAATCAGTTGATGATCGAAGGACACACGGATTCGCGGCCCTTTTCCGGCAAATCGGAATATTCCAACTGGGAGTTGTCGGCCGACCGCGCCAACGCCGCGCGGCGCTTGATGGAATCCAGCGGTTTGCGTCCCGGTCAAGTGTCGCAAGTCCGCGGATTCGCGGATCAGAACTTGCGGGAAAAGGAACATCCCGATGCCGCGGCCAACCGCCGCATTTCCGTCATCGTACGGTATCAGAGTCGGGCGCAAGAAAGTGATGCGGGCAAAGCGGCTCCCGCCGGGAAGACGGCGCCCGGTGGCGAGCACCACTAACAAGCGGAAACTTAGGAGGGAACCGGCTCGATGCTCTGCGGTCTGCCCGCGGGCAGCCGCAGCCAGGCGCGCCAGGGCAGGTTCCGGATTGCCCACGCCATTCCCACCATCAGCACCACGAGCACGGAAGCGGCCATCAGGCTCTGCCACGGACTCAGGCGTTCCTTATAAAACCAGAACCAGCGCCCGTAAACGAGTTCGATATGCACCCAGTACACCGGCAAGGAGGTTGTGCCAAGCAGGCGCAGCCAGCTCCAGCCGCCCGAAAAGTATTCGGTCCACAGGAACGCGCCCGCGGCCATCAGCAGCGTCGCGCCCATCTTGCACGCGGCGAGCGCGGGGCTGTCGACCCAGAACTCGGCGCTGGGGTAGATCGAGTAGGGCAGTTGCGAAAAATAGAGGCCGCTCAGAATCAGGCCGAAGCCGCACAACGCTGCCCATTGCATCACGCGGCCCCACTGCGGGCGCTTCACCAGCGGAATCCCCGTGCCCGCGGCCAGACCGAAGGCCAGATAGCATCCCCAGGGGAACATGCTGAACGCGGCGCCCGGAACGATGTAATCGCGCAGCGCTTTCGGCATTCCGGAAGTGTCCAGATCCCCGATGACGGGAGCCAGAGCGGCCATCAGCGTTCCAGCGAGCAGCGCCCAGCGCAGTCGCCGCATTGGATCGCTCGCCAGGGCGACGACGCTGAGCAGCGCGGCTGCGGCGCCCATCAGGTTCAACACATCGACGATCGCCAGATCCGAAAGCAACGTGTTCGGCAGCCCGAACAGCCACATCTGCACGCGGAACAGAATCGCGAGGAGGAAGAGATACCGCGCGCGGCGCAACGCCGCCAGCACACGTTCGCCGGCCGCGAGCCTCTGGCGCTTGTGCATGCCCAGTCCATAGGTGATTCCGGTGACGAACAGGAACACCGCGGCAGCCTGACCGCCGAGGAACTGGGAGTAAATGTAGAAGCCGTGCTCGCGCAGCTCGGGCCGCGTGAACGCGTGGAAGGTATGCCCCTGCAGCATGATCAATGCCGCCAGGCCCCGCAACCAATCGAGAAACACAATACGGTCGCGACTTGTTTTATTTGGATTGGGCACGTTTCAGGATAGCAAAAAAGATCTGCTATCCTTGCCCACATGCGGATTCGATTCGTCGCTTTGCTTTGCGCCGCGCACGCGGCGGCTGCGTTGATGGCGCAAGCCACCAAGGAATGGACCCTTCAGGAACTCTTCCAGCGCAACATCGGATCCAAGCAAGATCAGGACACCGCGTTCGAGCCGCACAAGATCATCGGAAACATCTACTACGTGGGCACGCGGAGCCTGGCCACGTTTCTCATCACCACGCCCGAAGGCCACATCCTGATCAACAGCGACTACGAGCGCACGGTGCCGGTAATCCGCGCCTCGGTCGAGAAGCTCGGCTTCAAATTCACGGACATCAAGATTGTTCTCGGCAGCCACGCGCACGCGGATCACATGGAAGGCGACGCGCTGATGAAGGAACTCACCGGAGCGCAGGTGATGGCCATGGCCGAGGACGTTCCCGCGCTCGAGCGCATGCGCCCGGGCGGCAAGGCGCATCCCATTGACCGGGTGCTGCACGATGGGGACACGGTGACGCTGGGAGGAACAACCTTGACCGCGCGCTTGACTCCAGGCCACACGCTTGGGTGCACCACATGGACCATGAAGGCGACCGAGGGCGGGCGCGCATACGACGTTGTCGTGATCGGCAGCGTGGGCGTGAATCCGGGATTCCGGCTGGTTGACAATTTGCAGAACCCCACCATCGTCGAGCAATACCAGCAGGCCTTCAAGGTGCTGCGCTCGCTGAACGCGGACGTGCCCTTGGGCTCCCATCCGGCCATGTTCCGGA
>CAZTKA010000197.1:0-4815 GCA_964614015.1 uncultured Bordetella sp. | reverse complement strand
TTCATCTCGGCAAAGCCGCACGGCCGGTGAAAGTTCAGGTAGGGGTTGAAGTGCTCCCGGTAGAACTGCATGAACGACTCGGCGTGCGGCGAAGCAATATGCCTGTATCCGATATGCTTGCGGATCACCGCTCCGTTCTTGGCTTCCGCCAGCCCATTGTCTTTGGACCGCCGCGGCCGGGATTTGGTCTGCTCCACCCGCAACTTCTCCAGCAACTTGGCCACCTTGTAGTTGATGATCTCGCTGCCGTTGTCGGAGTGGAACCCGCGAATCCGAAATGGAAACTGCTCCAGCATCGCCTTCAGCAGCGGCAGCAGCCAAGCTTGCTGATGTAGGGCGCCGCTCCCACTACCTCCCACTGCGTCACCTCGTCCACCGCGTTGACGTGATACAACCCCTTCTCTCCATCCAGGTCTCCCTGGTGAACGCAGTCGACCCGGATGTAGCCCGGCAGCCCTTGCGGTTCCGGCTTCCGCCGCTCCCCGATCCCCACTGCCGCCGGCTTCGTCTTCTCGTAATGCACCCGCCGCCGCCGGTACTTCTGGCTCTTGCGCAGCCGGTACAACTGCGCCACCGAGATCCGCGCCAGTCGTTCGTAGCGGCCGTCCTTGTAGTCGTAGTACTCCCGATACAAAATCTTCTGCGTCGCCGGTCCGCTCAAGATCTCGTGCGCCTCGTCCACTGCGGCCAGCAACTCTGCGTCGCTCCCCGTGTACACGCTCGGAAACCGCCGCCGCCGATAGGTCTTCGGCTTTACCGCCTCGCCGCCCAGATACTGCGTGATCAGCCGCGTCGCCTGCGCCCGGCTCAACCCCGTCATCTTGACGATGTACTGGCGGATCACGCCGCGCTCTGCCCGGCCCAGTTGATCGTAGCGCTGCCGCCGCAACGTCTCGTCCACCCAGCCGTAGATCTCCTGCCTAGTGCGGCCCTGAAAACTCAGCTCGCTGCTGCACAGCAAGACGCCCGGATCTCCTCCAGGCTCAATCCCTGTCCACCCTGCACTCTGATGTTTAATCCCCAGCATCGCCAATCCTCGCCCCAAGCTCATCTTGTATGAGACAAGACTTGGTCTTGACAACCAGGACCGCCTTCTTGACAATCTGGTGTTTTAAACTGTGGTAGCCTGAGAAGGGCCGCTATGCGCATACTTGTTCCATTATTCACCTGCCTGATCTCAGCCACGGCCTGCTATGGCCAGACTGGCGTTGGCCGCATCCAAGGGACGGTTCGCGACACCTCGGGAGCCGTCGTTCCCGGCGTCGAAGTCAGCGTGGTTCAGGTTACTACCCAATCGAAAAGCCGCACGCGGTCGAATGAATCGGGCGTCTTCGTCATTCCGGCGCTGCCCAGCGGCCAATACCAGGTCAGCGCCACCTCTGCAGGGTTGTCGAACTACAATGCGCTGCTGGAATTGGCCGTCGGCCAGACCGCGGATTTGCAGATCGTGCTAAGCGCCGCTGCGACGCAAACTTCCATATCCGTAACCGCCGAAGTCGCCCAACTCGTGACGGCCGAAGCGGCGACAGTCTCATCCAACCTCGAGAACCAAAGACTGCAGCAGTTGCCGCTCAACGGGCGCTTCCTGCAAAACCTGTTACTCAATGCCGTCCCTGGCATGGAAGGGAACGCGGACCGGCCCAAAGTCTTCGGCATGCGAGAAGGCGCGATGGAGTTCACTCTCGACGGCGCTGTCCTCAGCAACCGGTACAACACCTTCCTGGCCGCGCGGCCGCCGGGGCTCGATTCAATCAGTGAAGTTCGCGTGGAGACCAGCGTTCCCTCGGCGAAGCTGAACCGGCCCGCGACTGCCATTTTGTCTACGAGGAGCGGCGGCAACGAAATCCGCGGCACCATGTTCTACACCACGCGCAACAACGCCATCGGGGTGGCCCGGCGGCGCGAGCAGTTCACCGACGCGCCACAGTTAATCCGCAACGAGTTTGGCGCCACCCTCGGAGGGCCGGTCGTCCTGCCAAAGATCTACAACGGCCGCAACAAGACCTTTTTCTTTAGCGCGTGGGAAGACTTCCAGCTTCGGCAGGGCTCGGACCGCCAGTCCTCGATCGCCACCATGGCGATGCGCCAGGGTGACTTCAGCGCCTTGCGCGACGCCATCGGCCGTCCCATCACCATCTACGACCCGCAAAGCACGGCCGGACGCGCCCAGAATTGGGCAAGAACGCCCTATCCGGGTAATCGGATTCCCGCACTCCTGCAAAGCCCGCTGTCAAAACACATCTATGCGCAAATGCCCGAGCCGAGTTTTCCCGACGTGAACCCAAGCGTCGCGGCGAATTTCTTCCGCTCGTACTCGGCGAGGAACGACCAGCGTACCTTCAGCTTCCGCGGCGACCATCGGATCAATGACAGCCACACGGTCTTCGGCCGCTACTCCCGAGGTTCGACGCGCGAGTTTCAGCCGTCGGCGGAATCCGCGCCGGCGCCGGTGTTTCTCGATAACAGCGCCAACATCGACACGCAGGACACGATGAACTATAGTGTTGTTGGAAACTGGGCTTGGGTCGTGTCACCCACGGTTTTCGTGGAAACAACCGCGAACTACTCGATATTCCAGCTCCTGTCGGACCGCTCCCACCCCAGCGTTGGGGCAAACCTCGCCCGCACGTGGGGACTGCCGAATCCCCGCAACCACAATGGCGTGCCCGATATCACCAACATGGGCTTCGGCGCGGCGGTGAACGGACCGTACCCGGACGACAACCGCACCAGCGCCTGGAACGTGGACCAGAACTTCTCGAAGCTGGCCGGCAAACACCAATTGGAAATGGGCTGGCACTGGAGGAGGGATTCGGTTTACGTGGTTCCGCGGCAATATCCCTATCAGACGGAGGTCGCCTTCAATAGCAACGCGACCGCTGTGTACGATCCGCGCACGGGCAACGCAATGGGCGCCCTGCCGCAAAGCGGGCACGACTCGGCGAACTTTTTCCTCGGTGTCGCCGCCCAGTACCTGGCCCGGATCAACCGGCCGCACTACACCATCCAGACCGGCGAGGTTGCCGGTTTCGTCCAGGACAATTGGCGGATCAGCAAGAACCTCACGCTGAACCTTGGGCTTCGTTGGGAATACTTTTCGCCGTTCAAGGAAAAGGACAACAACATGGTCGGCTTCGATGTTTCGAGCCTTTCCGTCGTCCTGGGCAATCCCACCAGTTCTCTGATCGCACAAGGACAGACCACAGCCGGGCTGGTGAAGGCGTACGAAGCTCTCGGAGCGAAGTTTATTTCGCCGGAACAGGCGGGACTGCCGCCGGGGTTCATCAACAGGGACTGGTGGAACTTCAACCCGAGAATCGGAGCGGCGTACCGCACGGCGATGTTCGGACGCACGCTCGTGTTTCGCGCCGGATTCGGGGGCTACCATTTCCCCATCCCCACGCGGACCTATCACCAGCCGATGCGGCAGAACGCTCCCTTCGATGCCGCCGTACTCAACTCCGCGATACGCGCCGACCAATCGCCCGACGGTTTGGCGAACTATGCCATGCGTTCGATCCCTTCGATCATCGCCGGGAAGAATTCGGAAAATGCAGTGACTCTCGACGGCGCAATTCCGTTGAATCCCGGCTTCACTGTTCATCACATGCTGCCCGACATGCCCACGCCGGTCGCCTACGAATGGAATTTCACCGCGGAGTACGAGTTCCTGCCGCGGACCGTTGCGCGGCTCGGATACACGGCTACCGCCGGACGCAACCAGGAACAATGGGAGGCCACCAACCGGCAGCCAACAGACTACAACTGGTTCGTGACAACCAGGCAACCACTACCCACGGGGCGCTATGCGGCCACCGCGCGCCGTCCCATCGACAAGTTCGTCCAAGGCGAGATTCGGATCTACCGGCCGGAAGCCTACAACAATTTCACGGGACTCCGAGCAGAGATCGAGCGCCGCTTTTCCAGAGGCCTGGCCATGCAGTGGTACTACATGATGAGCCATGCCATGGGCACCGGCTGGGCGCCCTCGAACTCCGGCTATTCCGCGCCCGACGAGGTGGTCTCCGAGGCCGCGGCCTTCCTGCCGGGAGCGGTGCCGGAGAATTACCGGGATCGTGTTCGATTCCTCACTTACAAGCGCGACGAAACCATCCCCCACCATCGCTTCAACTGGAACTTCGTGGTCGACCTTCCGTTTGGCAAGGGAAAGGCCTTTGCCAACTCACAGAAACGTTGGGTTGAATGGCTCGCCGGCGGCTGGCAGGTCGCCGGCCTGGGTTCCTGGAACTCCCGGTGGTTTCAACTCCCGGACAACAATTGGGGCGGGACCGGGACGCCCGAATACTACGGCACGGCGCACCTGATTCAGGATTGCCGCAGCGGCCAGTGCTTCCACGGCTACCTTTACTACAACGGCTACATCTCCAATCGGGTTCTCAACCAGCCGAATGGCATCCTGGGCGTTCCAGCGAATTACTCTCCGTCACATTGGCCGGTGAACCCCGCTCCGGCGCCCGGCCAAACATCGAACGTGCCTCAAAATTTCTGGGACACCAATCAGGTGACCGTACCGCTCGCCAACGGGACGACGGTGACCACGGCGCTCAACACCTTCCTGCATCCCTGGCGCACGCAGATCGCGCCCGGGCCTTGGAACTTCGGCATGAATGCCTCGTTGTTCAAACGGATTGCGCTCACCGAGCGCTTGAATCTACGGCTCAACTTCGACGCGTTCAACGTTTTCAACATGCCGGGTATGCAGTTGCCGGACCCGGGAACCGGGATCATCAGCCTGCGAAACTCTAACAACACACCGCGGCAGTTGCAGTTCACTGGCCGGCTGGAATGGTAGCC
>CAZTKA010000196.1:0-4916 GCA_964614015.1 uncultured Bordetella sp. | reverse complement strand
TGCAGTTCTCCAGTTCCCGCACATTGCCGGGCCAGTGGTAGCTCATCAGCACCTCCATCGCTTCGCCGGTGATGCTGTAGGTTCCCCCCACCCGTGAAAGAAAGTGATGGATCAGCGCCGGAATGTCTTCCTTGCGCTCGCGCAGCGGAGCCAGACGGACGTTCAGCACGTTGAGGCGGAAATACAGGTCCCGGCGAAACGTTCCCTTTTCCACTTCCTTCGCCAGATCCCGGTTGGTGGCTGCGATGATCCGGAAATCGGAGCGCCGCGTCGCCAGCGAGCCCACCGGACGAAACTCCTTTTCCTGGAGAACGCGCAGCAGCTTGGCCTGAAGGTCCAGCGGCAGCTCGCCAATTTCATCGAAGAACGCCGTTCCGCCATTCGCCGCTTCGATGAGGCCGATCTTATTATGAGCCGCTCCGGTGAAAGCGCCCTTCACGTGCCCGAATAATTCGCTTTCCATCAGCGGGCCCACCAGGGAGGAACAGTCGATGGTAACGAAAGGCTCTTTCGTATTGGCCATCGCGTGGATGGCTCGGGCCACGACCTCCTTGCCGGTCCCGGTTTCCCCCAGCAGCAGCGCAGGCCAGCGGCAGCGGCCCAGCCGGTCGATCATCCGTAGTACTTGCCGCGTCCGGGCCGATTGCCCCACCAGAATATGCCGGGTTTCCTCGATTATCGGGTTCATGCGATCAGTCCAGAAGAAGTAGTGTGTTTTCCAAAGTTAAACTCTACGCGGAATTTTCGAGATTCTATAGATCCCCCAAGAGAGATTTGGGGTAGCTATGAAGCGGGTATGGACTACCCCCCAAACGGGGGGATCATTTGTCGCGCACGATCAGGGAATCGCCCGCAATCTCCTTGACCCGGGCGGCCAGCGCCGCCGCCGCATCCATATTTAATCCGGCGCCGACGAGCACGCGCCAGAGCGTCAACGTTCCGTTCGGCGGCACGACGCGCACGTTCGGGAATGGAAGCGAGGCGCGCAGGCTCTCGGCGCGCTGCGGATCCGCGAAGGCGCCGGCCTGTACCGCGTAGGATTCCTCGGGCGCTTCCGGGGCCAAGGACGCGGCCGTCACGGGCGCGGGCCGGGATACCGGCGGCGGAACCACGCGAAGCCGTACTGGAACTACGCCGGCCCGCACCATGTCGAGCCCGCGCGCGGCCGCGAGCGACAGATCGATGATGCGTCCATCGACGAACGGACCGCGATCGTTGATGCGCACCTCGACCTGTTTTCCGTTGAGCAGATTCGTGACCTCCACCCAGGTCTGAAACGGAAGCGTGCGATGCGCCGCGGTGAACTGCTCCATATCGTAGATCTCGCCGGAGGCGGCGGGGTGTCCATGATACGGAGCGCCGTACCAGCTCGCGGTTCCGGTTTCCGTCGCGCCGATGACGGCATCCTGCACCGGGACGCGCGCTTTGGTGCGCTTCGCGCAGGCGGTGCAACCCAGCGCGAGAATCGCGATGAGCACGACGCGCGCGTGCCTGAACCCGCCGAAAAATGCGTTGCTGCGCACTAAAACAATTCTACTCGACGGCGTTTTTTCGCTTCCAGCGGTCTCCGGAGGACCCCGGCCCCGGGGAGGCTCCTGCATTTTTTCCTTGACATTCCCCGGAAAGAACCTTATAAAGGGGACACAAGCGCGCTCTTTCAAAGAGTCGCGCATTACAGATGTAAAGGGAGAATCATTCAATGAAGAACGCAACCAAGAAGAAAGCCGCTGCGAAGAAAAAGACTGCTGCCAAGAAGAAGAAGTAAGAGCGGCTGACTCGCAGAACGAGTTCGAACACCGGCCCCGAGCAATCGGGGCCGTTTTTATTTGATGCGGCTCCCACCGTTCGACCCTTCCATGGCGCCGTTCCGCCCCCATATGCGCCGTTCGCTGGCGGAGACCTGGGCAGCGTCTTGAGCCGCGCGCCGGTTTCGAATCGGCGCGCGGCCTCGCAAAGGCCGGTCAAGAATGCAGTGTTTACAACTTCAGCGATCTCAGATACGCCCGGAAGTCGTCACCCAGATCGTAGCGCTTCAATGCGAACTCGACGGTGGCCTTCAGGAACCCGAGCTTGTCGCCCGCATCGTAGCGCGTCCCCTCGAAGCAATACCCGTAGATCGGCCTGCTGCGCAGCACGTGCTTCAATCCGTCGGTGAGCTGCAGTTCGCCTCCGGATCCCGGCTCAATCGCATCCAGCGAGTCGAACACCTCCGGCGTCAGCACGTAGCGGCCGATAATGGCAAGATTGGACGGCGCTTCCTCCACCCTTGGTTTCTCCACCAGGTTGCGGATCCGGTATAGCTTGCCGCCGCTCGAGGAATGCGCCACCAGCTCCGCGTCCACGACTCCATAGGCGGAGATGTTCTCGCGCGGCACTTCCATCAAAGCGACCACCGGCGCTCCGTAAAACTCGTACACGTCGATCAGTTGCCGTAAGGCCGGCACTTCCGCTGCGATCACGTCGTCGGAGAGAATCACCGCGAAAGGCTCGTCGCCCACCAGCTCGCGCGCGCGCAGTACGGCGTGGCCGAGGCCCAGGGCCTCTTTTTGCCGCACGTAGGCGACGTTGATCATGTCGCTGACCGCGCGCACCGTGGCCAGCAGGTCCTTCTTGCCGCGCGACTCCAGCAGGTTCTCCAGCTCAAAGCTCACATCGAAATGGTCCTCGATCGCCGTCTTGCCGCGCCCCGTAACGATGATGATGTTCTGCACGCCCGAATGAATCGCTTCCTCGACGCCGTACTGAATGAGGGGCTTGTCCACGAGCGGCAACATCTCCTTGGGTTGGGCCTTGGTCGCCGGAAGAAAGCGTGTGCCGAGCCCGGCGGCGGGGAAGACGGCCTTACGAACCTTTGCGAGCATAAACAACCATTCTAGAAGAATTCGGAATTCAGAAATCAAAATTCAGAAGGTTTTCAGGGGTTCGCCTTGCATGCCTTGTTGGTTGAGCACGACGATATCCACGCGGCGGTTGCGCGTGCGGCCTTCCTCGGTGTCGTTGGCGGCCACGGGCGCGGTATCGGCGTACCCGGCCACGGACAGGCGCGTGGCGGGAAGGCCAAAACGTTCCGAAAGAATCTTTAGCAGCGCGATGCTGCGCGCCGCCGAGAGATCCCAATTGCTGTGGAAGCGGGCGGTGTGAATCGGCCGGGAATCCGTGTGCCCCTCCAGGCGCACGGGATTTGGAACCTGCGCGATGGCCGCGGCGACTTTCCCCAGTCCCGGGAGCGCGTCCGCGGAAATCACGTCTTCTCCGGACGGGAACAAAGCCGCTTGCGCGAAGCTGATTACCAGCCCGCGCGCCTCCATGTTGATCTGGATCTCGCCCGCCTTGATCTCCTCTTCCAGTTCCTTGGATAAGATCTGGAGGGAGGGCAGAAGCTCGGCCAACGGCCGCGCGTCTTGCCGGGTCTCGATCCCGCCCGGACCCTTCATCTGTGCGTTGCCTTGGCCCTTTGTGTCCGCGGTCCCGCCCAGGACGGCGGCGATGACAGCGGCGACGCGTTGACCTTCCAGCGCCTTTTTCACCGCCTCGGACACCTGCTGCGCCTTGCCTTTATCGGCCTGTGAGGAGGCAAACATCACCACGAAAAACGCGAACAGCAGCGTGATGAAGTCGGCGTAACTCACCAGCCAGCGCTCGTGGTTGTTGTGCTCGGGATGTTTCTTCTTTCGCGCCACAGTGAATTCGGCTCCGCACGGCGCGCTCTTTCAGGCCGTTTTCGGAGTTGTTGCGGCCGCCTCGGATTCCGCCGCTCGTGCCGGCTCGGGGCACTTGCCTGGCGTGCGGGTGAATACCTCCAGCCTGGCCTGCAACAACTTCGGGTTCAGCCCCTCCATGATCCCGGCGATCCCCTCGACAATCATTTCCCGCCGGCGCGTATCCAGATGCGCCCGCGCTTTGATCTTCTGCGCGGCGGGCAGAAACAGCAGGTTCGCCACACCCACGCCGTACACCGTGGCGACGAAGGCGACCGCGATTCCGTGCCCCACCTCATCGATGTTCGCCAGGTTTTTCATCACCTGGATCAGCCCCAGCACCGCGCCGATGATCCCGATGGTCGGCGCATAACCGCCCGCGCTTTCGAAAACCCTCGCATCGGCCTCCGCTCGCGCCTCCTCCATTTCGATCTCGAGCCCGAGCATGCCGCGGATCTCCTGCAAATCGCTTCCGTCCACCGCCAGCATCAGGCCCTTCCGCATGAACGGATCCGCGATGTTTCCAGTGATGTCATCGAGAGCCATCAATCCGCCCTTGCGCGCGATCTTGGAGTACTCAATCAGATCGTGCAGCACGCCATCGAGCGGCGGCGAGGAATCGCGCACCACGCCGAGCAGGCGCCGCATCGCTCCTTTGAGCGCGCGTGGCGGCGTGGCGACCATCACCGCCCCGATCGTTCCGCCCAGCACGATCATCGCCGCCGTCAGTTGCAGGATGTCGCCGATCTGGCCGCCCTCGAGCACGAGTCCGCCCAGGATGGCTCCCAGGGCAACCCCGATCCCTGCCACCGTTGCCAGATCAATGCCGCCGTTTTTCTTCCTCCCGGTTTCCGCCATCAGCCGTCCGCTTCCCTGCGCGGCATATTGCGATACAGCCGGCGCCGGAATTCCACGATCTTATCGATAATGTCGTCGGCGGCCTCGAGCACCACGAATTTCTGTCCGTTGGTCAGACTCACGACCGTATCCGGCGTCGTCTCAATGTGTTCGATCAGATCGGAGTTCAAGACCATGGGCGCATGGTTGATGCGCGTCAGATGGATCATGGCGGACCCGGATACCTCCGATGAACCTCATCGGCAGGGTCTAGGGGACCATTGAACGGATTTCTATTGCAGCAGCTTCAAGATTTCCTGAAGCTCCTGGCGCACTGTCTGGAGCGCATCCGCCGGAGTATCGAAAAGGCACGCCTGTGCG
>CAZTKA010000195.1:0-4953 GCA_964614015.1 uncultured Bordetella sp. | reverse complement strand
GGGTGAAGGCCCCGCAGGACCGCGCCTTCCAGGTGTTCACCGCCCGCATGGGCGCGGCCTCCAGCCAGGGACAAAACTGAGCCGGCCTCGGGTTCAGGGAGATATGCTGTTATGAATCTCGCGATTCGTGTCCGCATTCTGACCGGTGCGGTGCTGTTGTTGCTCCCCGTTGCGATCCTGTGGGGCCAGAACCAAGGGGACGCTCCTTCGCAGGCTCCCGCCGCGGCCAAGGGGAAGGGCAAAGGCAAGGGAGCGCCGAAGCAGCCCTCGCGGCCCACGCCGCGCTGGCCGGACGGCCATCCGATGCTGAGCGCGCCTCCGGGCGAAATCGGCTACTGGAACAGCGGAACGGGCGGACTCACCGGGAAGAACGGGAACAATCTGCCGACCAATCTCGAGATCGACGAGGTTCCCTTCCAGCCGTGGGCGAGGGCGTTGTTCGATGAGCGCCGGCGCACGCAGTCCAAGGATGACCCGCATGTGCGCTGCGTGGCGCCGGGCGGGCCGCGCCAGTTCCACACGCCGTTCGGCCTGTTAATCTACGAACTGCCGGAGGCCAAGCGCGTACTGGTACTTTCCGGCGGCGGGCCGCGCACCTGGCGCGTGATTTACACCGATGGCCGGCCGCATCCGACCAGCGACGATTTCAACCCGACCTTTCTTGGACACTCGGTGGGCAAGTGGGAAGGCGATGTTCTGGTGGTCGACAGCGTCGGCTACAACGAGAAATTCTGGTTCGCGCGCGCCGGCTATCCCCACACCGAGGCGCTGCACCTGGTGGAACGGATCTCGCGCCCGGACTTCAACACGTTGAAGTACGAGGTGACCGTGGAAGATCCCCGGACCTACACGCGCCCGTGGACTGGCGGGCATTACATCACCTGGGTGCCCAACCAGGACTTCGAGGAGTATTTTTGCCAGGAAAACAACCGCGACATCGATCACATGGTGGGACAATGAAGACGCGGCGCGCGATTTTGCTGGCCGGCGGCGCGGCGCTCGCTGCGTTGGCGCAAGAGGGCCATCCGTTAACCGGCACCTGGCACGGATCCTGGGGCGGAACGAATGACGTCACGTTGGTGATGTTCTGGGAGGGAACGAACCTAGCGGGGATCATCAACCCGGGCTTTGACTCGATGCGCATGGAGAACATCCGGCTCGATCCGAAAGGATGGCTGGTGCACATCGAGGCGGATTCGAAAGAAGGCCGCATCGCGATGGACGGCAAGATCGAAAACGTCACCAACGCGCGGCGGTCCATCGTCGGCACCTGGACGCAGGGCAACCGCAAAAGTGAATTCAAGATCGTCCGGGACAACTAACTATATCGAGGCTGATCCAGACGTGCGGGTTGACCCGTTCGAGGCCGGCGACCTTACCCTTCAGCGTGAGGGGAGAGCGATCGCCTCCAGTCAAGCCCTTGCTATACTCGATTCTGACTCCCCGGGAGGGTACACACATATGCGCAGATTGTTCATCACACTCACTTCGACAGCCGCAGTCGCGGTTTTAGCCTTCACGGTTTCGGCGCAAGCGCCGCAGGAGAAAGGAGGCAAGGGCGGCGGCGGCGGCAAAGGCGGTCCCCCGCCGGCGATCGTGCAGATCAAGCCCAATCTGTACGAGGTTACCGGCATCGGCGGCAACACCACGGTCCGCGTCACCGATGAAGGCTTGCTGATCGTCGACACGAAGAACCTCGGGCAGGCCAACTACGACCAGTTGATGACCCTGATCAAGACGGTCACCCAGCAGCCGCCCAAGTTCGGCGTCATCACCCACGTGCACCAGGATCACAGCGGCAACATCGGTCCGCTGATCGCCGCAGGGGCGCAAGTGGTGGCGCACGAGAATCTAAAGAAGGCTCTTGAGACCACCTACAATCCGCCGCAAGGCAAGCCCGCCTCGCCCAACGTGACGTACACCGGCAACTACACCATCCGGCTCGGCGGAACCACCACGCAGGTTTATAACTTCGGCCCGGCGCACACCGGCGGCGACAGCATCGTCTATTTCCCCGACCTTCGGGTGGTCTCGGGAGGCGACGCGATTCCCAATGGCGCCCCCAACTGCGATTTTCCCAACGGCGGGAGCGTGACCAACTGGCCCAAGTTCCTGGACGAAGTGCTCAAGCTCGACTTCGACACGCTGATTCCGGGTCATGGCGACGTGATGACCAAACAGCAAGTCCAGGAGTACAAGCAAAAGTGGGAGACGTTCATTTCGCGCGCCGTTGCCGAAGTGAAGAAGGGCACGCCCAAGGAGCAATTGCTGGCGGCGATCAAGGTCGACGACCTCGGCTGGAACACCAACAGCTATAACCAGGCGGGGCGCCTGGATGCCTTTTACGCCGAGTTGCAGAAGGCCGCGCAGTAAGTGAACGTCAGCATTGCTTCCCAACCGGCGGCCCAAGTGGAGGCGGACGCGGCCGCAGCGGTCCTGTTTGAAGAGGAGTCCGCCGTACCCCAGGAACTGGCCGCGGCCAGTTCCTGGTTGGCGGAATTGCGCGGCTCCGGCGAATTCACCGGGAAAACCGGCGAAATGGCCATCGCCCACCTGCCCGCCGGATTCGCGGCCAAACGCCTGGTGGTCGTAGGCGGCGGCAAGCGCGCTGCTTTCGATTCCGCCGCGCTGCGCCGCGCGGTTGGCACGGCCACACGCACGCTGAAACAGAAGGGCGTGAAATCGCTGGCCTGGCTGCTGGCCGACGGCAGCGCCGAGGCCGCCGTCGAAGGCGCGCTCATCGGCAACTTCGAACCGGATCAGCACAAAACGACGCGCGAGTCGAAATCGCTGGAGGCCTTTCAGGTGCTCGCCGGGGATTCCCAAAGCATGCGCGAAGCGGTCGAGCGCGGCGTCATTCTGGCCGAATCCCAAAACTTCACGCGCGAGCTGGTGAACGAGCCGGCCAATCTGCTGACGCCTTCCTTGCTGGCCGCGCGGGCGCGCGCCATGGCAGCCGACTCCGGCCTGGAATGCGAAGTGCTGGACCGGGAACGCATGCGCCAGTTGGGCATGGGATCGCTGCTGGGCGTGGCGCAGGGTTCGGCCGAGCCGCCGGTTTTGATCATCGTGCGTTACAGGCCGGGCGCCGCGGCGCCCGCCGCGGATCACCTCGGATTGGTGGGCAAGGGCGTTACCTTCGATACCGGAGGCATCTCCATCAAGCCATCCGAGGGCATGGAGAAGATGAAGTACGACATGGCGGGCGGCGCGGCGGTGCTCGGCGCCATACGCGCCATCGCGCGGCTGAGGCCGAAGATTCCGGTGACGGCGCTGGTGCCCGCGGTTGAGAACATGCCCGGCAGCCGCGCGCAAAGGCCCGGCGATATCGTGACGTCGCTTTCCGGCAAGACGATTGAAGTGCTGAACACGGATGCCGAAGGCCGGCTCATCCTCAACGATGCGATCACCTACGCGCAGCGCCTGGGCTGCACGCATCTGGTGGATGCGGCCACGCTGACCGGAGCGATTGTGGTGGCCCTGGGGCACGTAAACATCGGCGTTTTCTCGAATCACGACGCAATGCTCGCGCGAGTGATGGCGGCGGCGAAAACCGAAGGCGAGAAGGCCTGGCACATGCCGCTGGACGAAGATTATAAAGAACTGCTGAAGAGCGCCTTTGCCGATCTTGCCAACGTCGGGGGGCGGTGGGGCGGCGCGATCAGCGCAGCATATTTCCTCAAGGAGTTCGCCGGCGACACGCCGTGGGTGCATCTGGACATCGCGGGAACCGCCTGGCTGGATGACGCCAAGCCGCATATGGCGAAGGGGCCGACCGGTGTTTGCGTGCGAACGCTGGCTCGCCTGGCGATGGACTGGCAATAGCCGCGAAGCCACCGGTATGAACGCAAATCGGCGAGTCCTGGCGGCGCTGCTGTTGTGTGACCCGGTTCTGGCGCAAACACCCGGGCCCGTGCTGGACCTGCTGCGAACGGCAACGCAGGCGCTTTCCGAGCGCGACACGCGGCGCTTTCTCGAGCAGTTCGATCCGGCGATGCCGCGCTACGACGCCTTGGCGCGAAACGCCGCTCTGCTGGTGGCCTCGCAAGGGGCTGAGTCGAGCATCGAGGTGATTGGCGACGAAGGCGACGGCCTGGTCCGCAGGCTGGAACTTGACTGGCTGCTGCGTGCGGGCGCCAGCCCGGCGAAACGGCAGGTCGTGAAAGTGACCGTGGAGCGGCGCGCGCGGACCTGGAAGATCACCGCGCTCGATCCCGTGGAGTTTTTCGCCCAGCCGTCTTCCCGCTGAACGCGCGACTTTCCTCAAAGCGCCTTCTCAATGGGCATCGCCAGTGGCGGCTCGATCAGGAACCGCATCTGAGCCATCCGCGCCAGCGCGGCGCGGATCGCGGCTTCCCTGGCTGGCTCCACGGTGATCACGAACGGCAGGTCGCGCCAGTTGGCGTTGGGGAGCTGCAGCACTGCGTCGATCGAAATGTTTTCCGCCGCCAGCGCTGTAGCGAGCTGGGCAATGATGCCGGGCCGGTCCTCCACGCGGAATCGCAAATAATACGCCGAGACGAGCTTGTCGATGTGCACGGGTCGATACTCGCCCAGCATCGCGAAGGCGAAGGGCGAGACGCGCTCGGCTCCGGAGTGGCGGATATCCCGCGCGACGCGCATCAGGTCGCTGACCACCGCGACGCCCGTGGGATGCGCTCCCGCGCCGCGGCCGTAGTAGAACGTATCGGCTCCAAAATCCCCGCGGACCCACACCGCGTTGTAGGCTCCGCGCACACCGGCAAGAATCGTATTGTCCGGAATCAGCGACGGGCGAACGGAAAGGATCAGCCCGGCGTGGGTCTGCCGCGCGGCGCAGATCAAGCGGATGGTGTGGTGAAGCTGATGCGCGTAGTCGAAATCCACCGGCGTGATGCGGCGGATGCCTTCGGTGTAGATCGCCTCCGGCCGCACACGTTCACCGAAAGCCAGCGTGGAGAGAATCGCCAGTTT
>CAZTKA010000194.1:0-5029 GCA_964614015.1 uncultured Bordetella sp. | reverse complement strand
TGCGATTGCTGGGCAGACCGGTGTCCCGCGAGAATCCTATGAAACGATCGCCATCGTACCGGTACAGTCCGTTCTGCGTGCCGACCCACAAAAAGCCCGCGCGATCCTGCTGCACGACCTGAACCACGAGGTTACCTAGCCCTTCTTCTTCCCCGTAAAACTTGAAGTTGTAGCGCTGCGCCGAGACCGGAGTGCCAAGGGTGTACAGAAGCAGCACTGCGGCAATGGGACGGGCGAACACGAGGAACACCTACTCCGGATAATTCGGCAGAAGTACGTGTTTTCAATAGAGTGGACGTGCTTACATGCCCTGAAGAAAGGGGTTGCGTTCCCGTTCCCGGCCGATCGTGGTAAGCTCGCCATGGCCGGGAACCACCAGGGTGCTTTCAGGCAACACTAACAACTTGGCGTGAATCGATCGAAGGATCTGGGCGGTGTTTCCGCCGGGGAGATCCGTGCGGCCAATGGAATCCCGGAACAGCGTGTCGCCGGCGATCAGCTTCTTCTCGGCGGGAATCCACAGCGAGATGCTGCCCTGCGTGTGCCCGGGCGTGTGCAAAACGTGGAATGCGGCGTTGCCCAACTCGAGCCGCGTTCCCTCGGGCGCATCCGCATCAATTTCCGTGCGCGCTGGAGTGCGCATGCCGAGCCACACGGCCTGCTGGTCGAGCGATTCGTACAGCCCCAGGTCGTTTTGATTCATTTGCACAGGCGCTCCGGTGACGGCCTTCAGCCTGGCCGCACCGCCAATGTGATCGATGTGCGCGTGGGTAATGATGATGGCCTTCACCGTGAGGCCGTACTGATCGAGGATGGCCAAAATATCTTCGATCTGATCGCCGGGATCAATGACAATCGCTTCGCGGCTCTGCTCGTCCCCGAAGATGGAGCAGTTGCATTGCAGAAGCCCCACGGGAAGAATCTCGTGAATCACGTTGGTCAGGTGGCCTTCACCGGCACGCCGTGCCGCGCGAGTTCAGCCTCCACGTCCTTCTTCATCAGGCGCGAGGCATCGTAATCAATGGTGATTCGGTCAAGTGACGGCGCTGGTGTCGCGCGCAAGATCCCATAGACGCTGTGCAGCGCGGCGATGTTGGAGAAATCTTCGTCCTTCAGAGGACGGCTCAGCCAGTAGTGCAGGGTGACCTTGGTCATGCGGAAAGAATCAGAATAACAGCTTCCATCGGATCTGCCGGAGCATTCCGAGCCACACCTCGGCGTCGTGCGCGTCGAAACTCATGCGGCGCACCAGCCGGCGGATCTTCAGCCGCGCCGATTCCTCCGTGCCCGGATGCAAGTAGCCGGAACGATCCAGTACTTCCGTCAGCAGTCGGGTGATACGCTCCAGGTCGGCGGCGGCTGCGGCGCGGCGGACCTCCGGTTTCGCCCGGGCCACCTCGGATTTGCGCACGATCTCGTACAGGCAGACGGCCACGGCCTGGCCCAGATTCATCGAGCCGTGCTCCTCGCGCGTGGGAATCCGCAGCAGCCAGTGGCAATGGCTGAGTGCGTCGTTCGACAAGCCGAATTTCTCGGAGCCGAACAGCAGCGCCACCCCCGCCGAGGTGAGTTTTTTCCGGATCAGCGCGCCGCCCAGCTCCAGGCGCCGCAGCGGATGTTCCAGCGCGCGATGAGCGGCCGAAGTGGTGCCAACGACGAGCGCGCAATCCGCGACGGCTTCGGCGACGGTAGCGAACTCCCGCGCCCGGGCCAGCACGGCGCGCGCCCCCACGGCCGAGCGCGCCTCGCGGAACGCAACTTCATACGGATTCACCAGGCGCAGCTCGTCGAACCCGAAATTGCTCATGGCGCGGGCCGCCGCTCCGATGTTCAGCGGATTCCGTGGCTCGACCAGGACGACGCGCAGCGGGTTCACGGCTGATCCCGGCCCGCCGGCGCATCGCGGTGGATGGCGTCCAGCACGCCGTTAATGAAGCCGACGGATTCGTCCGTTGAAAACTGGCGCGCCAGTTCCAGCGCCTCATCGATCACCACCGCCGCGGGCGTATCGGTGGCGCTCATTTCGTACACCGCGAGCCGCAAAATGTTGCGGTCCACCGCGGCCATGCGCTCCAGGCGCCAGTGTTCGGATTTGGCCGCGATGCGGGCATCGATCTCGGCGGCGTGCCCCGCGGTCCCGCGCACGAGCTGCTCCATGAAGGGATCCGGCGCGGCAGGCGTGGGATCGTCCTCCTCGGAGTGAAGCGTCGCATAAAATGCGCGGATCGCATCATCGACCGGCTCGCCGCTTTGGTCCCACAGAAACAGCACCTGCAAGGCTCGTTGGCGGGATTTATGGCGGGCCGGCATGTTACTTCCCGAACCGCGCCATCTCGATCGCGGTCATGGCCGCCTCGTAGCCCTTATTCCCGGCAGGCCCCCCGGCGCGCTCTTCGGCTTGGCGCCAGTCCTCCGTTGTCAGGACGCCGAAGGCCACCGGAACGCCGGTTTCGAGCATCACTTGCTGGATGCCGCGCGCCGCTTCGTTGCAGACATACTCGAAATGCGGCGTGCCGCCCCGGATCACGCAGCCGAGCGCGACGATGGCGTCATACCTGCCCTTGCCCGCCAGCAGCTTCGCGGCCAAGGGAAGCTCGAAGGAGCCTGGAACCCAGAAAACGTCCGCCCGGGCGGCGTCTTTCAGGGCTTTTTTGGCGCCCTCCAGGAGCTTCGCCGTGATCGATTCGTTGAAGCGCGCGACCACCACGGCGATCTTCAAACCGCGTGCATCCACACTCCATTTCTGGGTTTCGCTCGACATCGTGGGATAATCGAATTAACCGGCTTCGGCTTCATCATACCGCATGGACCCCCAGCGAATCCGTAATTTCAGCATAATTGCGCACATAGACCACGGCAAATCCACGCTCGCCGACCGCTTGCTGGAAGCGACCGGCGCCTTGAGCCAGCGCGAAATGATGGCGCAGGTGCTCGACTCGATGGACCTCGAGCGCGAGCGCGGCATCACCATCAAAGCGCACGCCGTGCGTTTGAACTACCGTTCCAAAGACGGCGAGGAATTCCAGTTGAACCTGATTGACACGCCGGGCCACGTCGATTTTTCGTACGAAGTTTCGCGCAGCCTGCAGGCTTGCGAAGGCGCGCTGCTGGTGGTGGATGCGAGCCAGGGCGTCGAGGCGCAGACGCTCGCCAACACATATCTGGCGCTGCATCACAACCTGGAAATCATCCCGGTGATCAACAAGATCGATCTGCCTTCGGCCGAGCCCGGCCGAATCCGCGAGCAGATCGAACAGTTGATCGGCCTCGACGCCAGCGGAGCGATTCTGTGCAGCGCCAAGCACGGGATCGGCATCGATGACGTGCTGGAAGCCGTCGTGCACCTGGTGCCGCCGCCGAAGGGCGACCCGGAGGCGCCGCTGCGCGCGCTGATTTTCGATTCCTGGTTTGATCCCTACCGCGGCGTGATTATTCTGGCGCGGATCGTGGACGGCCGCCTGCGCAAGAGCCAGAAAATCCGGCTGTGGTCCAACGGCAAGCAATTTGAAGTGGACGGCGTGGGCTACCAATCGCCGAAGCCAGTCCCGTGCGATGAGTTGAGCGCGGGCGAAGTGGGCTTCCTGTTCGCCAACATCAAGAACGTCGGCGACGCGCAGATCGGCGACACGATCACCGATCACCTGAATCCGGCCACCGAACCCTTGCCCGGTTTCGAGCCGCTGAAGCCGATGGTGTTCGCCGGGCTCTATCCGGTGGAATCGCACGAGCATGGCCTGCTGCGCGATGCGCTGGAAAAGCTGCGCCTCAACGACAGCGCCTTCAGCTTCGAGCCGGAAAACTCGGTCGCGCTGGGCTTCGGCTTCCGCTGCGGCTTCCTGGGCTTGCTTCATCTCGAGATCGTGCAGGAGCGCCTGGAGCGCGAGTTCAACATCGAGCTGATCATCACGGCTCCGGGAGTGCGCTATAAGGTCACCCTGCTGGACGGCACGGTGCTCGAACTGGACAACCCTTCGAAGTTCCCCAACCCGGCCGACATCAAGCAGATCGAGGAGCCGATCATCGACGCCACGGTGATCACGCGCGAGGAGTTCATCGGCGAGATTCTGAAGCTGCTGGAGGAAAAGCGCGGCACGCAGAAGAAGTTCGAATACATCGGCGGCGGGCGCCTCATGCTGTTGTACGAGATGCCGCTGAACGAGATCGTGCTGGATTTCTATGACCGGCTGAAATCGGCTTCCCGCGGGTATGCGTCGCTCGATTATCGTCTCGCCGGGTATCGCGTTTCGAAGATGGTGAAGATGGACGTGCTGGTGGCGGGCGAACCCGTGGATGCGTTGTCGATGATTGTGCATGCCGACTTCGCCTACGAGCGCGGCAAAGCGCTGATCGAACGGCTGCGCAAGCTGATTCCACGGCAGATGTTCGAGGTGGCGCTGCAAGCCGCGATCGGCAGCAGGATCATCGCGCGTGAGAACATTCCGGCGATGCGCAAGAACGTGCTGGCCAAGTGCTATGGCGGCGACATCACCCGCAAACGCAAGCTGCTCGAAAAGCAGAAGGAAGGCAAGCGCCGCATGAAGCGCGTCGGCAAGGTCGAGATCCCGCAGGAGGCGTTCCTGGCGGTTCTCAAGGCCGGGGGCACGGAGGCGGAGTAGCTCCGGGGCCGGCGGGCCAAGGAGCCAGAAGGAAGAGCCGCCACGCTCTACACCACTCGCACATGTGGACCGTATACAGCCAGGCGCTGGTCAGGCCCGGCGTGCGGGTCCTCGACCCGCCAGCGCGGGCGGTTAGTCCGCGCCGGGTTTATACGCGATCATCGCCACGCCCGCGGCCTCCGCCCGCGCCAGCAGCTCCTCGCGGTCGAGTAGCAGCGTCCGCCCCGCGTCCACCGCGAGTGCGGTCGTGTTCGTTTCGCGCATCACGTCGATGGTCCGCGGACCTACCACCGGCACGTCGAACAGCAGGTGCCCCCGCCGCTGCGATCCGTTGACCAGACGCAGCGGCTTGCCCTCCACCAGCGACGCGGCGCGGCGGATGGGGAGTTCGGCGCGCAGGGCGGGCAGGACGC
>CAZTKA010000193.1:0-5041 GCA_964614015.1 uncultured Bordetella sp. | reverse complement strand
ACGATGACGAGCTTCTGCGACGGGATGACGTAGAGCCGTTGCTTGCCCGCGCCCGCGGCCATGAACAGGTCGTCGGGCAGCCAGTCGGATTTCACGATGTCGCCCATGTCGCGTTGCAGGATGGGCACCTGGCGGATGATCGCGTCGGGCACCGGCTCCCGCAACCACCATGTGAGTCCGTAAGCCGGGTTTTGCTTCGTGCCGCGCAGACAGTCGGCGAGCAGTTCTTTGCGGATGAGTTGCTTGCCTTCCCATTGGCCGCCCAGCCGCATGAACTCGCCGAACCGCGCCCAGTCGCGCGCGGTCATTGCGCCGCCGCCACCGAGTTGCGGGTGGCCGTCCGGGCAGCGGATGCGCCATTCCAGCGTGATGCCGAGCGGCTTGAGCACGCGCCGGACGAGGTATTGCTCGAAGGTCTCGCCTTTCAACCGCCGCTGGAGCGCCTCGCCGAAGGCGTTGAGGTGATACGCCCCATACTCGAACTGCGCGCTCGGCTTGCCCGACATCGGCTTCGCGATGACTTCTTTCCATGCGGGATTGCGCCCGCCCTCGCCGCGTTCGCCGGGCGTCAGGCCGCTGGTGAGGGTGAGCAGTTGCCGATACGTGATGCGCGACTTGAGCGGGTCGTCTTTCCACTCCGTCAGGCTCTCGCAAACCGGCGCATCCAGCGTGATGACCCCGTCCTCCACCGCCGCCGCTGCCGCCACGCCGACAAAGCTCTTAGTGCCGCTGGCCAGCGTCTGCGTGCGATCTTTGGAACCGCCATTGCCATAGCCCTCGAACACAATCTTGCCGTCGAGCATCACCACCATTGCCTGTCCGCCGCTCGCCTCGCTGTAGCGCCGCGCCGAGTCCAGAGCCGCCGCGTCGAGCGCAGACTTTCCCACCGCCTTGAGTTCGCCGCTTGTTGGCGGAGCGGTTGGTGTAGCCTGCTCCGACGCCGGCTGTGTCCTCGTCCGCCGGCCCGCGAAAAATGTCCGCACTTCGTCCGCCGTCACAAACCCGTCGCCGTCCTTGTCCATCTGTTTGAACTGCGCGCCAGGAAATTCCGCCGCGCTCAGTTTCCCGTCGCCGTTCTTGTCCCACTGCTTGAACCGCCCGGCGAGGTCGCTACCGGCTGGGCGGGGCGATTCCTGCGCTGAGAGGGCCACGCAGGTGAGAATGGCTGACAGACTGATGATGGTGAGGGTGGTTTTCATCATAGAGATGACTTCGGGTGTTGGTTCAACGGCAAAAATACTCCAATCGCGCGTTGTTCCAGCGCGAAGGTTCTTGCGACTTGAGAACCTTGAGCGACTGCTGGTCGCCGTTGAGATAGGCGTTCCAGAAAACCAGCGAGAGACGTTGCGCGTGGTCGAAGATCGCCTTCCCTTGAGGATCGCGGGCAAACTTGCCGCTGAAGCTGCCGTGATGCCCGCCTTCATAACAGACGTGGAATTTGTTCCCCGCAGGGCTCAGGTCGAACGGTTCTTTCTTCCATTCGGGACCTCCGCCGGTGGCGCCCCGATCCTTGGTTCCCGTGAACGTCAGCATGGGGATGGTGAGGTTCTTCCACGAGTCCTTCGTCAGTCCTTGCTGGTTGCTGCCCTGGCCGGAATACTGGATGATGGCCTTGACCCGTGGGTCGCGAAAACTGGCCTCTTTGCCGTTGAAAACAACCGTCGCGCCGCCGATGAGTTGCGTGATGTATGCGCCGGACGAATGCCCCATCGCGCCGATGCGCGTCGCGTCAATCTTGCCCTTTAGCTCCGGCTTCAGCGCGGCCATTTTCTCCAGCGAATCAAGCGCCAGCGAGATGTCCGCGACGCGTTGCGTGGTCAGCCCTTCGTTGCCCTTGGCGTCGCGGCGCGACTCGAAGGGATAGCTGGTGTGAAGCACCACATAGCCGTGACTGGCCAGAGAGATGGAGGTCTCCGCGAACGTGTCGTTGCCGCCGCCGCTCCCAGCGCAGAAGACGATCAGTGGCCAGGGTCCGCCCCTTTCCGGGAAATAGACGCGCACCGCCATTTCCTTCTGCCAGCGTTCCGCGGGGATGGCGAATTCAATCTCCCGGACCTTGTGCTGTCCGTCGCCGGTGTGCGTGGCGTCGGCGGGACGTTTCTGCGCGTCGCCACGTGCCGCCAAGCCGGCGCGCGTCTGCCCGCGAAGCCGACTCGTTTTCTCATGGCTTCCACGGTCTCCCGCTGGCCCGGCAGCCGGCGACCGCTCCATCGCAATCACGAAGGATTCCATTTCGGCGCCGGACTTCAGTTGCCTGTCATCCGCTTCCAGCGTTCCCGTGAACGAGCCGGCGACCGTCACGCGGCCTGAAGGGTCAAGGGCAATGGCGAAGTTGGCCGCCGCGCCCGTGCCGTGGATCGGCTTGACCCAGTCCAGCCGCCCACCCGCGTCGAAGCGGGCCACAAAGACCTCGCGACGGCTGGCCGTCTCGATTGTCTTGCCGACAATGCTCAGGCTGCCCATCACGTCGCCAGAGAGAACGGCACAACCATCCGCTGTGACTTCGATCTCGCAACCGTGTCCTTGTCCCGAACCGGTCATGCCGCGAACCCAGACGACGTCGCCGGCGGGCGATAGTTTGAGCAGAAAGAGATTTTCGCCGCCGCCCGCCTGCAATGTCTCCTGACCGAAAGAAACCTGGCCGCTGAACACGCCGGTCACCCAAATGTTCCCGCTACCGTCGCAGCCGACGCCGCGGGCATAATCGTCGCCGCCTGCGCCAAACCGTTTGGCCCAGAGCAACCGTCCCGCCGGCGAAAGACGAACCACGAAAATATCCCGTTGCCCGCTTGCGGCGGTCAAAGCGGAGTCCTCGATGTGAATCGTGCCGGTGAACTCGCCAGCGACCAACACATTGCCCCCGGCATCCGTGGTGATTCCCCGGCCCTGTTCGTTTCCCGCGCCCTTGATCGGCACAGACCAGAGCAGTTCCCCCGCTGCGGAGTATTTCAGGACAAAGCAGTCCATCCCTCCCGCGTGAGGCCATTCCTTTGCACCGGCCTTCATCCCACCGTAAGTGTTCCCGACCACCAGCACATTGTCGTCGCGGTCGGCGCAAATCTCATTGCCGCAGTCGGCTTGCGGGCCGCCAACCGTCCTGACCCAGAGCACGGCCCCATGTTTGTCGAGCTTCGCCGTGAATGCATCGCTTCCGCCCATGGTGGTCACGGTGCTGGAATCAAATCGCGTTTCCGACGAGCACATGCCGGTGACCGCGCAATTGCCGCGGCTGTCGGTCGCAATGTCGGGAGCGATATCGGTGCCACGCGCGCCGAAGCCTTTCAACCAGGCGACCCCGCCCCCGCCATTCAGCCGCCCAATCAACACGTCTGCCGCGCCCGCGCTGGACCGCTCTTGCCCGCCGACTGAACATTTCCCGAAAAACGATCCGCAGAAGAAGACGCCGCCTTCGCGATCCGTGGAGACGCCGCGGACGATGCGTGGCATTTGTCCCGTGCCACGCTGGCCGAACCCACCACGTCCCGGCACATCGGACTCGCCGCCAACGCTGACCTGCCAGACGATGCGGGGCGTCATCTGGTTCGTCTGCTCCGCCGCCGGCCGTGCCGTCCGCCGGCCCGCGAAAAATGTCCGCACTTCGTCCGCCGTCACAAACCCGTCGCCGTCCTTGTCCATCTGTTTGAACTGCGCGCCGGGAAATTCCGCCGCGCCCAGCTTCCCGTCGCCGTTCTTGTCCCAATGTTTGAAACGGTCGGCGAAACCGCCACTGGCCGCGCGGGGCGATTGCTGCGCGCACAGAATCAGGCTGGTGGACCAAACCGCAAGGCTGATGATGGCGTTCTTCAAGGCATGTCCTGATGGTTATGCGGCCGCATCACTCTGTAATGATGGAGCATGGTTCACTTGTTTATAATGGTCGCCTGTCCTTTGCTGACAGTCGCCAGCGCGTCCGACGCGAGCCAAGCCTTCGCCTTGGCGTCGCCCTTCAAGAACGCATCCCAGAACGCGAGCGTGACCATCTTCGTGTAGCGGATGTGGTCTTCGTTGCGCTGGAACTTGAAAAGCCCGTCCTTCAATCCCGACAGGCCGCCGAAGCCGTGGTCCATGCCCTCGACCCAGACGAGATACTTGTCGCCGGGCGGGCTGAGTTCGTAGGGTTTCTTGCGCCACACGGCGGGCTGGCCGGTGCGGGTCGGGCCGTCGCGCGAGCCGGTCATCACAAGGAAGGGCTTTGTGAAATTCGCCCACGATTTCTCAGTGAGCATTTCGCCCGGCCCCTGGCCGGAGAGCAGCGCGACCGCCGTCACGCGCGGGTCCGCGTAGCTGACTTCGCGGCCTGCGAGAAACGCGCGCGCGCCGCCGACGAGCTGCGCGGTGTTCGCGCCATACGAATGCCCGCTCATGCCGATGCGCTTCACATCCACCTTGCCTTTCAGTGCCGGCACCTTCGCCTCGATCTCGGCGAGCGAATCGAGAATGAACGACACATCCGCCGGGCGCTGCTGCCAGTCGCGGAAAACGGTGGTGTCACCAACCTTCACGCCCAGAGCGCGCGAGTCGGCGTGGTCGGGCTGGATGGTGACATAGCCGTGGCTGGCCCACAGCTCGGTCAGCATCGTGTGCCCGTCCTTGCTGCCCCACGCGCCGTGCGAAAACACAATGAGCGGATACGGCCCGCTGTCCCGCGGGTGGTTGATGCGCACGCGCAGGTCCTTGTTCCTCTTGGCGTCGTGCAGGACGAGTTCGGGGACGGTGGCGATCTTGAGCGGCGTCCGCTCGATCGCATGCGCAAAGTCCTTCGCGCCCGGCCTGACAGTCGCGTGTCCGATTCGGTAGCCGCTGTCAGCCGCGAAGATGTTGTAATAAACGTGGACCGTGCAACCGACGGTCAGCGTTTCCGGATCGCTCCGTGTCTGCTCGCCGCCGCCCGTGTCCACACGCGCCGCGTAGGGCCTGGCCCCTGCGCTGTTCACACCGAACAGCCACACCTCCGAATCGCGGAAGCGCATGGTGCCGCCTTCGCTCTTGAACACGGCGCTGATGAAAGAGCGGCCTTCGCACACCAGCGGCTCGGGCGAAC
>CAZTKA010000192.1:0-5071 GCA_964614015.1 uncultured Bordetella sp. | reverse complement strand
TACTCATGGCGCAACGCTTCGATGGGGTTCATACGCGCAGCTTTTCGCGCTGGGAAGTAACCGAAGACCACGCCGACGGCGGCGGAGAACAGGAAAGCGATGAGGATGATTGGCGCCTTGAACACGAACGGCACTTGCAGGAGATCAGCCAACCCCGCGGAGGCAACTAATGCCAGCACAATGCCGATCAAGCCGCCAAAGGATGATAAAACGACAGCCTCAACAAGGAACTGGAGCAACACCTCGCGCTCAAGCGCGCCGATGGCCAGGCGGGTGCCGATTTCGCGGGTGCGCTCGGTGACCGAGACGAGCATGATGTTCATGATGCCGATGCCGCCGACCAGCAGGCTCACGGCGGCCACTGCGCCGAGCAGCGCGGTCATCATCCGCGTGGTCCCGGAAAGCATCGTGGCGATTTCTTTCAAGTCCATGACATTGAAGTTGTCGTCCTGGTTGGAAGAGAGATGGCGGCGGATGCGCATCAGCCGTCCGATCTCGCGCTTGACCCGCTCGGTGGAGACGCCGTCCTTGACCGAGACTTGGATGATATTGACGTCCTCGTTGCCGGCGATACGGCGATGACATGTGCGCAACGGAATGACAATCAGGTCGTCTTGATCGGTGCCCATCGTGGACTGCCCTTTGGCTTCAATCAGCCCGATCACTTCGCACGACAGCTTTTGCAGGCGAATCTTGTTGCCGATCGGGCTTTGGCGGCCAAACAACTTGGTGCGCACGGTTTCGCCGATGACGCAGACGGCCGCGCCGAGGCGCGCTTCGCTCGCTGTGAAGCTGCGGCCTTCCCGCACGCGGCGGTTATTGATGGTGAAGTATTGTTCGCCGGTGCCCGTGACAGTGGTCGCCCAATTCTCGTTCGCGTAGATGGCGGTTGTGGAGCGCGTGGCGGTCGGAGCAACCGCCGCGATGGCAGGGATGTCCCGGGCGATGGCTTCGGCATCGGCCACCTTGAACGCCGGCGCGCCGGAGGTCTGGCCGGGGCCCATGCGCTTGCCGGGGCTGACCATCAGCAGGTTGCTGCCCAAGCTCGCGATTTGTTCCGTGACCTGGCGGGTGGCGCCAGCGCCCAATGTGACCAGGACGATGACGGCGGCCACGCCGATGATGATGCCGAGCATCGTCAAGAACGAGCGCATCACGTTGCGGCGGAGTTCCCGCAGCGCCAGGAGCAAGGCATTTCCCAGCATCAGGCGTTCTCCTTGTGCGTGTGGTCGGTCTCGATCAGGCCGTCGCGGAAATGGACAACGCGTTTGGCGTAGGCGGCCATGTCGGGTTCGTGAGTCACCATGACGATGGTGATTCCAAGGTCACGGTTGAGCGAGGTCAGTATGTCCATGATTTCCATGCTGCGCGCGGAATCCAGATTACCCGTCGGCTCGTCGGCCAACAGCACGACGGGCTGGGTGACAATGGCGCGTGCGATGGCCACGCGCTGTTGTTGGCCGCCAGAGAGTTCGCCCGGCGTGTGATGTTCCCACCCGGTCAGGCCCACCTGTTTCAACGCCTGATGTGCCAGTCGGTGTCTGGCCGCCGGGGCCGCATGGCGGTAGATCAGGGGCAGTTCGACGTTCTCCAGCGCCGAAGTGCGATTGAGCAGGTTGTAGCCCTGAAAGACGAAACCGAGGTAGTGACGGCGCAAGAGCGCCCGTTGCTTGTGCGTGATCCGGCCGACCTCAATGCTTTGAAAGAAATAATCGCCCGCCGTGGGAACGTCGAGACAGCCCAGGATGTTCATGCATGTGCTCTTGCCTGAACCGCTCGGTCCCATCAAGGCAACAAATTCTCCCTTGCTGATGCACAAGTCCACGCCGCGCAAAGCCATCATCTCCGCGCTGCCCGCGCCATAGACCTTGGTCACGCCGCGCAGCTCGATCAGGGCTGTTTGCTTGGCAACGATGGGGCTTGGCGGGTTCATCATTTGGCAGTCGCCAGATCGGTCACAACGGCCATCGGGGGTTCGAGTGTTCCACCAACCACTTCTGTCATGACGCCATCGGTCGCGCCCTTCGTGATGGTCACGGCGACCAGTTGATTATCGCGGAGCACCCACACGCGCTGCTCCTTGCTTTTTGAATTCGTGTCGTCACTCAGCTTCGCTTCCGAAGGGGGCGGGCGCGGCAACAACGCGCCCAGCAAGCCCCCGCCGCCGGATTTATTGGCCGGCTCCGTTTGCGGGGGGCTGAAACGCAGAGCCGCATTCGGAACCAAGAGGGTATCCTTCTTCTCGCTGACCGTGATCACAGCGGTCGCGGTCATGCCGGGGCGCAACGCGAGGCTCGAGTTGTCAACCCGGAGCACCGCTTTGTAAGTGACCACGCCTTCCACGGTCTGTGACCCGAACCGCACCTGCGTGATGCTCGCGGGAAACGCGCGGTCAGGATAAGCGTCCACGGTGAATGTGGCCCTCTGGCCCTCGCGGACGTTGCCCACGTCCGCTTCGTCCACGTCCACTTGAAGCTCCATCTGCGTGAGGTCTTCCGCCAGCGTGAACAACGTCGGCGCTTGAAAAGAAGCGGCCACGGTTTGGCCCGGCTCAACGGAACGTTTCAGCACGACGCCGTTGATCGGCGAGTGAATGACCGCCTTCGATATGTCGGTGCGAACCACATCCAGCGCCGCCTGCGCCTGCGCCACCGAGGCCTTTGCGCTGGCTTCATCAGCCTTGTGGCGGGCGAGGTTCGCCTTGGCCGTGTCGAAATCGTTTTGCGACGGCATTTTCCCACCGCTCAACTCGCGCACGTGTTTGAACCGGGCCAGTTGAGCCTCGGACTCCTCGACGCTGGCCTGCGCTTGGAAAACCTTCGCGCGCGCCGCTTCGAGCGCGGCCTGGTTTTGCTCGGCCTGCGCTTCGAGCCGCGTCGTGTCCAGCCGCGCCAGAATCTGGCCGACCTTCACACGATCATTGTAATCCGCCTCCACGGACTTGATGGTGCCGGATACTTCAATGCCCACGTCCACTTTCTTGAGCGGCTCCAGCGTGCCGGTCGCGCTGACCGTCACGACCAGGTTGCCGCGACGCACCGGCTGAGTCACGTATCTCGGCGGGTCGGTCTTGCTGAAGGTGTTCCACAGACTCCACGCAGCCAACACTCCCACCAGCAGCACGACCCAAATCCACCATCGCCTGCGAGCCGGAGTCCGGCCGCTGGAATCAACGATGCCGAGAGTTTTGGCGACGTCCTCTTTCGATTGGGCAGATGAATGAGTCATGGTGTTCTTCCAGATTGCCGGGCTTGAGCCTGCTTCGGCGCGGGTGCGAGCGGCGTCCAGCCGCCACCGAGGGCTTTGTAAAGCCGGATGAGATTGGAACTGACCTCTCCCTCGCTGGCGGCCAGTTGATTCTGCGCCTGTAACAGCGACCGCTGCGAGTCGAGCACGCGCTGGAAATCGGCAATGCCCGACGAATACTCGTCCCGTGCAAGCTTCGATGCGCTTTGCGCCGCATGAGCCGCTTCGGCGAGCGTGCGACGCCGGGTCTGCTGCTCGGCGTAGGCGACCAAGGCATTTTCGACGTCGCGCAGCGCGGTCAGGATCGTCGCTTCGTAAAGACTGAGCGCCTCTTCCTGCTTGGCGGTTTGCAGCCGAATGTTGTTCCGAATGCGCCCGCCGTCGAAAAGCGTCCACGTTGCGTTCGCTGCCACCTGAAAGGCGCGGGCGCTGGCCGTGTAGAGGTTGCTGTAGGCAAGCGATTCCAAACCGATGGAGCCGATTAACTTCAAATCAGGATAACGCTCCGCTTTGGCCACGCCGATTTGCGCGGTCTGGGCGGCCAGTTTGCGCTCCGCGCGGCGCACGTCGGGCCGCCGGCGCAACACATCCGCCGGCACGCCGACCGCGACTTCCAGCGGCGTCACCGGAATGCTCTTCGGCGCGGCGAGCAGATCTTTCAATGCGCCCGGCGGTTGGCCCACCAACACCGCCAGCCGGTGTTTCGCCTGCTCCAACGCGATCCGCAACGTGGGAATCTCCGAGCGAGTCTGCTCCAGACTGAGTTTGGCTTGATCCACGTCGAGTTGCGTGGTGAGACCCGCTTCGCACCGCCAGCGGGCAATGTCGTGCGTCTCGCCCTGGGCGGCGAGATTGGCTTCGGTCAGCGACAGCCGTGTTTGATATGAACGCACCTCCACGTAATTCAGCGCCACTTCCGCAAGCAGACTCACCAGCACATCGCGCAAATCCTCTTCCGACGCCTGCAAGGTGGCTGCTGCTGCCTCGACCGACCGTCGTTTCTTGCCGAACAAATCCAATTCCCAGCTCGCATCGAAACCGTTGGAATACAGATTACTGGTCGTTCCCGCGCCGGTTTCCTTGCTCGTGCCGGTGCGGCTGGCCGAGCCGGTGGCGGAGATCTTCGGAAACAGATCGGCCACCGCCATGCCACGCTGCGCTCGCGCCTCGCGTAAGCGGGCTTCGGCTTGGCGCAAGTCCTTGTTTGCGGTGCATGCGCGCTCGATCAGGTCCGACAAGACCGGGTTGTTGAACACGGTCCACCAGCGATCAAGCAGGCTGGCATCTGGGGCGGTTGCCTTCAGTCCACCGTTCAAGCCCGCGCTCCAATTCGCCGGCATGGCCGTCTTCGGCTGCTTGTAATCCGGCCCGACAGCGCAGCCGCCAAACAGAAACATGCTGGATACGCACGCAGCGAAAGTAGTCGAGACAGCGCGCATCAGGACTTCCTGCTCTTGGCCGGAACCGATGCACGGAAGCCCGCAGCAGCAAACGCGACTAACCGTTGCACGTAGCTTTCGAACTCCACGACGAGCCTTGGCCGGCCCGGTGGAGTCTTGTCGAGCATCAGCAACGAATGGTGCAGGGCGCCCACCGTCAGATGCATCCGCCAAAACACCTCTTCGCGCGTGAACTTCGGCATGGCCCGCATCAGCGCCGCATCAAACCGGCGCACCAGCGGCGCGAAGTGACTGTGAAACAGTGCTTCCAACTCCGGATTCGGCTCCATCAGACATCGGCCCATCAGTTTTCCGAACGTGATGCCGCCCAGCTTCGGGTCTAGGCCAAATCGCACGGCCGGGCGACTGAACGCTTCCAGCACGTC
>CAZTKA010000191.1:0-5088 GCA_964614015.1 uncultured Bordetella sp. | reverse complement strand
ACAACACTTCCCGGTTCGCGGGATCGGGACAGGAGTTTCTGGACCACCGCCAGTTCCACCACGGCGACGACTTGCGCGCCGTCAACTGGCGCGCCTATTTGCGGCTGGAGAAGCTCTTTCTGAAAATGTTCCAGTTGGAGCCGCGCGTGCCCGTGCGGATCCTGTTCGACGTCAGCCGGTCGATGACCACTGGCGCGGCTCCCAAGTTCGACTACGCGCGCAAGCTGGCGGCGGCCATGTGTTACGTCGGACTCGTGCGCCTCGACTCCATCTGTTTGCAACCATTCTCGGAGAAATTACAGGATTCCTTCACCGCCAGCGGCGGCCGCCACCGCTTCCAGCCTGCCACGGATTACCTGGCCGGAATCCAGCCCGGGGGCCGCACGAATTTCATGGAGTGCATCCGCCAGTTTCTCGCCCGGTTTCCGCAGCGCGGGCTGGCGATACTGATTTCCGATTTCCTCGACGACGAGGACTTCGAAAGGCCCCTGCAGTTCCTCTCGGATTTCGGCCATGAGGTGCTGGCGATTCAAGTGTGGGCCGAGGAAGACCGCGTGCCGCCGTGGGATGGCGAACTGGAACTGGAAGACGCCGAATCCGGCCAGAGAGTGGAGCTGGCTTTTGACCCCGACGCCCGGGATCAATACACGCGGGCCTTCGATGCCTACGCGGATCGCGTCCGCGACGTGGCGGAACGCAATGGCGGGCGCTATCTGGGACTGCCGACGTCGGTTCCGGTGGACCAGGCGATCTTTGGTCCGCTGGTGAACACAGGTGCGGTAGCATAATGTGGGGCGCTTTTCATCTGAAGTAGACCTCGCATGAACTTCCTCAACCTCGGTCTCGGCGAACTGCTCGGCCTGGCCGGCGCGATTTCGGCCGGCGTTGTCGCGCTCTACCTGCTCGACCGCTCCAAGCGCCGCCAGGTGGTCGCGACGCTGCGTTTCTGGAGGTCCGCCGATGTCCGCACCGAACTGAAGCACCGCCGCCGCATTCAGCAGCCCTGGAGCCTGGTGCTGCAACTGATCAGCCTCGCTCTGCTGCTGACCGCGATCGCCGGGCCGCAGATCGGCGTTTTTGACGGCCTCGGGAACGATCATGTTCTGGTTCTCGACACCTCGGCTTGGATGGGAGCGGTCACCGGACAGGGAACGCTGTTCGATCAAGCCAAGGCCAGCGCACTTGCCTATGTGCGCGCTCTGCCGCGCCGCGACCGCGTGATGGTTGTGCGGGCGGATGCGCTTGCCACGCCCGCCACGGCGTTCGAATCAAACCGCGCGATTATTGAAGCGGCGATTCTCGAGTCGCAGCCAAGCGCCTCGGCGCTGCGCTTGGGACAGGCGGTCGAATTCGCACAACGTGTCCGGAAAATGCAGTCGGAACGGGCCGGTGAGATTACCTTTGTGGGCGCGGCCCGCGTCACGCCGGAAGATGCGACGCTGGCGGCCGTGCCCGCTAATCTGCGGTACATCGGGGTCGACGCCCCGCAGGAGAACGTCGGCCTGCGCCGGCTCGGCTTGCGCCGCTCGCCCGCCGCGCCGGATCGCTGGGAGATTTTCGCCGCGGTGCGCAACTACGGACGCCGCACGCAAGTCGTCGACTTGTCGGTGCAGTACGCGCTGTCGCCGGCCGGCAACCGCCGCATGACCCTGCGGCCCGGAAGCGAAGAGCAAGCCACCTTTGTGTATCCGGAAAAGGCCGCCGGATATGTCGAGGCGCGCCTCAATACGCGTGACGCCGTGCCGCAGGACGACCGTGCTCTGGTCGAAGTGCCGCGTCAGGCCGCGCTGAAGATGATCGTGTATTCCAACGAACCGCAGACGCTCCGCCCGCTGTTTGCGGCGAATCCGCTGGTCGAGGCCGAATTCCGCGCCCCGAACGCCTTCGATCCCGCCGCGCAAGCCGATATCGTCGTGCTGGACCGCTTCGCGCCGCCCTCGCCGCCGCGCTCCCACGTGATCTGGATTGAACCGCCCGCATCCGGATCGCCCGTTCCCATCCGCACGACGGTGAGCCGCGCCGCACTGGAGCGCTGGAGCCCCGATACGTCGCTGGGTGCGGGACTGTATACGCGCGATGTCACGCTCGAATCGGCGGCGGTATTCCTTCCCGCTCCGGGCGACATCACGGTCGCCGCCGTGGCGGCCGGTCCGGTGGTGGTGGCCCGCGATGGAGCCGTCAAACAGATGCTGATCGGGTTCCATCCCGGACGCGCGTCCATGCGGTATGAGCTGGCCACGCCTCTGTTGATCGCCAACACGCTGCGCTGGATGGCCCCGGCGGCGTATCGCCGCGTCGAATTGGAAGCCGGCACGGTCGGCAGCGTGAGCCTGCCTGTGGGAAACGATGTGCAGGCCGCCGCGGTTCAGATCCTTGATGAAATGGATCAGGCGCTGCCGTTCACCATACAAGACGGCGTCTTGCGTTTCTTTTCCGGCAAGCCGGGCACGGTTCGCGTGCGTATGGGAGATCGCGAGACCGTGTATTCGCTAACGCTGCCGGATCTCGCCGAAGCGTCATGGAAGGCGCCTCAAAACCTCGCCATGGGGATCCCGGAAGCTTCGCCGGCCGGCGCCGGGGCGGCTGACCTGTGGCCCTGGCTCGCGCTGGCCGGAGCGATCGGTCTGCTGGCGGATTGGCTTTGGTTCGGACGCTCGCGCGCCCTGCGCCTGCGCGCGGCGAAGGCCGCGGCGCCGCTTCGGCAGTGGAGGAAGGCGTCATGATCTTCGACCGCTCCTGGGTGCTGTTCCTAGTCTGGCTGCCCGCTGCCTGGACCCTGTACGAATGGCGCAGAACCACGCGCCATGCCGGCCTCGTCTTGAAGGCGCTCTGCTTTATGGCGATCCTGACTGCCCTCGCCGGGCCGAGCATCGTGCTGGATGAAACCAAACTCGCCGTCGGCGTTCTGGTGGACACCTCGGCCAGCACTACGGGCGCGGATCTGGAGCGGGCGGCGGAGCTGGCCCGAAAAATCAGCGGCGCGCGCGGACGTCACGTGGTGAACGTGATCCCGTTTGCCCGTTCCACGCGCCCGCTCGAATCCAGCGAACGAAACGACTACCGCCTGGTGCAGACCTCCGGCCAGAATGGCCGCGTCACGGATCTGGAAGCGGCCATCCGCGAGGCGATCGCGGCCATGCCGGCGGGGATGGTGCCGCGCCTGGCGCTGATTTCCGACGGCAAGGAAAACGAAGGCAGCATCGCGCGCGCCGCCTGGCAGGCCCGCGATTTGGGCATCCCCATCGACACCTTCGCCTTGGCCGGGCGCGCGAAACCCGCCCTGCGCCTGGAGTCGGTCAGCCTGCCGTCGTTTGCCTTCACCGGCGAGCCGTTTCCCATCGACCTCAATGTTTCCGCCCCGGCGGCCGGCTCGGCCGAGGTCGAACTGTTGGCCGAGGGCCGCCCGCTCGGCAAGACGCGCGTCAACCTGGCGAGCGGTGAAAATCCGATTCGCATGCACACCAGCCTGAACATGCCCGGCGCCATCGAGCTCTCGGTGCTGATCCGGCCCGAGCAGGGCGGGGAGCTGCGCTTCGATCAGGCCATGCTGCTGCGCCGTCCCAAGGTCCTGTACTTTTCCTCCGACAGCGAGCAGGACGACACGCATCTGGCCGCAGTCTTGTCGGGCGCGCAATTCGAGATTCAGCGATCCGCAGGCCTCGCAATGCTGCACTTGAACGATTATCAGCTTGTGATCTTCAACAACTGGGACCTTGAGAACATCCCCGAGGAATCCAAGCAAGATTTGGAAGAATACGTCCGGCTGGGCGGCGGCCTGCTGATCATCGGCGGGGAGCGCAACACCTACAGCGAAGAAAAAGCCGCCGAGGATGCGCTCGAACGCGCGCTGCCGGCCAAGCTGGCTCCGCCCCGCTCCCCCGAAGGCACCGCCGTGATCCTGATTGTCGACAAGAGTTCCTCGATGGAAGGACGCAAGATGGAGATGGCGCGCCTGGCCGCGATCGGCGTGGTGAACAATCTGCGGCCGGTGGATCTGGTGGGCGTGCTGATGTTCGATAACACGTTCGAGTGGGCCATCCCGGTCCGGCGCGCGGACGACCGCGCCGCCATCAACCGCCGCATTGCCGGCATCCTGCCCGACGGCGGCACGCAGATCGCTCCGGCGTTGAACGAAGCGTATCTCCGCATGCGGCCCGTGCAGGCCGTCTACCGCCATATTCTTCTCATGACCGACGGTATCTCGGAGGAGGGCAACAGCCTCACGGTGGCCAAGACGGCGCTCGGCGAAAAGATCACGATCTCCACGGTGGGCGTCGGACAGGACGTAAACAAAGCGTACCTGGAGCGGGTCGCGGCCACCGCCGGCGGCAAGGCCTACTTCGTCACCGACCTCAGCCAGCTCGAACAGATCCTGGTGCGCGACGTGCTCGAGCATACCGGCTCGACCATGGTCGAAAAGCAACTGACGCCCCAGGTGAGCAAGCGCGTCGAGATTCTGAATGAAACTGGTATCGAGAACGCGCCGCAGTTGAAGGGCTATGTGCGCTTCATCTCCAAGCCAACCGCGGAAACGATCCTCAGCATCGATCAAAAGGACCCCCTGCTTGCCCGCTGGCAGTATGGGCTCGGCCGCGCCGCCGTGTTTACTTCCGACGCCAAGTCGCGCTGGGCCGCCGATTGGATCACCTGGAAGGGCTTCGATAAGTTCTGGACCAACCTGGCGCGCGACCTGTTGCCGCATGCCCAGAGCGGGGAAGCCTCGCTGCAGTTCGACAGCGCCAATCAGGAACTGGTCGTCGTTTACCGGCTGGGCCGGGGCGTCCGCGAGCCGGATGCGATCCCTCCGGTTTTCGCGCTCGGTCCAGGCGGCTTCCAGCAGCCGGTGCCCGTGCGCAAGATTGCCGCTGGCACCTTCGAGGGACGCGTCCGCATCGGCGCGCGGCAGGGCCTGTTCCGCCTGCGCGCCCTGGAGGATTCGCTCGCGTTCCCGGAGACCGGACTCTATCGTCCAGAAGCGGAGTTGAACGAATACGGCGCCAACGTCGATTTGTTGAAGCAGGTCGCGCAATTCACCGGCGGCAGCTTCGAGCCGGAGCTGGTGCTAGGGGTGATGCGCCACCTGGCGGG
>CAZTKA010000190.1:0-5141 GCA_964614015.1 uncultured Bordetella sp. | reverse complement strand
TGGCGACAAAGTCACGCTCGGCGGAACCACGCTGACCGCGCACCTGACGGCGGGGCACACCAAGGGGTGCACGACGTGGTCGTTGAAGACCACTGAGGCGGGCCGCGAACTCGACGTGGTGATCGTATGCAGCGTCGGCGTCAATCCCGGCTACGTTCTGGTGAACAATACGGACTACCCGCAGATTGCCGACGACTACCGCAGGAGCTTCGCCAGGCTCCGCGCCATGCACGCCGACGTGTTTCTGGGCGCGCACGGCAGCTTTTACGACTTAGCGGCGAAGTACGCAAAGCTCCAGCAGGGCGGGCCGAATCCGTTCATCGACGACAAGGCGCTCGGAGCCTACGTCGATCGCCTGGAGGCGGCCTTCAACGCCCGGTACCAGGAGCAATTGCAAGGCAAGGACTCGAGCAAGGGGAAAGCCAAGAGCAAATAATGCCTGCGTTTTCGCACCGCCTCTGATGCCGCGCGGATCTCAGCGGAACAGCGACAAATCGATCGCGTCCGCCATGGCTTTATAGCCTGCGTCGTTGGGATGCAGGTTGTCGCGGATGGTGTAATCCGGGCGCAGGCGCCTCGGGTTCTGCGGATCGCGCGTGGCGGCGTCGAAGTCGATCAGGCCGTCGGTCATGCCCGTCGTCCGGAGCCATTGGTTCACGGCGCTGCGGATCACTTCGCCATTTTCGCTGTAATAGCCCGCGCCCTCGTAGGGCGTGAGCGTCGCGCCGATCACCTTGATGCCGCGCATGTGGGCGCGGGCGATCATCTGCTTGTAGATCTCGATGATCGCCTCGGCCGTCACGGCATCGCCTCCGCGCGCCAAGCCGCCAATATCGTTGATTCCCTCCAGGAAGATCAGGTACTTGACGCCGGGCTGGGTGAGCACGTCGCGCTCAAAGCGGGCCAGCGCGCTCACGCCCGCGCCGTCGCCCAGCACGCGGTTGCCCGAGATCCCCTGATTCACCACGGCCAGGTTGTTGATCCCGGCCGCGCGCAAGCGCCTGGCGAGCTGGCTGGGCCAATCGGAGTTCGTGTCATTGGTGGATGTCGCGCCGTCGGTGATCGAATCGCCGAAGGCGACGATCAGGCCCGTGTCCTCCGGTGCGAGCACGTGCACGCCGGAAAGGAAGTACCAGGAGGTGGTCGTGCGCTCCGCGGCGAAGGTCGTCTGGCCGGCGAAGTTGCCCGCGCCGGAGATATAGGTCGTGTGCAAACCGGTGCCGTGCTGGGTCGGCGGGCCGGAATCACCGGGAACATAGACGCTGATCACGAGGTCTCCCAGGGCGGGGACGGCCAGATCCACCGGATCGCTCACCATGCTGGCGCCGGCGGGGATGGTGGGGGCGGGGTTGCCGCTAAAGGTCAGGACGCGGTCCGAGCCGGGGACAATCGCGGCGCCCTGGTCATGCAGGGCGATGTGCGCCGCGCCGATCTTCAGCTTTTGCGGGCCGAAGTGGTTGCTCAGTTCCACGCGCACGGTGCGGCCCGGGATGCTGGTATTCACCACCATGCGGATGGTCTGGTTGTTGAAACTGCGCAGCGGCGCCGGACCGGGCTTGGCAGGCGCGGCGGCGGGCGCTCCGGCGGCGACCGGCTTGGCGGGCGCGGCGGGGAGGTTCGTGGCGACCGGCGAGGCAGCCCACGTCGCCACCCAATGTTCGGCTTGAGCGGGGGCGGCCTGGCCGGCGAGCAGGGCGGCCAGAGTGATGGAGAAAAGGCGGCGGGTCATCATGTCCATGCAGTATATCCGAAAATTCCGGCCTTATCTGGCGCACTCGGCAGACGATAGGAAGCCTGATGTTCCTTCGCGGGCGAGCAGCCCCGGCAGTCATGCCGGGAAGAATCGGTGAGAGCTTCCCGGACCGCAACCGCAAGCGGCGATTGACCGTGCCCTTGCTGGCGATCCTGGCATTGGCCGCGCCGCTTCTGGCCGGAGATGCCGCGTCGCATGCGACGCGGGTTCGAGCCGCGATGCAGGCATCCCTGAGCCGGCAGAGAATTTCGCTTGCGCGCCAGAGCCGGGCGCCGCGCGCCCTTTTGCGGTTGCGCTGCGAGCCCGTGGCCGCGCCCGCGCTGGCTCACATCATCGGCGCCGCCGCCCAGCGCCACGGCCTGGACCCCAACCTGGTCCGCGAGGTCGCTCGGCAGGAGTCCGCATTCCACCCTTGCGCCGTGTCAGGCAAAGGCGCTCAGGGCGTGATGCAACTGATGCCCGCAACGCAAGCCTTTCTCCACGTGCGCAACCCCTTCGACCCGCGCGAAAGCATCGATGCCGGCGCGCGTCTTCTCAAACAACTCCTCGACCGCTATCGCGGCAATCTCGCGCTGGCCCTCAGCGCCTACAACGCCGGACCCGCGCGTGTTGATCCGATTCTCGCCATCCCGCCCATCCCGGAAACGCGCGACTACGTTTCCAGAATCCTCGCGCAACTGGCGGCGCCCCGGCCTTGAATCGCTCCATGGTATGCTGGCTGCTCAAGGGAGCGGGTGCCAACGTGTCCTTTCTTTCGGAACTGTCCGCGTTCGCAGTTTTCCTCGGGATTTCCGCAATCGGGTTTCTGTTCCTTGTGATTTCGGTGGTGTTCGGCGAGGTGTTCGATCACTTCGACACCGGCGGGCATGTGGACACCGATCACGGCCCCAGTTTCTTCAGTCCGCGCGTGCTGGCGGTGTTCATCACCGCCTTCGGTGGGTTCGGCGCCGTGGCCGTGAAGTACGGAATGGGCACGCTGGCCGCCTCGGGCGTAGGCTTCGGCAGTGGCCTGGTTTTCGGCTGGCTGGTGTACATCCTCGCGAAATTCCTTTACGGCCAGCAGGCCACGACGGAGGTGCGCGGAACGGATCTGGTGGGCCAGACCGCCCGTGTGGTCGTGGCGATTCCGGCGAACGGGGTGGGCCAGGTGCGATGCCGCGTGGGGGAAGAATTTGTGGATAAGGTCGCCCGCTCACGGGACGGCCAGGGCATTGGGGAACACAAACAGGTGCGTGTCGAAGAGGTCCTGGGCGACGTGGTCATCGTCAAGGAACGATAGCCGCCCGGACGCCGTATTCACCGGAGTGAGGAGAATCCATGCTGGAGAGCTTGTCGAGTCTGCTGCTTCCGTTTGTCATTCTGGCGGTGTTGCTGGCGCTGATGATCGCCGGCGCGCTGCTCAGCTCGAATTACCTGAAGGTTTCCCCGAACATGGTCGCGGTCTTGAGCGGCCGCAAGCGCAAGTTGTCCGACGGACGCGTGGTCGGCTACCGCATGGTGCGCGGCGGCGAGGCGCTGCGCATTCCGCTGCTCGAAAAAGTGGAGTATCTGCCGCTCAACGTGATGACCATTCCGCTGGAGATCAAGCGGGCCTACACGATTCAGGGCGTGCCCGTTTCCGTGAAGGCGGTGGCCAACGTGAAGATCCGCGGCGATGAAACCTCGCTGCACGCCGCGGCCGAGCGCTTTCTCAGCATGACCATGCCGCAGATCCAGCAGGTCATTTTCCAGACGCTCGAAGGCCACCTGCGTTCCATCCTCGGCAACCTCACGGTCGAAGAAGTGAACAGCGACCGCCAGAGCTTCGCGCAGAAGCTGACCAGCGAGGCGGCCACCGATCTGGAAAAGATGGGCCTGGGGGTGGACGTCCTGACGATCCAGGAAGTGAGCGACGACGAGGAATACCTGGACGCGCTGGGCAAGCGGCGCACGGCGGAAGTGAAGCGCGACGCCACAATCGGCGAAGCGGAGGCCATGCGGGATTCGAAAATCAAGTCCGCCAGCGCCATGCAAGAGGGCGAGCGGGCGCGCCTCAGTTCGGAAGCCGAGATCGCGCAGGCGCAGCGCGACCTCGCCATCCGCCAGGCCCAGTATCAGGCCGAAATACAGGCCGAGAAAGCGCGCGCCGAGCAATCCGGACCGCTGTCGCAGGCCAAGGCCCGCCAGTCGGTGGTCGCCGAAGAAGTGAAAGTCGAGCGCACGCGCACGCAAGAGATGATCTCGGTGCAGGAGCAGGAAGTGCTCCGCAAGCAGAAGGAACTGGAAGCCACGGTCATCAAGCCGGCCGACGCGGAGCGGCAAGCCGCCATCGTGCGCGCCGAAGCCGCCAGCAGGCCGCCGTGCTCGAAGCCGAGGGCCGCCGCGCCGCCATGATCGCCATGGCGCAAGCCGAGCAGGAGAAGTTGAAGCTGGAAGGCATGGGCCGCGCGGCCGCCGTGGAAGCCGAAGGCAAGGCCGAAGCCGCCAAGATCGAGGCGCTGGGCCTGGCGCACGCCAAGGCGATCGAGGCGCAGGGTGTGGCCGAGGCCGCCGCGATCCTGCGCAAGGCCGAAGCCTGGAAACAATTCAACGACGCCGCGCGCTTGCAGACGATTCTCGAAAAACTGCCTGCCATCATCGAATCCTCCACGGGCGTCTTCGGAGCCGTGGCCGCGCCGCTCGGCAACATCGACAAGCTGGTGGTGATCGATCAAGGCTCCGGCACGGGCGACGGGGCCGGAGGCGTCGGCCGCCTGGCGAAGGCCGGACCGGCGGTGGTGTTCAATTTCCTGCAACAGCTCGAAGCGCTCGGCTTGAACCTGCCCGATGTGATGAAGCAATTGGGTCTGAGCCAGGGCAACGGCGGCGCCTCATCCGAGCGGCCGCCCGCTTAGGAACAGGGCGCCAGCGCCGCGCAATCGCCCCCGATGCGGGCGGCTGCGGCCAAGGTTGGCCGCCCCACAAGACGCTCACCGCACGCCCTTCAACGGCCACACGGCGGCCACTTGATCGCCGCGGCAGGCGTGAATCTCGGTGTAGAGGTTCACGGTCGGATCGCAATGCGGGGGCAGCAGCCGCACCCGATCGCCGAGCTTCAGCCCGGCGCCATCGATATACCCGAACTCATCGCCGCCCCAGCGGTAGGCCGCCTCCGGAATCCCCACCACTTCCGGACCGTAGCCGCGATCGGTCGAGAGCGCCTTGTATCCCGCATCCACCGTGACAAATCCCTCGTGGTTCGCGCTGACCACGGTGGCGAGCACCGTCAGGGCGTGCTCGAAATCGAGCCCTTCGCGCCGGTAGGCCATGTCCATCAACACGTACGAGCCGGCTTGCAGCTCGGTCAGGTCCGCGACGTGCGTGTCGATGTCCCACGTCCCGGTGCTGCCGCCGCTCACGATATCGCAGC
>CAZTKA010000189.1:0-5143 GCA_964614015.1 uncultured Bordetella sp. | reverse complement strand
CCGGCTCGCTCGACGCCATGCTGCCGCGCGACCGCCGCACCCAGCGCCTGCGCATCCCGGTGGACGAAGCTTTCCTCGACGAAATGACCGACTGGCGCGAGGATTTGGCCCGCAACGTCTTCAGGAACAATCCCGAGCTCACCGCCAAGCAGTTGAACGAAGTCGTGCAGCGCCTGCTCGACCGCATCGTCTTCATCCGCATCGCCGAGGACCGCCGGATCATCGAAAAGCGGCAGCTCGCCGACGCGGTGGAAGAATGGCGAGCACGGGGCGGCAAATTCCCCATCTTCGACTGGTTGAACGACCTCTTCCACCGGATCAACGAGGACTTTAACGGCGAAATCTTCAAGCCGCACCTCTCAGAAACCATCAGGATTGATTCGGAAGTGCTGGCGCGCATCATCGAGCGCCTCTATCCCCCCAAAAGCCCTTACCGCTTTGACGTGATCGGCGTCGAGCTGCTGGGCTCGATCTACGAGCGCTACCTCGGCAAAACCATTCGCGTCACGCCGAAGCGTGTTCACGTCGAAGAGAAGCCCGAGGTGCGCAAGGCGGGCGGCGTCTATTACACACCCAAATACATCGTCGATTACATCGTCAAGCATACGGTCGGGAAGGTCATCGAGGGCAAGACGCCCAAGCAGATCGAAAAGATTCGCATCCTTGACCCGGCCTGCGGCTCCGGGTCGTTCCTGATTGGCGCGTTTCAGTATCTGATCGATTACCACGTCCGCTACCTCACCGAGCACCCCAAAGAAGCGCACATCCATCCGCTGTTTCCCTACCTCATCATGGGGGAGAATCCGTCGGCTGACGAACCTCGCCTCTCCGTCGTGCGCAAGGCGCGCATCCTGAGGAACAATTTGTTCGGCATCGATATCGACCCGCAGGCGGTCGAAATCACCATGATGAGCCTGTACCTGAAGGCTCTCGAAGGCGAGCGCTCGCAACTGCCGCCCAAGCACGCCCTGCTGCCCGAACTGAAATACAACATCGTTTGCGGCAATTCGCTGATCGGGCCCGATATCTATGAGCAGGGCACGCTCTTCGGCGACGAGGAGCGCGAGCGCATCAACGCCTTCGATTGGTTCGGCGTAACGCAGGGCCCGCTCTCCGGCCCTGCGGCTCTTCCAGGCGGCGCGGCGCTTTCGCGCGGCCAAGGATATGAAACTTCGGGCCCGCCCTCCGGCCCTGCGGCCCTTCCAGGCCGCGCGGCGCTTGCGCGCGGCCAAGAACATGTAGCGCAGGGCCCGCCCTCCGGCCCTGCGGCCCTTCCAGACCGCGCGGCGCTTGCGCGCGGCCAGGAACATGTAGCGCAGGGCCCGCCTTCCGGCCCTGCGGTTCTTCCAGGCGGCGCGGCGCTTGCGCGCGGCCAGGAACATGTAACGCAGGGCCCGCCCTCCGGCCCTGCGGCCCTTCCAGGCGGCGCGGCGCTTGCGCGCGGCCAGGAACATGTAGCGCAGGGCCCGCCCTCCGGCCCTGCGGCCCTTCCAGGCGGCGCGGCGCTTTCGCGCGGCCAAGGATATGAAACTTCGGGCCCGCCCTCCGGCCCTGCAGCCCTTCCAGGCCGCGCGGCACTTTCGCGTCGCCAAAAACCTGTAACGCAGGGCCCGCCTTCCGGCCCTGCGGCCCTTCCAGGCCGCGCGTCTTTCGTGCCGCCACAGGAGGAACCCCCTCATTTGCGCGCCGCTCCAAAACGCGGCGCGCTGGAAAAGCCGCAAGGCTGGAAAGCGAGCCTTGCGCTACTTCCCCCCACCATCCCCGACATCATGCGCGCCGGCGGCTTCGATTGCGTCATCGGCAACCCGCCGTATGTCCGCATCCAGCATATGAAGGAATGGGCGCCCGTCGAGGTCGAGTATTACAAGCAGAAATACAAGTCGGCGAGTTCCGGCAATTACGACATCTACGTGGTGTTCGTCGAGAAGGGCCTGACTGTCCTGAACAAGAACGGCAAACTCGGCTTCATCGTTCCGCACAAGTTCTTCAACTCGAAGTATGGCGAGCCCTTGAGGTCGTTGATTGCGGATGGAAAGCATCTCTCTCACATCGTCCACTTCGGCGACCAGCAGGTCTTCGAGGGGGCGACGAATTACACCTGCTTACTCTTCTTGGATAAGTCCGGGAGCAAGGAGTTCGACGTCGCAAAGGTGGATGACCTGGAGGCATGGCGCAACACAGCCAAAGCTGCCCAAGGCACACTGCCCGCAAGCAGTGCAACGGCAGCAGAGTGGAATTTTGCCGTGGGCGGGGGCGCGGAGATCTTGCAAAGGCTGAGGAGGATGCCGACAAAGCTCGCGGATGTGGCTAAAAAGATTTTCCAAGGTCTGGTCACGAGCGCTGATCCCGTCTACCTTCTAGACCCTGTCGGGCCGGGGAGGAAGGGCCTTGTCATAGTCCGATCGAGGGCAACCGGGCGGGAGTATGAACTGGAGAGCGATGTGGTGAAACCCTTATGCAAGGGTTCTCGCGACATCCGGCGATATTCTGCGACCCCGTCCAAGGCGGTCCTGTTCCCATATGACCCGGAGAAGTCCGGTCAGACGAAGTCAATTGTCCTTATCAGCCCGTCCCAATTTGACAGTCGCTACCCGCGCGCCTGGAGATACCTCGCTGAGAATCGGAACCTCCTCCGCGACCGCGAAAAAGGCAAAATGAGGCACGAGGGCTGGTACGGATACGTTTACCCTAAGAGCGTTTCCTTATTCTCCAAACGCAAGATAATTACTCCCTCCATCGCTTCGAGCGCGTGCTTCACTCTCGACGCTCGCGGGGAGTTGTATTTCGTCGGATCGGGAGGCGGAGGGGGTGGCGGATACGGGATAATCCTGAACGACACGTGCGCCGAGTCCTACGAATATGTTCTCGGCTTGTTGAATTCACGGCTCTTAGATCACTACCTGAAGCAAATCAGCGGTCGGTTCCGAGGGGGGTACTTCGCTTACAGCCGTCAGTTCATCGAGCAACTCCCCATCCGCCCGATCAACTTCTCTGACCCGGCGGACAAGGCGCGGCACGACAGGATGGTGGAGCTGGTGGAGCGGATGCTGGAGCTGAACAAGCGGAAGCACGCTGTAGCGGCGGTCTCTGACCGCCGAAGCCGCCCGTCAGAGGCGGGCGCTACAGGCGTCGCGCAGAGATCGACGCTACAGCCCGGCGAGCATAGCTCGCCGCTACAGTTGGAGCGCGAGATTGCTGCGACCGACGCCGAAATCGATAATCTGGTTTACGAGCTTTACGGCATCACGGACCACGAGCGCCAAATCATCGAAGCCATGTAGCGCCCCGATGAATCGGGACGGTTCTTCCGTGTTCTTGCATGGAAAACGAGGACCGCAAGATTAAAAGGCGAATCTTGCGCTACACCGGGCGGACAGGGCGCGGCACGTTCGGGGGGCCAAGAACCTGTAACGCAGGGCCCGCTCTCCGGCCCTGCGGCCCTTCCGGGCCGCGCGTCCCTTGTGCCGCCACAAGAGGAACCCCCTCATTTGCGCGCCGCTCCAAGACGCGGCGCGCGGGAAAAACCGCAAGGCTGGAAAGCGAGCCTTGCGCTACTTCCCCCACCATCCCTGATATCATGCGCGCCGGCGGCTATGATTGCGTCATCGGCAACCCGCCGTACGTGCGCATCCAGCACATGGAGGAATGGGCGCCGGTCGAGGTCGCGTATTCCAAGCAGAAATACAAGTCGGCGAGTTCCGGCAACGACGACATCTACGTCCACTTCGGCGACCAGCAGGTCTTCGAGGGGGCGTGATACCATCGCTCCGCAGGCATCTTCACCTCAGGGAGGGTTATCCCATGGCTGCACGCACGGAAGCCGCGCGCGCCGGCATTACCTTCGGATCGGCGCTCGCCATCACCATTTCCTGGAGCGCCAACCAATCCATCCTCTGGGCCATCGTGCACGGCATCCTGTCGTGGTTGTACGTGATCTATTACGCCATTGTGCGGTGAGGGTTTTGTAGCGCCACGCTCGCACTCCAGCGTAGCGGTTCCGTGACAAGACCCTCGCCCGCCGGAAGAGCCGCAGGGCCGAAGAGCGGGCCCTGCGCTACCAGTGCGGATATCCCGAATCGCGGCGGGGCGGGGCTTGCCCCGCCCACCAAGGGCGCGCGAGCAACGCCCGCCTCATGCACAAGGCGCCCGTCGCCGACCCGAAGGGTCAGCGGCAGCCCGCCGCAACCATTTCTTTGACAAAATATTAAATTAGATTTATTCTAGATGTCGCATGGACGCTTCCGCCATCCGAAAATCGCTGGAGAGCGGCGGGTTGCGCTGCACGCCGCAGCGCTACGCGGTGATGGCCTTTCTGAGGCGCCACACCGGCCATCCCACCGCGGCGGAAATCTACCGGGCCGTCAACCGCGCCGATCCGCGCTGTTCCCGGGCCACCACTTACAACAATCTGCGCGATCTGGTGCGGGCCGGGCTGGTGCGCGAAATCGCCGCCGAGGGCCGCGCCGCACGCTTCGACGCCAAAGACACCAAGCATCACCACTTTATCTGCGACCGCTGTGGCAAGGTGGAGGACATGGAATGGTACGAGGTGCCGCGGCCCGCCTCGGGCGCGCTCGGCGGGCGGACGCTGCGCCAGTGCGAAGTCATCTTTCGGGGGCTCTGCGGGCAGTGCGCTCCGCGGCGCGCGTTGCGTCTACGATCTCTCAATTCTGGAAATGGAAACCACGGCATGCGGCGCCCGGCGAAGCGGGCCGCGACCGTCCCATCAAAAAAGTCAGGAGGATACACCCATGGAAAATAAACGTACCACGCCGGCGGGAGCCGGGGAAGGCAAGTGTCCGTTCGCGGGCGCGGGTCCGAGACATTCGACGGCGGCGGCCGCCAAGAACACGGACTGGTGGCCTAATCAGGTGAACCTGAAGATTCTTCACCAGCACTCCGAGAAGTCCAATCCCCTGGGCAAGAAGTTCCATTACGCCCAGGCATTCCAGAGCCTCGATCTGAACGCCGTGATCCAGGATCTCCGCGCCTTAATGACGGATTCGCAGGACTGGTGGCCGGCCGACTTTGGCCATTACGGGCCGCTCTTTATTCGCATGGCCTGGCACAGCGCCGGGACGTACCGCATCGCCGACGGGCGCGGCGGAGGCGGCTCGGGCGCGCAACGCTTTGCGCCCCTCAA
>CAZTKA010000188.1:0-5145 GCA_964614015.1 uncultured Bordetella sp. | reverse complement strand
GCCGTCTAGGAAACCATGGATCCCCGCGAATATCAATTCGTTTTTTACGGACTCGTCACAGCGTGGCTGGTCATCGCCGCCTACGTGGTCACTCTTATGTTGCGCGAAAGGCGTTTGAAGGCGGAACTCGACCGCGTGCGCCGCATGGTCGAGAAGCAATAGCACGGGGCCGCTTGGGGCTTGCGAACTCATGAGCGCAGCTTCGCTTCAAACCCCAAGCAGCCGCATGCTCGCCATTATGGCGGCGTTGTTATTTCTGGCCGGTCTGTTGAACGATCCTCCGTGGGCGGGCTACGATCCACAGGAGCGGGTCAAATTTTACGGCGAATCGATGTGGGTCGCCTGGCATCTGCTTGCGCGCGGCGAATTTTCGGATCCGTTTTCTACCGGCCCGTCGGGCCTGACGGCTCACGTTCCTCCCGGCTATCCATTTCTGCAAGCAGTTGTTCTGGCGATTCTTGGGGACACTGCGGCAAGCCCCGTCGCCATCCGGGCGCTGCCCGTGGTTTCGCTGAGTCTCCAGTACGCCCTGCTGCCGTATGTTGCTCGTCTGTTCGGTTTCTCCGTCTGGACAGGAGTCCTGGCGGCGCTCCTCGGGATCTTGATGAAGCCCGGAAGGGCCGAACCCTGGGAGGCGAACTTCGCCGGGCTGCTTGTCCTGCTGCTGGCGGCCTCGATGTTTCGCTGGCGGCGGGGTGATCGGAAGGCGTCTGGGGCGGCGCAGCTCGGCTTGGTTGCCGGCGTCGTGTTCCTCTTCCAACCCGTGATCGCGGCAGTGTATTTTCCCTGGGCGGTGTGGAGGCAGCGGCCCTGGCTTGCGGCGCGCTTTTTGCTGCTGGTGCTGACGCCGCTGGCGGTCTGCGCCCCGTGGATGGCCAGAACCTACGTCGCACTGGGAGGTCCGGTCTGGATCCGCGACAACCTCGGCATCGAGATGTTCATCTCGTATAACGATTGCGCTCTGTACGGCATTCGCGAAAGCGAGCGAATCGGTTGCTTTCAGGCTTTGCATCCCAACCAGAGTCCGGAGGAGGCCCGGGTGCTTCGGGACATGGGCGAATACCGCTATAACCAGGACCGGCTTCGGAAAGCGATCTCCTGGATCGCCGAACACCCGGGGCGCTCGGCGAGATTGGCGATGCAGCGGCTCTGGTATTTCTGGTTCCCTTCGGATCGCGGCTGGGAGGGATACCGGGAGCAGGGCTGGCGGAGGGCTTCCCTGCACGTGATGACGCTCGCTTCGCTGATCGGACTGTGGCTGGCCTTCCGGGCGCGGCTTCCTGCAGCGGGAATGCTTGCGTTGTGGCTGGCGTTGTTCCCTCTGATTTATTACGTGGTGCAGTACGAGAGCCGGTATCGCCATCCGATTCTGTGGATCACATGGCTGCTGGCCGCGCACGCGGTGCTTCGGTTTGCGCTTGCTCCCGGGGACCCGAAAGCGCCGCCGTGGCGGGTGACAAACGTGTCTACTTGACCTGTGACTTCCACATCTCCCAGGCGCGCGTATACTCGTTGGTGCCCATGCGCGCCTTGACCTCGCCATCGCTCAAGTAGGTGACGCGCTGGCCCATCGCCATGGCCTGCGCTTGGATGCGAGCGTTGACCTCGAGATAGACCGCGCGCGCAACGGCTTGCTCGACCGACCGGCCGACGATTACCGCACCGTGCCCGCGCATCAGGACCGCAGGCTTGTTCCCCAGCGTGCGAGCCAGCGCCCGGCCGAGTTCGGCCGTGCGCACCAGCATGTCGGTATCGCCGGCCGCCGCGCGGATCTCGAACACCGGCACGCCCTCTCCCACAAAGGAGCTGTTGTGAAACACAGGCCGCAGTGGAATCCCGGTGATGCCGAAGGGAATCAGCGAGGGCGCATGGCAATGCACCACGCTCATCACGTCGGGACGGGCGCGGTACACTTCGCTGTGGATGAAACGCTCGCTGTAGCCCGGAGGCGCATCCCCGCCAATGGGATTGGCGTCGAGGTCCCACTCGACGATGTCGGATACAGCGACCTGCGCGGGCGCGATCGAACGCGAGAGCAGAAACCGGTTGGCGCCCGTACGTCCGCTGATGTGCCCGAAGGCATCCACCACGCCCTGCGCGTACAGGATGTGATTGGCGGCCACGAGGTTTTCGATCAAGGCGGCGCGGTTCTGGGCGCTGAGACGCGGAACCGTCAGAGCGGCGCCGGCGGCCAGGAGGAAACGGCGGCGTTGCATCATTGCTACCATACACCATAGGAGCCTCCGATGCGTCCCGCACTCGCGTCCGTTCTTGCCGGCCTGCTTTCCCTGGCGGCGTGTAGCACGGCTCCGCCGGCGGTGGCGGATCCGGCCGCACACCAGCGCGAGGTCGAAAAATGGCGGGCCGAGCGCGTCGCGCGCCTCACGGCGCCGGACGGCTGGCTGAGCCTGGTCGGGTTGTTTTGGATCGAGGAGGGCGAGAGCCGCGTCGGAGCCAATCCGGATTTCGAGGTGCCGCTCCCGAAGGGTTTGCCCGCGCGCGCCGGAACCATCACCCTCACAAAGGGCAAGGCGCATTTCCGGCCTGCTGCTGGTGTGGACCTCAAGGAGACTGATCTGCATCCCGATACCGTAGCCGGATACGAGGTTCTCACCCTTGGCACCGTCAGTTTCTATTTGATCGAGCGCGGGGGACGGTTCGGCATCCGTGTCAAGGATACGGAGAGTCCGGCGCGGAAGCGGTTCGCCGGACTCGAATGGTATCCGGTGGCTCCGTCCTGGAAGGTGCGGGCCAGATTCATCCCGTCGCCGCATCACGTGACGTTTCAAACCGAAGTTGGGGTGACCGAGGAAGGCGAGAGTCCGGGATTTGTGGAATTCCAGCACGAGGGCCAGACCGTGCGCCTGGAGCCGACACAGGAAGGCGACGAGCTGTTCTTCGTGATCCGCGACGCGACCAGCGGCAAGACCACGTATGGGGCTTCCCGGTTCCTCTACACAGGGCTACCCCAAAACGGCGATGTGGAGATCGATTTCAACAAGGCCTACAACCCGCCCTGCGTATTCACGGCGTATGCCACTTGCCCGCTGCCTCCGCCCCAGAACCGGATGCGTTTCCCCATCGAGGCGGGCGAGAAGATGTATCGGGGTGCTTTGTAGGGCGTCCCGCTGGGCGGGGCTTCAGCGTAGCCAGCTTGGGGCGTGGGATTCAGGCGCTATCATTGAAGGTGCATGGCCTCCCCCCGTCAGAACCGCGAGATCGTGCGCGAAGTGCTTCCCAACGGCATCCGCGTCATCACCGAACACATGCCCCACGTCCGCAGCGTCTCGGTCGGCGTGTGGATCGCGACCGGCTCGCGCGAGGAAGCCGAGCGTGAAACCGGCATCTCTCACTTCATCGAGCACATGCTGTTCAAGGGCACCAGGAAGCGCAGCGCCGAACAGATCGCCCGCGCTGCGGACTGCATCGGCGGCGGCCTGGACGCTTTCACTTCCAAGGAGGTCGTCAGCTATAACATCAAAGTGCTCGATGAACACCTTCCGCAGGCTTTCGACATCGTAGCCGATCTGGTGCGCAATCCTCTGTTCGACCGGAACGACATCGAGAAGGAAAAGGGCGTCGTCCTTGAAGAGCTCAAGATGGAGGCGGACAACCCCGAGTACCAGCTCCATGAGCTGTTCTCGAAACATTTCTGGAAGGGCCACGCGCTGGGGCGCTCGATCCTGGGAACGCAGCAGACGATCCGCGGCTTCAGTCGCGATGCGGTGGAGCGCTACTACCATCAGGTATATGCTCCGACGAATATCGTCGTCACCGCTGCTGGAAACCTGGAACACCGCCGCCTGGCCCACCTGGCGGCGAAATATCTGGGGGATATGCAAGCCCGTCCCTTCACTCCGGCGGCCGTGGTGCCGCAGCCGCATGCGCCGCTGGTGTTCCGCGACAAGAAGAATCTGGAGCAGGTGCACTTGTATCTGGGCGTGCCCTCCATTCCGATGCCGCATGAATCGCGCTTCGCCTGCTACTTGCTGAACGCGATCCTGGGCGGCGGCATGAGCTCGCGGCTGTTTCAGAACATCCGCGAAAAACAGGGGCTGGCGTACTCGATTTACTCCGAGCTGTCGCTCTACCGCGACGCGGGATGCATGTTGATCTACGCGGGCACCTCGACCCGGAACGCCGCCAAAGTGATCGATTCCATCGTCAACGAAATGCACGAAGTGGCCGCGCAGCCCGCATGCGCCGAGGAGCTACGGCGCGCCAAGGATCACCTGAAGGGCTCGCTGGTGCTGAGCCTGGAGAGCACGTCCAGCCGCATGGCGAATCTTGCGCGCCAGGAAACCTACTTTCACCGTTTCCTGTCGATCGACGAAATGCTGGAGCGGATCGAGAGCGTCACGGCAGCGGAAGTTCAGGGGCTGGCGCAGGAGTTTTTCCACCCCGAGCAGGTTGCGCTGGCGATGCTGGGGCCGCTCGGCGGATTCCGTGTTCGCCGTCAGGATCTGGTGCGTTAGTGCAGCGCTGCCTTCTTCTCCTGGTTTCCTTGGCAGGTCTCGCCTGGGGTCTGGACACCAAGCAACTGCGGCCGCGGGGCTACGTGAACGATTTCGCCAATGTGCTCGATGCGCGCGGCGCCCAACTGCTGGAGGCCTACTGCGCCGAGGTCGAGGGCGCCACGCAAGCCCAATTCGCCATCGTGACCGTACGATCGCTGGAGGGCGATCCCATCGAGGACATCGCCGTCAAGCTGTTCGAAGAATGGGGCATCGGCAAGAAAGGCGCCGACGAGGGTTTACTTCTGTTGCTAGCCATCGAAGACCGCAAGTATCGCGCCGAAGTGGGCTACGGCCTGGAGCCGATCATCAACGACGCCTTCGCCGGCGATGTGTGGCGCAGCGTCCGCCCGGTTCTGCGGCAGGGCGACTATGCGAGCGCCTTGCACGCCGCCGCGCGCCAGTTCGGCGAACGCGTCGCCGAGGCCAAGGGCGTCCCGATCGGCGGTGAGCGCATTCCGCGCGGGGGCGGCGGCAAAAGCGTGGGCGGGGGCATCATCATCGAGGGTGCGCTCTATCGGGGGGCTTCGGGGTGGGCGGGCGAGCTGGGGCATATGACCAGCGACAAGCGGGGCCCCGTGTGTGTCTGTGGACGGCGCGGCTGCCTGGAGACGAAAGTAAGCTGGTGGGC
>CAZTKA010000187.1:0-5348 GCA_964614015.1 uncultured Bordetella sp. | reverse complement strand
GCAAACGCCGCGGCGTTGTGGCCGTTGCCAAACCCGGCTGTCAGTATCAGTATCTTGCGCATAACCGGACTTTCCCTTTCTGTTCTTCTGCCCGAACCATAGGAACCGCGTGTGACGCCGACGGCGCAGGGAGGTCACGAATGGCTGACGTTTGAAGGCTGGGGCTGCCTGAAGCGCCTGCTTTTACCGGAGCGTGACCGGATCCCCACCGAACCGTGACGCACCGCTGTCAGGCTCCCGGCCTCATCATGAAAACGAATCCAAGAACGACCGGCCTCGCCGGCGGTGCCAAGGCACGATCGCGTCTCGAACGGGTTGTGAAAGTCCGTTGGGTGGGGCGATGCGCGAAATGGAAGTGTCATCCGATTCTCGGCGAGGTGTCGGCGCTCACGCCGCATGGCCCGCGGCTGATCGGCCTGGTCTGCTGTTCCAGAAGACCAGGACTTGAAAGCCGTTCCGGGCGGTTCGCGCCCGTCTCAGTTCGCTGGCTGCCGCTGCGTCAGGGTAGAGCGACAAGCCGGCAGTGTATCGTGTGAATCGGTTCACCCGAACTTAACCAAACCGCCATTTCCCCGCCGCACGCGCCGCCGATAGTTACCGCATGAATCCCCTCACTGCGGCCCAATCCGAAGAACTGCCGGCCGGTTCTGTTTGCGAAACGATGGATTTGCTCACGCTGGTGGAGCATCGCGAGGCGGTGCAAGGCCACGAGAAAGTCGGCGCCGTCTTCAAGGCATTTTCCAACCACGGCCATGAATACGTCGCCGTCACGGATGACGGCAAACTCCTGGGCCTCTGCTCGCGCGGCCAGATCGGCTACCTGCTCGGCTCGCGCTTCGGCTTCTCCATCTTCAGCGACCGGCCGATCCGGGACAATCTCATGGAGCAACACCTTCGGCTTCGCCACGGCACGCCGGTGCTGGCCGCGCTGGAGACGGCGCTCTCGCGCACCGGGGAACAATTCTACGACGACGTGGCGTTGGTGAACGCCGAGGATCGGTTCTTGGGGATGATCTCCGTGGCCAGGCTGATCCACCTGCAATCGTGCGTCCTGGCGGACAAGGCCAAGCTCGCGGAGAAGCAACGGTGCGAGCTGGAAGAGAAGAACCGGGACTTGTTCCGCAGCCTGCATGAGCTGCGGCAATCCCAAGGCTGCTACGCCATCTTGTTTACGAACGCCCCTGTGGGCGTGGCCCTGCTCGACTCCAAAGGCGGCATTGAGACCGCCAACCAGCGGCTCCTGTCGTTCGTGGATCCGGAAAGTTCTTCCGCACAAGCCAACCTTGCGGCCCTCGTCGTCCCGGAGGAACGGGACAACTTCCTGCGGCTGCTGGACCACACCGAGGAGGAAGGCGGCAGCCACGGCCCCCATAGCACTGAACTCCATCTCGCGCTGGCCGGGCGGGGCCGGCGGCTTTTCAAATGCACCATCGGCTGGATCCGAGAGACCGGCCAGATATGCGTCTTCCTCGACGACATCACCGAGCAGCGCGTCATGGAACGCCAGATGGCGCAAAAGGAGAAATCCGCGCTCCTCGACTCGCTGGTGGGCGGCATCGCCCACGAACTGAACAACAAGCTCACCCCCGTCCTCGGCTTTTCGCAGATGATCTCGCAGAACCTGCGCAAGCAGCCGGACACGGCCAAGCTCCATGAGTTTGCCCAAACCATCACGGAAAGCGCCATCGAGTCCGCCAAGATCATTCGCCAACTGCTGCAGATGTCGAGGCCACCCGCCCGCGAACTGGTCCGCTGCGATCTCCGCGCCGTGGTCCAGGACGCGCTCACGCTCGCGAAGTTCAAGCTTCGTGAGAACCAAATCCAGCCCCGTTTGGAACTGCCGCCAGCCGAGGTGCCCCTGATCGCCGACCCGGCCCAACTGAAGCAGGTGGTCGTGAACATCGTCTTCAACGCGGTGGACGTCATGGATAATCCAGACAGGCGGGAGCTGAAGCTGCGTGTCACGGCAGGGCGGGGTCAGGCAGCGTTGCTGATTGCCGACACGGGTCACGGCATTCAGCCTGAACATCTCAACCGTATCTTTGATCCCTTCTTCACCACCAAAAGCCCCGACCGCGGCACCGGTCTGGGCCTGAGCGTCTGCTTCAGCATCGTCAAACAGCACGGAGGCGAAATCAACGTCGAGAGCACCCCCGGCGAGGGAACGACGTTCACGATCACCTTGCCGCAGGCCGACGACGCCGCAGCAACCGCCCCCACACCGCCGGCGGAGGACACATCCGCGACCACCGCCCGCGTCATCCGGGCGCGGATTCTGGTGGTGGACGACGAACCCTTTGTGACCCGCCTGGTTCAGGAGATGTTGCGAAGCGAAACCGACTGCAAGGTCGAGTGGGCCGCCGACGGTGTGCAAGCCACCGAACGGCTGAAAGACTCCGCCTTCGATCTGGTCATCAGCGACATCCGGATGCCACGCATGAACGGCTTCCAGCTCCTCGATTGGATCAAGGGCCACTTCCCGCCGATGGCGGCGCGATTCATCTTCATGACCGGGGACGCGGGCAGCGTCGAAATGAACGGCGCCCTTGACGAGCTTGGAGTGCCGGTCCTGCGCAAACCCTTTAGTGCAAATTCGCTGCTGGACCACTGCCGGTCGCTGATCCGCCCCTAGCGTCGCCGCCGTCACCCCCAGCAAACCGCTCTCATGGACACCGCGGGCACATCTCTTGTGATTGCGACGGTGCTGCTCGGTTCCGCGCTCGCCGGGGGCGGTGCCAGCCAGTGGCGCGGCCACCCGGCATGGAAAGGGGGCCTTCTGGGCTTGCTGCTCGGCCCGGTCGGCGTCGCCGCCGCCTGCCTGCTGCGACCACCTCTTCCTTGCGCTCACTGCGGGAAACCCTCCGAACCCGGGGCCGTCGCCTGCCCGCTGTGCCTGCAGCTCTTCCGCGTGGGGCTGAGATTCGCCCCTTCGCGCTATCCGGCACGGCCCACTTCGACGCCCAGCAGGCACACATCGTCGCTGAACGTTCCCGTCGGCGAAAACCGGCGCGCCTCGGTCAACACCGCATCAAGCATCTCCGCCGGCCCGCAACTGAGGTGGCGGCCGAGCGCGCCCAACAGCCGCTCCACGCCAAACTCCACTGCATCCGCGTTCGCCACTTCGTAGATCCCGTCGGTGAAGAACACGGCCAGATCGCCCGACGCGATGTCGTGCCGGCTGGTGCCATAAACAGACTGCTCGAAAAGGCCCAGCACCGGTCCGGCCGCTTTCGCCGGGCATTGCAGACGCTCCACCGTCCTTTCGCTTGCCCTGGCGAGCAACGGGACCGGATGCCCCGCCGTGGCGTAGCGCAACCGGCCCGCCGCCGCGTCCACCACGGCATAAAGCGCCGTCGCAAACAACAGATCCTCGGTTTGCCGCAGGATTCTCATCCACTCGACGTTCAGACGGGTCAGCAACATTCCCGGATCCGCTGCGTCCGCCCTCAGTTCCTCAACCAGGCCACGCAACATGGCCATCATCAAAGCCGAGCGCACGCCATGCCCCATGACATCGCCGATGAACACGCCGGCGGCCAAGTCGGACACCCGCACGACATGGAACAGGTCGCCGCCGACCGTGCCGCAGGGCAGGTAACGATGATGAAACCGCAAACGGCCCGCCTCGCCCGCGGCCTCCGGTGGGAAAGCCGGGATCTGTGATGTCACCAGCGCCTGTTGAAGCTGGCGGGCCATCCGCAGGTCGGTCTCAATCTGCTCGTTCTTGGCGCTGATCTCCCGCTGCTTCTCTTCGAGCTGGCCAATGTTGTCCGACAACAACCGATACTGGACCCTCACCATCGCATGAGCCGGGATCAGGCCGACAAACTGCCCCGCGTCGTCCACCAGCAACACGTCGTCGTAAAACGTCTCCTCGCTTCGCAACGAGACCTGCGCCAGCACCTCCGGCAACGGGCTGCTGACCGCCACGCGCATCGCCACCGGCGACAGATGTTCGCGAATCGGTTTCTGCGCGAACAACGCGAACCCGAACCGCGCGCCGAGCAACATGCCGACTTCGCGCCGGCTGCACATCCCAAGCAGCCGCGCCCCGTCGAGCACCGCGATGAACTCGACGCGGTGCGTGGCGAACATCTCATAAACCCGCCCCACCATCTCGTCCCCCTGGACCGCGGTTCGGTGCCCGACCAGCGCGCGGAGATCGGCGCGCCCGGCGCCATCCGCCGGCGACTGCGGCGGAACGGGTTGGGCCAATGGGAAAGTCAACGCTGCCATGCGACCCGCGCAATCTACCAAGGACTGCCGCTGGCCGCGTGTTACGTCCTTGTGACAACAGCACGGCGGCGTTCTTCACGCGTTTGGCAGCGGACCGCCATGCACCTGTCATGCCGGGCTGTCTTGCTTGCTGCATGAATCCGGAGCCTTCCACCCGCAAACGAATCCTCATCATCGAGGATGAGGCCGATTTCTCGACGCTGTTGGATTTCCACCTGACGCGCAAGAACTATGAAACCACCAAGGCGTTTGACGGTCTCGCCGGAGTGCACGAAGCCCTCCGCAATCCTCCGGACCTGGTCATCCTCGATGTGCTGCTGCCGAAGCTGAATGGGTTCGACGTGTGTTATCTCCTGCGGTCCACTTCGGCCACGAAACACCTGCCGATTCTGATCGTCACGTCTTTGGACGACTCCACCGGTCATAAGATAAGGGCTTACGGCTCGGGCGCCGATGGTTACTTCGCAAAGAAAGACCAGGTCCAGAAGCTGCTGACGCTGATAGACTCGATACTGTCCGCCCGCTAGCTCAGGTTCGCCATCACCGCCCAAGCGGTGTTCGTTTCCAGCAACTTTGACATGGCTGTCACCCGACGGTCATGCTGCCTCGCTACGGTGGAGGCGTGCCTGACTTTGAGCAACATTCAAAAGCTTGGCTGCACGCCATCATCCATCGGATGATCGTTCGTCGCGCGGCAGAGATTTACCGCGAGCGCGGCTCGCTTCCGGGCCGCGACCTGGACAACTGGCTGCAGGCCGAGGCGGAGATTCGCGGACTGATTGAGGAAGCGGAAAGATCGCTGCGCGCGGTCTCCGCCCCAAAGCCGCGGGAGAAACGGCGCCTCAGCGGGCGGCGGGCGGCGACAGCGCCTTCAACACCCGCCGCTTGAAGGGGGGCTTCCGAAGCCGGCGCACGGCTTTCTTCGATGCCCGCAGATGGCTGCGGCGGTCCTTCTTCAACCGGTCCACCAGCCGGCGCGGCGCCCCCACCCGCCCGCGGCAGAACTTCTGGAGTTGCACGTCGAGGTCGCGGACCCAGCCCAGCTCGTCGGCGGTCCGCTTCAGCCGCCGCGCAAGTTTCCGTGATACCGGCCCCAGCATCGGCTCGAAGAA
>CAZTKA010000186.1:0-5447 GCA_964614015.1 uncultured Bordetella sp. | reverse complement strand
CTGTTACTGGTCAGCCAGGCGGGCACCTGCGCCGGATTCCTGATTACGGCCTTCGCGCCATCCCTATGGGTGTTGTTCTTGGCCCGCGCGATCGACGGCTCGACTGCGGGCAATCTCAGCCTCGCGCAAGCCTACATCAGCGATGTCACCGCGCCGGAGGAGCGCGCGAAATCTTTCGGCGTGATCGGGATTGCTTTCGGGCTCGGGTTTCTGGTGGGGCCGGCGATCTCTGGATTCCTGGCACAATACGACTATCGCTATCCGATCTTCGCCGCGGCCGCGCTGTCGGCCACCAGCATTCTCGCCACCTGGATGTTGCTGCCGCCGGCGCGTCCTGGAAGCGGCGGGCCGGGGCCAGCGGGACGGAAGCTCGCCTTGGCCGATTGGGGCAGTTACGCCGTGTATTTCCGGCAACCGAAGCTCGCGCCCATGTTGTTTCAGTTTTTCTTGTTTTCTTTCGGATTCGCGATTTTCACGGCCGGGATGCCGCTGTTTCTAGAGCGCCGCCTTAGCTGGAACGGCGCGGCATTCGGTCCCGAGCAGGTCGGCTACACGTGGGCGCTGGCCGGGCTGTTCGGCGTGATCTGGCAGGGTCCGGCGCTGGGCCGGCTGGTGAAGCGTTTCGGCGAGCGTACACTCAACCGCGCGGGATTCAGCGGCTATGTCGCCGGCTACACGATCCTGGCATTCTGCAATTCGGTGCCGGTGCTGATTCTGGCGACGGCCGTGATGTCCATGGGATCCCTGGTGCGGCCGGCGCTGACGAGTTTGATCACGCACGTGACGCCGCGCTCGGAGCAGGGCGTTGTACTCGGCCTGACGCAGTCGCTGAATTCCACCGCCCTGATCCTGGGTCCGCTGCTGGCCGGATATTTGATCGAGCACGGATTGCTGACGGCGTGGGGTTTGTCGGCGTCGCTGATCGCGGCTTTGGGGCTCGGCCTGGCGGCGACAATCGACACTTAGTACCTAACCCCATGCCAAGGACGGGACGATGTACTGACCGGAGAGACGAATTCTTCTTGCGTGCCACTACAGTATTTGCCTGCGAACCTCAGCCCATCGTCGCGGAAGGACTGGCGAAGGTTCTGGACGGTTCGAACGAATTCAGTTTCGTCGGCTCGGTTCTGAATTTGAGCGAGGCGCTGGAGGCAGCCCGGCGCATCCATCCGGACATCATTCTGGTGGATCAATCGGCCGGATTGAAAACGGTGTTCCAATTCATCTCTGACATCAAGGACAGCGCCCCGCGGTGCCGGCCTGTGTTGTGGGTGAACGAGATGACGGAAATCGATTGTTTTCGCGCTCTGCAAATGGGCGCGCGCGGGGTCTTGAAGAAGACGCAACCGGTGGATGCCGTCGTGAGCTGCTTGCGCGCCGTAAGCCAGGGCGATGTGTGGATGGACGGCGCCGGCGCCGCCGAAGAAAGCGGCCTCGAACGGCGCTCGGCCCCGCGCCTGACGCCGCGCGAGCGGGAGGTCGTGCGGCTGGTGTGCGCCGGCATGAAGAACAAGGAAGTGGCCGAGGCTCTTTCCATCACCGCCGGAACCGTCAAGGTGCACCTGATGCACATTTTCGAAAAGACGGGAGTGAAGGACCGCTTCGAGCTTGCCGTGCATGGCCGGAAGCTCGTGGCGCCGGAGCCGGCAGGCGAAGCGGAGCTGAGGTCGTAGTCCGTACTAAAGTCCTCCGCACCCCCGGGCGAAAGTAAGGAAGAGGCCAGCCAAGTGACCCCTTCCGAACAGCTTCCCCGCGCAAGGCATGCCGACGCTGCGGCGGAACAGCCCCCGGCGTCCGTCGAAGCGCCGGAGCTGCTTCGCGCTTTGGCCCCGGCTCCGGCGCCGCGCAGCATCGAATCGGTTCTCGAAAAACGCTGGGCGCGGCTGTTGATCCCATCGCTGTCGGATCTTTACTTCGTCGCGATCCTGGCCTGGGTGTTCATGGGCTCGAACGGGGCGGGCTGGTCTGGCCTGCTGGCGGACGCAGACGCGGGTTGGCACATCCGGACGGGTGAGTACATCCTCGATCACCAGACGGTTCCGTATCAGGACCTGTATTCGTTCTCCAAACCGGGCGCGCCCTGGTATGCCTGGGAATGGCTGGCCGACGTCGTCTATGGCGGGTTGTTCCGCTGGGCCGGACTGAAGGGCGTCGTGCTGGCGGCCGGAGTGCTGATCGCGGTGTTCGCGACGACTCTGGTGCGGCGCATGATCTGGGGCGGCGTGCACTTATTGATGGCCATGCTGGTGTCGCTGTTGGGCATTGGCGCGTCTTCGATTCATTTCCTGGCCCGCCCGCATGTGTTCACCTTGCTGCTGACTTCCGTGACGGTGTGGATGATCGAAGCAGACCGCAAGCGCCCCACGCGCTGGATCTGGCTGCTCGTGCCGCTGACCGTGGTTTGGACGAATCTGCATGGAGGCTTCCTGGCTCTGATCGCCGTGCTCGGATTGACGGCGATCGGAACCGGCGTGGAGGCGTGGCTCGGAATCGGCCGTACGCTGCGCGATGCCGTCCGCTATACCAAGCTGACCGCCGCATGCGCGGCCGCCTCGCTGATTAACCCTTACGGCTGGAATCTGCATCTGCACGTGCAGAAGTACCTGCGTTCGGATTGGATCCGCAACCTGGTGCAGGAGTTCCAGTCGCCCAGCTTCCGGCAGGAGAGCATGCTTCAGTTCGAGGTCCTGCTGGTGGCGGGCTTGCTGGCAACCGCGGCGCTGCTCCGCCGCAGGCGGATCGTCGAGAGTTTGTGGATCGTGTTCTGGGCGCACATGGCGCTCGGCAGCGTGCGGCACGTCCCGGTTTTCGTGGCCGTCGCCAGTCCGGCGATCGCCTGGGAAATGGGCTCCTGGTGGAGCGCCTGGACGGCGCGTTCCAGGAAGTCTTCGGTCCCCGGAATCCTGAACCAGATGGCTGCGGATGCCGGCGCGGGCTTCCGCCGGACCAGTCTGCTGCCTTGGCTCGTGGTGGCGGCCCTCATGGCGCTCGGCCAGCCCATCCGCTGGCCGAAGTATTTTCCGCCGGAGCAGTTCCCTACGCGGATGGTTCACGAGCACCTGGATCTGATCGCCGGCGCGCGCGTGCTGACCACCGATCAATGGGGCGACTATCTCATCTTCACCAATCCGGGGCAGAAGGTATTCATCGACGGGCGCAGCGATTTCTATGGGGCAGAGGTCGGCCGGGATTTCCTGCGCCTGACCAACGGCCACTGGCAGTGGCGCGAGCTGATGGCAAAGTACGACTTCGACGTCGTCCTGATGGAAACCTCCAGCGCGATTGTGCAGTTGCTCAAGCAGGAGCCGGATTGGCACGTTATTGCGGATGACGGTAAGCACATACTCCTAGCCCGCAACTAAGGAAAACTTTTTTCTCGACAAAGGACTTGCCGGAGAACTTTAGTCCCAAAAGCCGTACTAGGACGGAGCATCTTCGGGCTAATGAAATCCACCCATGCGTCCGAAAGTACTTATTGGGAGCATGCCCGGAATGAAGCCGAAGGAGAGCGGAGCGCGCGGCGCAGTCAACCGCCGTCCGAAACGGATGGAACCGCTTCCGATGGAGTGGATGGACTCGATGAGCTGGCGCCTGCCGTCGGGAAAAGCGCTAGCGGAATTCGCGCTGCAATCCGGCTTCCTGGCGCCGCTGATGTTGACCGGTCCCTATCCGAAGGCGAGTAAACAGCCGGCGCCGGCTGAAACAGCCGGCCCGGTGGTGGACAAGCGAACAGAGGAGGCGCCGGATTCCACCGGCAGCTTTCGAGGAGCGGAATGAACGCGCAAGTGTGGATCGCAGTTCTGGTGGGGCTGGCGGCCGTGATCGATGATCTGCGGCGGCGCCAGATCGCCAACTGGATTCCGGTTGCGGCGCTGGCGGGAGGACTCGGCTGGCAGTTGACGAATTTTGGCTGGTCCGGCCTGCTGTACGGAGTGGGCGGAGCCGCGGCCGGTTTCGCGGTGTTCCTGGTTTTTTATTTGTTGGGCGGCATGGGCGGCGGCGACGTAAAGCTGATGGCCGGTTTCGGAGCGCTGCTGGGCGCTGGACGGTTGGTGGAAGCCGCGCTATGGACCGCGGGCGCCGGCGGCTTGCTGGCGCTCGGCGTGTTGGGCTACCGGGCCTTGCGAGGCAAACGGGCAGGTTCGCCGGTGGAAGAACAGAAACTGGAACACGAATCGATCCCCTACGCTCCGGCAATCGCGCTGGGCGTGTGGCTGTCGCTGGTGCCGAAGAGTTGAGGTTTCCGGACGGCGGGTGCCGCGCCGGGCAGAACACAGAGGAGAGGAAAAATGGATCGCAGGTTTCTCACGGTTTTGGGCGTCAGCCTGGTGTTCGCGATCGTGGTCTCGAGCATCTTCTACCAATTTCAGGCGCGCTCCAGCGGCGCCGAGGCCGCGACGCCGCCCGACGAAGTTGATGTTGTGGTAGCAACCCGTCCGCTCGGCGTCGGCGTCATGATCAAGCCCGCCGATGTCAAGCTGGTCAAGATCGCCAGCGTGGCTTTCCCCAAGGGCGCTTTCTCCAAGGTGGAAGAAGTGCTGGACCGCCCGGTGGTGTCCAACATCCTGCTGGATGAGCCGATTTTGGAGGGACGTCTGGCGCTCAAGGGAAGCGGCCTGGGTCTTGCGCCGGCGATCCCGGTGGGCATGCGCGCCGTGACGGTACGGGTCAACGACGTGGCGGGCGTGGCGGGATTCGTCATGCCGGGCATGCGCGTCGACGTGCTGGTCACGGGCCGGCCGCCGCGCGGGGACGAGGAGCCGATGACGAACACGGTCTTGCAGAACCTGCTGGTGTTGTCGGCGGGGCAACAAATGCAGGCCGACGCGCGGGGCGAAGCCATCCAGACGCCGACCGTGACGCTGCTGGCGGATCCCGATCAGGCGGAAACGCTGACGCTGGCCAACACGGAAGGCAAGATCCAGTTGGTGCTCCGGAACTCGACGGACCAGCAGGTGGCCAAGACCGACGGCAGCCGGGTGATGGAGTTGTACGGGGTTAAGAGTGCACCGCCCGCTCCACGGCCCGCGCCCAAGGCCGCACCCGCGCCCAAGCCCGCCCCTGTGGTGGTGACGGCCCCGCCGCCGCCTCCTCCGCTGCCGCCTCCTCCGCCGCCGCCGCAAGTGGTGGTCTTCCGCGGCAACAAGCGGACCGTGGAAGTGGTGAGCGCGGCGCCGGAGAACTGACGGCACCAAGAGGAGAGAACGGTATGCATACCTACACAGGCAGGAGCGAAAAACATATGGCGCAACCGACCTTCGGGAAGACAGCCGGACGCACGCTGGCGGGCTTGGCTGTACTGCTGGCCCTCGCGGCGGGAACGGCGCAAGCCCAGACCGCGGAGAACCTGCGGCTGATGATCGGCAAAAGCATCGTGATCGACTATCCGGAAGACATCCGCCAGTTATCGACGACGAATCCGGATGTGGCGGATGTAAGGGTCGTGA
>CAZTKA010000185.1:0-5498 GCA_964614015.1 uncultured Bordetella sp. | reverse complement strand
TTCGCCGGCGGCTTCCAGAGGGCCGTCTTGGCCGGCATGGTTGCCCTGATCGTAACCGGCTTGGGCAAAGGCGCTGCGATCTCCCGGTAGGGCCGCGCCTTGCCCTGGTAGCGAATCTCGATCCGCCCGTTCTCCCACTCAATGCCGTCCTCCTCACTTGACCTCCTACCGGAGGTCATCGTCAGGGGACATTTCTAATGTGGTCTCAAGGGGGCATATCAAAGTGGCGCAATCCCCCCAGTGCGCTCAGAATCAGAACGACACGCGCGCAACAACCTGGCCGGTGCGCGGCTGCGAGCCAGCGCCGTTAAAGGTGTTGACGAACCCGTAGCCCGAAAGCAGAGCGCCCGCCGCATTGCGAACCGTCGGCGCGGCGGCATTGGGACCGACATTGGCGGCAGCGGCGCCGGTAAGCGGAGTGGGACTCGACAGGAACAGGCGATTGAACACGTTGAACAACTCCGCGCGAACGTCGATTTTGACCCGGCCGTCCGGGCCAAATCCGAAGGTCCGGCCCAGGCTTAAGGATTCAGAGGGCTGGCGCTGCCAGCGGTAGTTGTTGTAATATGGCGCCGCTGTGCCCCACGTTCCGGCGGGCGCCTCCGTCCAGGCGGCCGCATTCAGCACCAACTGCGTGGTGGGGTCGAAGCACTTGCAGTTCGGATCGACCAATAACGGATTGACGCCCGGCACGGCGTTCATAGTGGTCCTGGCTCCGCCGAAACCTCCGGGGTTGTCAGTGCGGGCCAACTGGGTGATGATCTGATTATTGGAAGCTGGCGTCCGAATCACCTCGCCGCTTTGGTAGCGCAGGACGCCGCCGACGTTCCAGTCGCGCACCAGTGCCGAGAGGACCTTCATGCCGTTGCCCGTGGCGGCGAATCCCGGCGTCGAGTAACGGAAGGAGACGACCAGAATGAACGGCCGGCTGAACCCCGAGATTTGCTTGTTCTGCCGGAAGTTAAACACGTCGTTGATCGCGTTGGTGCCGGGCTGGAAGTAGGCGGTGTCGGCGCCCACGCCCATGTTGAGCTCCTTCTGCCAGGTGAAGGCCGAATCCACCGTCAGCCCGTGCGAAAGCCGTTTGGTGACCTTGGCTTGCAGAGAATCGTACCAGGTGACTCCCACCGGCGGCCCGAAGAAGCCCGGCGATCCACGCAAATGTGGGCGGGGCCGGAAGACTTGGTTTAGATTCAGGGTGGTCGGGAACCCCGGGTACACAGTGGCGGGGTCGGCCAAGTGCGGGAACCGGGCCAGCACCGCAGGAGAATTGACCCGCGAGGTGAGCAGCGCCCGGTCTGCGGCATTGGTGATGTCGATTCCAAAATTCTTCTTCAAACTATCCGGCTCAAGCGGGTTGAGATCACCGGGGGAGAGCAGCGCCGCGGCCCACCAGACGCCGCGGTTGCCGACGTAGGACGCCTCCACCACCAGATCCCGTGTGAGCTCACGCTGTAGGCCGACTGAGAATTGGAAAATCCGCGGAGGCCGGCCCGCGTGCCGGTCGATGTGGAAGAAAATCTCCGTGGGCAATAAGAGATTGCCGATCGGCAGCGGGTTTCGGTTGCTGAAATCGGGCCAGACCAGCGGCACGTTGCCGAAGCGATTGCCCGGAGCGTATACGTTGCCATCACGTAGCAGGGCCGCGGGTTCTCCGAATCCAACAGGGCTCACCGTCAAAAAGCCGTTGGCGCCCCGGGCGGAGCCGGCCGTCTGCGTCTGTCCGTAGGCTAAGCCGACGCCGGCACGCAGGACAGTCTTCGTATCGATCTGAAACGCCGTGCCCAATCGCGGGCCGTAGGCAAACGGATAATTATTCACAAACCTGCAACCGCAAGTGCTTTCGTAGATCTGCTTTCCCGGCCGCCCGCCCACGGCTTCATTGGGGGTGGCAAACGAGGCGCTGGGAATCCGGCCGTACTGCTCCCGGATCAGGGTCATGTAGTCGTAGCGCAGTCCGTAATCGATGGTGAGCTTGCGCGTGACCTTCCAGGAGTCCTGGACGTACATCGCAAAGGTGTGGTTGCCGAGCCGAAGGTTCGCTGACGCGCCGTTGGTGTACGTATTCATCGCACCCAACAGGAAACTGGCATACGCGAATCCGGTGTTCCGGTTGGTGCCTCTTCCGTCTTCCCACACGTTGGCGGTCTGCTGCGCGGCGAACGGGAGTCTGCCATGGGCGCGGTTATGGGACAAGGTTGGATATCCCTGCCATTGCGCTTCCCCGCCGAACTTGATGGTGTGGTTGCCGCGCACCCACGTCAGGCTGGCGTTGGAGGTGGTCTTGATGTCCTTGCCGTTCTCGTACGGACTGAAATGACTGGATTCAAAGGCAAATCCTCCCCGCGTGTTGTCGCCGCCCCACAGGATGTTGGGGAAGAACTTCGAAGCCGAATAAGGCGCGGCAAAGCCGAGTTGCCTGGTGTCATACGGCTCGGGCAAAAAATTCTGGTTCTGGTACACCAGGCCGATGCCCAGATGCAGCAGCATCGTGGGCGTAACGGAATGATCGTAATTAATGCGCGTGGTATTGCCCCTGTTTTCCTGGGCTACCGCTGCGGTGATGGGATACGGAAGGCCATCATTCCTGGGGGTGAAGTTGTTGTTTTGGGAGAAGTAGCCGGACAGCTTGATGGCGGCGCTGAGGTTGTGGTCCAGCTTGACCGAAGGAATGGTGGTGCGGCGGTAGTTGGAATACGCCGGAATGGCATAGTTCCGCGCCAGGCCCTGCGTGGTAGGCAGCGGAATGAACTCCTGAATCTTGAGGGCCACGGGATCCATGCTAGTTATGGGAATCACGTTGCCGGGGAACGGAAGACGGACAAAGGTTCCGTTCGGCGCGACTCTGGTGGTCGTGGGATCGAATATCTGATTCTCGAAGAGTGCGAGACCCAGGGAATCGAAGGCCGGCTGGCCGCCGATGGTCAATTGGTTGATGATGGCGGCGCTGAAGTCGCCCCGGCGGTAGGCCGGCGTCGGAACCGTCAACAGCCCGTCGGCGATGTTCTGGGTTTCGCGGAACTGCTCAAAGTTGAAGAAGAAGAAACTCTTGTCGTGGCCGTCGTACAGCTTGGGAATCACGATCGGCCCGCCAAACAGGAACCCGTAGTTGTTCCGGCGTTGCCGGTTTCGAATGTGCTGGCCGCTCTTGAGGCTGTTGGTGAGGCCGGCGTCGGTGAAGGGCGTGCCCGCATTGAGCGCTTCATTCACAAAGTAGTCGTAGGCGCCGCCGTGCCACTGGTTGGTGCCGGACCGCATGGTGTAGTTGAAGTAGCCGCCGCCCGCCTGCCCGTACTCGGCCGCGTAGTTCGAAGTCTGCACCGTTACCTCCTGGATCGCGTCCAGACTGGCTTGGTTTCCCTGGTTGATCGCGCGGTTCAGCCCGGAAGTGGCGTCCTGGCCCTCGATGCGGATGGCCTGGGTGTTGGCCGGCATGCCGTTCACGCGCAGCGCATTGTCGTTGGTGAAGAACGAGCCTGGAATCAGCGTAATGGCCTGCAGGGGGTTCCTCACGTTGCCGAGGGCGGCGCCGAATCCAAGATTGATGACCGGGAGATTGTTGATGCTGTCGGTCGTCATGTTGTGACTGAGCTCGCCGCTCTCGGTCTTGAGCAGCGCCGCGGCTTCCGTGACCGTGATCGATTCGGTCGTGGCGCCCACCTCGAGCTCGATATCCGCGCGCAGCGTTCCGGCCACGGAAACGACGATATTCTGGCGGATGTAACGCTTGAATCCGGAGACCTGGACGGTCAGCTCGTAGTTGCCGGCGGGCAACTGGGAAAGCGTGTAATTGCCCGTGGCGCTGCTGGCAGCCTGGTACACCGACCCGGTGTCGGTGTTCCGCGCCTCGACCGGCGCACTAGCAACGACAGCTCCGGACGGATCGGTAATGGTTCCCGTAATCGTGCCGCGGTCGGTTTGCGCGAACGCAGAAACGGCTATCAACAGGATGCACGCCAATAGGGAAAACGCTCGCATGAAACTACCCCCCTGAAAATGGTGATGGCTAGGGCTGGCCCAACTGAGAGTCGAGAGTAATACTGCGCACGGCCAAAGTCAACCCCTCCAAAAAAATTTGTCAACCCACTTTAGAAATGTCCCCCCTTTTCGATCGCGCCAGGATCCCCGCGCTTTCCAACTCCCGCTTACTCAATGCCGTCCTCCTCAGTCGATCTCCTACCGGAGGTCATCGTCAGGGGACATTTCTATTGTGGTCTCAAGGGGACATGATCAAAGTGGCGCAACAGGTTGGGAAGTACATGTTGTCAACCCACGGCGCGATCCACTGAGAACGCGATCGTCAGAACGTCAACCGGGCCACAATCGTGCCCTGGCGTTCGCCGCTCACGGTGCCCGTCGTATTGATCGTGCCGAATCCGCTGAGATAGCGGCCGAGGCTGTCCCGGTTGTAGGTGGAGCCCAGGGTAGTGCTCGGCTGCACGTAGCCGCCCGTGGCCACCGTGCTGCCCGAGATGGTCATGAGCGTGCGGTTGAAGATATTGGTGAACTCCGCCCGAATCAGCAACTGGCGGCCTTCGCCCAGACGGAAGATCCGACCCACGCTCATCAGCTCCGAGGGGCGGCGCATGTAACGGAAGTCGTTGTAGAACGCCGCCGACGGGCTGAAGGTTCCGTTGGGCGTGTCCGTCCAGGCCGCTTCGTTCAGGACGATGGTGCGGCTGGGGTCGTAACACCCACAGTTGATGTCGTCGACCAAATAGAGCGGCTGGCCCGCGACGCGCGTCGCGTACGTGCCGCGTAGCAGCGTCTGGCCATTGTTGTTGCCCGGGCTGCCGGGCGTCTGGATCGGCAGGCCGCTCGAGTATTGCAAGACGGCGCCCAGCGTCCAGTCCTTGACCGCGTGTTCGATCCAGCGGTTGCCGCCCCAGACCGGCAGCGTGTAGTTCGCGGCCAAGACCATAATGTGCGGACGGGAGAAGCTCGACAACTGTTTATTGGCCGCGCGGTTGAACACATCGTTGATCACGCCGCCGCCCAAGTTGTTGTCGGCGCCCAGGATCAACTCTTTCGAGTAGGTATAGTTCCAGGTGAAGTCCAGGCCATGGGAGAAGCGCTTGATCACCTTCAGTTGGAGTGAGTCGTACCACGTGTTGCCGAGCGGCGCTCCCGTCACGGCCAAAGCCGTGAACTGTGGGAACGGCCGCAAAGATTGCGCTACCGTCTGCGAGGTCGGGAATCCGGCATACGGGACCAGGTTGCGGAACTGTCCCGCGTTGGCGCTGTTCAATTGCGCGGAAAGAATCGTGCGATCCGCGGCACTGTTCCAATCCAAGCCCGAGGCGCTTTTCAGGATGCCCGGCTGGAGGGCGTTGTAGTCCACCAGGCTCGCCGCGCGCCACCACACGCCGCGGTTTCCTACATAAGCTGCTTCCGCCACCAGATCGCGGGCGACCTCCCGCTGGAGGCTGACGTTCCACTGCCACAGCCGCGCCGGCGGCCGTAGTTCTGATCCACGACAGGCGGCCCGGCCGTGATAT
>CAZTKA010000184.1:0-5608 GCA_964614015.1 uncultured Bordetella sp. | reverse complement strand
ATTACCGAGGTCCCGCTGATCGTCGATGCAGGCGTGGGCACGGCCTCCGACGCGGCGATTGCGATGGAGCTGGGCTACGACGGCGTGCTGATGAATACCGCGATCGCGGCTGCCGAGGATTCGGTTGCCATGGCGGCCGCGATGAACCTGGCCGTGCAGGCGGGCCGCCACGCGTTCCTGGCCGGACGGATGCCGAAGAAGCTGTATGCTTCGGCCAGTAGTCCGATGACGGGTGTGGTACGGTAGAGCCCGGCTCGGCGGGCGGAGCTGACGAGCCGCGGAAAGAATGACAGGCGGAAAATCGGCAAATCACGCAGAAACGCCGGTGAGTGACCAAGACCAGCCGCTACAATGGTTGAGTGTCTCATAGAGTAACGCTCATTCCCGGGGACGGCATCGGTCCCGAAGTTGCCGCGGCGGCGCGGCGTGCCGTTGATGCAACCGGAGTCAAGATCGATTGGGAAGTTGCCGAGCTGAACTCCGACATCATCACGAAGACCGGACATTCCATTCCGGAGTACGTTATTGACAGCCTGGAACGCACCAAAGTCGGCCTGAAGGGTCCAGTCACTACACCGGTCGGCGAGGGCTACACGAGCGTGAACGTGGGCTTGCGCAAGAGACTCGATTTGTTCGCCAACGTGCGGCCGGTGCATTCCCTCCCTGGCGTGGTGACGCGCTTCGACGACGTCCTGATCGACATGGTGATCTTCCGCGAGAACACGGAGGATTTGTACTCGGGAATCGAGCACGAAGTTGTAAAGGATGTGGTGACGGGGATCAAGGTGATTACGCGGACCGCCTCGCTTCGCATCGCCGAGTACGCCTTTTATTACGCCGCGGTGAACCGGCGGCGCAAGGTGACCGCAATCCACAAGGCCAACATTATGAAGCTGGCCGACGGCTTGTTTTTGCGCTGCTGCCGCGAGGTGGCGATCAAATACCCGCAGATCGAATACAACGAGCTGATCGTCGATAACGCCTCCATGCAACTGGTCACCCGGCCGGAGCAGTTCGACGTGCTGCTGCTGCCGAACCTGTACGGCGACATCATCAGCGATCTGGCGGCCGGGTTGGTAGGCGGGCTGGGCATTGTTCCAGGCGCCAACATGGGCGAAAAACACGCCGTGTTCGAGGCCGTACACGGCTCGGCGCCGGATATCGCAGGCAAGGGCCTCGCGAATCCAACCGCGATGATGTTCTGCTCAGTGATGATGCTGCGGCATCTCAAGGAAACGGAGGCGGCCGGGAAGCTGAAGGCTGCTGTGGAGACGGTCTACGCGGAAAAGAAGCACACCACCAAGGACGTGGGCGGAAGCGCGACAACGAATGAGTTCACCGACGCGGTGATCACGGCGATGAAGTGAGCGCTACACGCCGTACTTCTTGAACCATGCCAGCAGCCGGTTCCAGCCGTCCTGCGCGGCTTCCTTGTTGTAACTTGGGCGGTAGTCGGCGTGAAAGCCGTGCTCGGCGTTGGGATACACCACGATTTCCGAAGGATCGTTCACGACCGTCAGCGCGGCGCGCATCTTTTGCACGGACTCCTGCGGTATGCCGGCATCCCTGCCGCCGTACAGCCCGAGCACCGGAGCCTTCAGCGCGCCGGCGTAATCGATGGGATTCTTCGGCGTGAGCGCGTTGGCCGGGCCTTCCAGGCGTCCATACCAGGCCACGCCGGCCTTCACGTTGGAATTCAGCGCCGCATACAGCCACACGATGCGGCCGCCCCAGCAGAAACCGGTGATCGCTACGCGATTGCGCGAGCCGCGGGAATTACGCACGGCCCAATCGACGGCGGCGTCCAGATCGCTGATCACCTGCGCGTCGGGAACCTTGCTCACGACGGTGTTGAGGATCTCCTGGATATTTTCGATTTTCGAGACGTCGCCCTGTCGCGCGTACAGCTCGGGAGCAACAGCGCAATAGCCGGCCTTGGCGAGGCGGCGGCAAATATCTTTGATGTGTTCGTGCACGCCGAAGATCTCCTGGACGACCAGAACGATCGGGAGATTTCCTCCGCGCGAAGGACAAGCGCGGTAGGCCGGAATCTCGCCATCGGCGACCGGGATTTTGACTTCGCCCGCGGTCAGCCCTTCGGTGTTGGTAGTGATGATTTGGGCGCCGATGGGGCGCACGGCGAGCGCAAAGCCCACCGCCAGCTTGGTCACCAGAAACTGGCGGCGGTTCTCAGGCGCAATTTCGGGAAGCAAGCTTTCCAGATCGGATGTGTTCATGGGGCCATTGTACCCGCGCGGGGAGCGCCACGCTGTATTCTGCCGCGACGGCGCCGTCTCGACAACGTTCCGGCGGTATCATGAATGTTTGGGGAAGACACAGTCCACACGGGCCCGCGTGGCAATCGTCGTCCTGACCAATCTTGTCTCGCTGGCGGCGCTCGCCTGGACGCTGCGCGACGCCGATCTGGGCAGGCTCCGGGCCGATGCCGCCACGTTGAACTGGTGGTGGATTGCCGGCGCGGCCGCCACGCAATTGAGCGTCTACGCATTTCAGGCGCTGCGCTGGAAGACACTCGTGGCTCCCGTCGTGCGCCTTCCCTTTGTGCAATCTGTGCGCGCCGTTTTCGTGGGGCTGTTCGCCAGCGAACTGCTGCCGTTCCGGGGCGGCGAACTGCTGCGCTCCTACCTGATGACCCGCTGGACCGGGCTGCCCTTTTCCGTCTCCGTCACCAGTGTGGTCATCGAGCGCGTCTTTGACGGCTTGCTGATGTGGATCGCACTGGAATTCCTTTTGAACACGGCTGACGTGCCCCGCAGCTTCATCTACTTGACCGAAGGACTGGGCGCGGCCGTGCTCATCGGCGGGGTGGTGTTCGCCGTTGTTCTGTTTTCGCCCGAGCCGAAGAAAGCGCCCGCAGCGGCCAAAGGCTGGCGCCTCCGCATGGCGGTTCTGCGCAGCGACCTAGCCCATATCGGCCATTCCTGGTCGCTGGCCTTGGCCTTTCTGTTCACCGTTCCGTATCTGCTGCTGCAAGCGGTTCCGGTCTGGGTGCTGTCGAGCGGCTATGGATTCGGTGTCCACACGAGCGCTTCGATTGCTTTGATGATGCTGCTGCGCCTGGCCGCGGCCTTGCCGCAGGCGCCTGCGACGCTCGGCGTGTTCCAGGTCATCACGAAGGAGTTTTTGGAATACAGCTTCGCGATCCCCGCAGCCGAGGCGGCGCGTTTCTCGCTGCTGCTGTGGGCGGTCGTCAAGCTGCCGTTGCTCGCCGCCGGCGCCGTCGCGCTCTCGATCACCGGAGCGAGGATGGGCGAGCTCACCAAGGCGGCCGAAGACCACGCGCGCGAGCACACCGCTCACCGGAGTTCCGCATAGACGGCCCAGGTCTTCCCGACAGCCGCTTCCCAACTGAACTCTGAGGCCCTGCGCAAGCCGCGTCTGGCGAGTTCCTGCCGCAGATTTTCATCCGATGTCAGCCGCTCCAGCGCGCTCGCCAGGGCGTCGGTGTCCAGCGGATCCACGAGCAAGCCCGCATCCCTCACCAGTTCCGGAATCGCGGACCGGCCCGATGCGAGCACCGGGACTCCATAGGCCATGGCGTCGAGAACCGGCATGCCGAACCCTTCGTCAAGCGAAGGGAACGCAAAGATCGAGGCGCGCCGGTACAATCCATCCATCTCGGAACTGGAAACGTAGCCGAGCACCTGAATATCCTTCCGGCGCGGACTGGATTCCACGGCCGCAAGTTCCTCGGCCGCGCCGAATCCGTTCGCGTCTCCGGCGAGCGCCAGGTGCCAGTCCGGAGGGGCGCACGCAAAGGCGCGTACCAGCCGCGCCACGTTCTTGCGGCGCTGGATCGCGCCGACGAATAGAATCAACTTCTCGCGCGGCTGCGTGCCCAGCGCGGGCATCCGGACCCCGTGGTGCACCGTACGGATGCGCGCCCGTTCCACGCCCAGCAGCGTTTCGACCTGACTCGCAGTGAATTCCGACACGGCAATGACCAGATCGCTGCGTTCGGCGGCCTCGCGAGCCTGGCGAGTGAAACGTTCGCGGAACTCGGGCGTCGAATAATCGCCGGTCATCACGAACAGATCGTGGAAGGTGGCGACGGCCCGGTGCGCGCGCCAGTCCAGACGCTGGTTCAAGGAATGAAATAGATCCGCGCGCGGAGGCGTGCTCCGCAGCAGCCGCCGCGATGCGTTGCGCGGCAGCGTTTCCCCGAGCGAGCGGAGAAACCGGTGGGGGCGATAGCAGAGAAGGAACCGCTCCTCCGGGTGGGCCCACGTCAAGCCGGACAGGATTTCGCGGGAGTAGACGCCCACGCCCGTCAGGTTCCGGCCCACGCTGTAGGTGGCATCGATCGCGACAGACACTGGAAGTTATCGTCGCATGGACCTGCGGGCGCCGTCTTGCGCGCCGCCTACGACGCGACGGTCGTTTCGGAAGGCTTCAGATCGTGGCTGGCGCGCTCCAGCAGGTCCTCCAGCGCCGCCGGTCTGTTTGGATCGAACACCGCCGCTCCCAGGCGGAGGCTTCGCTCCCCACTGGCCGTGTACATGCGCGCCCAGACGTCCTCCGCGGGTTCCTGCTCCGTGTCGAGAATAGCCACCGCCAGGCGGTCCGGGGCGATGCGGGCAATAAGATCCGTTGAGCCGGTCAGGACGCGGAGTTCCTCGGCGGCCTCGGCCAGGCGAATGTCCGGGGCGCTGGCGCGGCCATATCGCGGCTCGGGTTCGGCGACGACGATGATGACGCGGCGCCCCAGGCGTTCCGCCAGCCGCAGGTCTCTTTCGGCGAGCAGCAAAAACGCATTGCGGCTGAGCAGTCTGGTCAGAAGGTCCGCCATGGCCACCGAGCGCGCCGCCGTGAGAAGGCGATGCCGGTTCACCGCGTTGCGGATGGCGCGAGCCAGCGGCGCGCAGTCCAGTTCCCGCTTGAGAAGGTACTCTTGCGCGCCTTCACGAAGAAGCTGCTCGGCCAGCGCCGGATCTTCGTTGTCCAGCAGCAACACGACCGGACACTGCGGGGCAAGACGCTGAATCCGCCGGAACGCTTCGGTCCCCGGACAATCGCCCACCTCGGGATTTAACAGCACGACATGCGGCGGATCTGCCAGCAGGTGCGGTTCGGCTTCCGCCCAACTGGAAGCGTACACGGCTCTGGCCTGCGCCCACGCGGACCAGCCGGGAACACAGTCGAGGTCTTCCAGGACGTCCCGGAGGAACAGCAGATCGTCCGGATTGGATTCAACGGCCAGAATGCGGAGATGCATGGCTGGAGGATTAGTGCGGGAACGCCGCAGTTACTCTCAGCTCGCGCCTTCGTACTCCTTCAATTTCCGATACAGCGTCGTGCGGCCGATCCCCAGCAAGTGCGCCGCCACCGCCCGGTCCCCTTTGGTGTACTCCAGCGCGTTTAGGATCGCCCGCTTTTCGAGGACCGCCAGCGGCACCACGCCCGGCAACGAAGGCAGCACAGGCTCCGAAGAGGCGGCCGCCGTAAAATCGATATCCGCGGGCGCGGGCGTTCCAGCCGCGCTTGCGGCCGCCGCCATCAGATACTGCGCTTTTTTCTGGACCATGAAGTTGCGCAGCGCGGAGGGCAGATCCTCGACGTGCAGCAGCGGACCCGAGTTCACCGCTAC
>CAZTKA010000183.1:0-5609 GCA_964614015.1 uncultured Bordetella sp. | reverse complement strand
AGAACCCGCGCGAGCTGCGCGGAGCCTTGGAAGAGGCCGTGCGCGAGCCGGGTCCGTACCTGCTCAACGTGCGGGTCTCGCCGTATGAGAACGTTTATCCGATGGTTCCGGCGGGCGGGGCGATCAATGAGATGGTGCTGGGCCAGCCGCAGCCGGTGAGCGCCTGAAGGAGTTAGGAGCCAGAATGTTGCAGTTGATATCGCTGCTGGTGGAGAACAAACCGGGGGCGCTCATGCGTGTGACCGGAGTCTTGTCCGCGCGCGGATATAACATCGAGAGCCTCACGGTCGCCCGCACGCTCGACCCCGAGCTGTCACGCATGAGCATTGTGGTCGACGTCGATCCCAGCCAGTGCGCCCAGGTGATCAAGCAGATCAACAAGCTGATCAACGTGCTGCAGGCGCAGGACCTGACCGAAGCCTCAGCGGTCCGCCGCGAGCTGGTGCTGGTGCGCGTGCGCGCCTCCAAGGAAGACCGCGCCATTATTCTCAAGGAAGCCGAAATCTTCGGCGCCCGCGCGGTGGAAAGCACCGTGGACGGATTCGCGCTGGAGGCCACCGGCGACCCGGAAAAACTCGATTCCTTCATCCGCGTGATCGAGCGCTATGGCGACATCGAGGTCACCCGGTCGGGACTGGTCGCGGTTCCGCTGGAAGTCAGGAAATTGAAGCTGGCTCCGCCGGTGCGCAAGGAGCACTTCGAGCCAGTCACCGAATCAGAATAACCAGGGATACAACACAATGATCAAACGTTACTACGGACAAGATGGCGATATTTCGCTGCTCAACGGCAAGACCTGCGCCATCATCGGCTATGGCAGTCAGGGACACGCACACGCGCTGAATCTTCGCGATTCGGGCGTCAATGTCGTGGTCGGATTGCCGGAAGGCAGCAAGAGCCGCGCCAAGGCGGAAGCCACGGGGCTGAGAGTGCTGAGCGCCGCCGAAGCGGCCAGGGCCGGCGACTTCATCATGGTCCTGGTGCCGGATCACATCCAGGGCGACCTGTACAAGAACGAGATCGCGCCGCACTTGAAGCCCGGCAAGACGCTGATGTTCGCCCACGGCTTCAACATCCACTTTGGCTTCATCCAGCCGCCCACCGACATCGATGTGTCGATGATCGCGCCCAAGGCCCCCGGACATCGCGTGCGCGAAGTGTTCACCGAAGGGCAGGGAGTTCCGGGGCTGGTGGCCATCCACCAGGACGCCTCCGGCAACGCGCTCAAGAACGCTCTGGCGTATGGCGGCGGCATCGGCTGCCTGCGTGCGGGCATCCTGGAAACCACCTTCAAGGAAGAGACCGAGACCGACCTTTTTGGGGAACAGGCCGTGCTCTGTGGAGGTATCAGCGAGCTGATCCGGGCGGGCTTCCAGACCCTGGTCGAAGCGGGTTATGCCCCGGAAATGGCGTACTTCGAGTGCCTACATGAAGTGAAGCTGATTGTCGATTTGATATACGAGGGCGGTCTCAGCTACATGCGGTATTCCGTATCGGATACGGCCGAGTACGGCGACTACACGCGCGGCCCGCGTGTGATCACCGATCAGACGCGCGCCGAGATGAAGAAAATTTTGGCCGAGATCCAATCGGGCCAGTTCGCCCGGGAATGGATGGAGGAAAACCGCACCGGCCGCAAGAAGTTTTTGGCCATGCGCGCGGCGCAGGAGAACCAGCAGATCGAGAAGGTCGGCGCCGAGCTGCGCAGCATGATGACGTTCCTGAAGAAGAAGAAAGAGGTAGGAGTAGCTTAGAACAGGGGCCAGGGGCGGCCCGAAGGGCGCCCCCCGGCGCCGGATTGAGGCGTTATGCGAGTCTTCACCTTCGATACCACGTTGCGCGACGGCAGCCAGGGCGAGGCGGTCAGCTTCTCGGCCGAGGACAAGCTTCTTGTCATGCGGAAGCTGGACGAACTGGGCATCGACTATATCGAGGGCGGTTGGCCGGGCTCCAACCCCAAGGACAAGGAGTTCTTCGAGCGCGCCAAGGAGGTGAAGCTCTCGCATGCGCGGCTGACGGCCTTCGGAGCGACCCGCATGGCGCGCAACACGGTCGAGAAAGACGCCAGCGTGAACGCTCTGCTCGCCGCCGGAACTCCGGTGGTTACGATCTTCGGGAAAAGCTGGGACCTGCACGTGCACCGCGCGCTCGGCATCACCGAAGAGGAAAACCTGAAGCTGATCACCGACACGGTGCGGTATTTGAAAGCGCACGGCCGCGAAGTGGTCTATGACGCCGAGCATTTCTTCGACGGCTACAAGGCCAACCGCGATTTCGCCCTGCGCACGCTCGAAGCCGCCAAGAACGCCGGAGCCGACGTGCTGTGCCTGTGCGACACAAACGGCGGCATGCTCACCAGCAAGCTGTCGGAAATCTGCGCCGAGGTGCGCAAGCGCTTCGATGGCGTGCTCGGCATCCACACCCACAACGATTGCGAGCTCGCGGTCGCCAACGCTTTGGCGGCGGTCGGCCAGGGCTTCGCGCACGTGCAGGGCTGCATGAACGGCTACGGCGAGCGCTGCGGGAACGCGAACCTGACCACGATCATCGCCAACCTCGAGCTCAAGATGGGACACACCACCATCGGCAAGGAGCGCCTGGCGAACCTCACCGCCACGGCTCGCTACATCGCCGAACTGGCCAATCTTCCCATGCGCAACGACCAGCCTTACGTCGGCCACAGCGCCTTCGCCCATAAGGGCGGCGTGCACGTGAGCGCGGTGCTGAAGGATTCCAAAACCTACGAGCATGTGAATCCCAAACTGGTCGGCAACCGGCAGCGCGTGCTGTTGAGCGATCTTTCGGGCAAGGGCAATGTGCTGTACAAGTTGAAGCAGCACGGACTCGAAGACCGCCTGGACGATGCCGCGCGGCGTGAGTTGCTGGACCGCATCAAGCATCTCGAGTTTCAAGGCTACGAGCTGGAGGCCGCCGAAGGCACCTTCGAGCTGGTGGTGCGCGAGGCGCTGAATCCGGGCGTGCAACTGTTCGAAGTGCTGAGCTACGAGGCCACCACGCGCCACACGGGTTCGACCGCCACCGTGACGCTCAAGGCGCAGGACGCCGTGTATTCGGCGACGGCCGAGGGCAACGGCCCCGTGAACGCGCTCGATCTGGCGCTGCGCCAGTGCCTGTCGGGACTGTATCCGGAGATCACCAGCGTGCGGCTCACCGATTACAAGGTCCGCGTACTCGACAACAAGAAAGGCACCGCGGCCCGCGTCCGCGTGCTGGTCGAATGGTCGGACCACCGGCGCAGTTGGGCGACGGTGGGAATTTCCGAGAACGTGGTCGAGGCAAGCTGGTTCGCCTTGATTGACGCGCTGCGCCTGGAATTGATGCGCCTCATCGAGCGCGACGCCGAAGTGGCCAAGGCGGTCGAGGATTACTGCTGGGGCGTGTGAATGGAGCGGGAGACGGGAATCGAACCCGCGACCAACAGCTTGGAAGGCTGTGACTCTACCACTGAGTTACTCCCGCTTGGGCTTTGACCATTCTACCGCGTGAGGCCGCCCCAGGAAAGCAAAACCCGGCCAACAGGGCTGGCCGGGTCGTCCGAACCGGCGGAGCCACTGCCTCCGCCGACTCCTCAAAAGCCCGCTGAGATCGCTACCGTGTGCCCCCAGAGCTAAAGCAGTTCGAACGAGGTGCTGGCGGAAGTGTTGTTCTGCGAAAACGTGACCAGGTAGTTGCCGCGAATCCAACCCGCGGTGGGCGTGAAGGTGACCGAATACGAGCCGCTGTTGTCAACTGCCACCAACGCCAGCGTCGTTGCCGGGCCCGTCAAAGACAACACCGCGGACCCTTCGGCAAAACCTGAAGCACTGATCGTTATCGGCGAGCCGACGGAGCAGACCGCACAGGAGACGGTAACGGTCGGTGTGGATGGCGCCGACGCCGCCTGACGCACCTTCTTCGCGGCGTTCAATGGGAGGCTTGTGACCGAAGCGATCAGAAGCATGGTGAGAAGCATTGTGAAGCGTTTCATGGCTCAAGCTTAGCCTGACTAGTACTAACGTGCTATCAGGTTTAGAAATTAGAACTATGCAGAAAAAGTACTGTGAGATTGGATACGGTCGTACTAATTCATGGCGACACTAAAAAATGTGATCATTGATTCAAACTTGTTGATTTTGAGTTAGATATCGTTTCCTCGCCGGGGCAGGTCCGGAAAAGAAAAACCCGGCGAGCGCCTGCTCCCGGGTCTCTCAGGATAACCAGATTTGCGAACTCAGGTCCGCTGACGGCGGCGGAAACGCGCCAGGCCTAGGCCCACCAGAGCCGAGCCCAGTATCGCGAACGTCCCCGGCTCGGGTACCAGAAAATCGGCCGACCCGATAGCGGACCAGGAGCCGTTGCCATTCTGCGTTTTTAGAAAGACGGTGTCGCGGATGGCGGCTTGCGTTTGCGGGGCGAAATCCACGTTCAGATTGACGGTTTGGTACACGTTCGTTTGGCCGGTGAAACCGAGCGTGCCAAGCTGCATCACAAAATAGCCGGAGCAGGCACTCTGGTCCACCGAGCCATCCGAAAGGAGCGTGAAAGTGGTTGTTCCAAGACAGATTTCCCGGAAAAAGGTCGCCTGTGCGGGAAGGCCCGTACCCGCACTGCCTACGGTGTGCATGGCTGCCGATACGAACAAATTATACTCACTAAACGTTCCGCTGCTGGTCGTCACCTGGTACGTGACGCTGGATGAAAGCACCTTGTTTGCGCCCTGAATACACCAGCCCGCAGATCCGCTATTCGACGAACAGCCGACCATTGGCCCGTTTGGGGGAATTGGGCTCAACTGGAAGTAACTGCCAGTGGGACTCGCCCCCGCGACGTCCGTCAGGGCCACTCCAAGTCCGGGACTGGTCGGCTCCAACGGTATAAAAGCGATTGTGGGGGTAGATGTTGTCCAATTCGTAATGACGAAGTTGGAAAACTGGAGATTGAATGAGTTACAGCCCCCGTCGCCGGGGGGAGAAAAAGGCGCCAAACTAAGCGCCGTTGGCGTGGATGGGCACGCTACATGCGTCCCAAATGCCGGCAGACTAACCACCAGCGCTGTTGCAAGCATCAATGCGAGTCTCATAATTTCTCAATCGCCAGTGACCCAGACTGCGGGATCACCCGAACCGGCCTCCGATTCTAAATCTTTTCTGGCGCATTTGCTTTTCGCCTGATACATAATACTTTATTACGGTTCTGGCCATGAGTCAACAGAAATCGTGGCCTTTCAACTAAACCGCTTTGCCCTGTAAGTACTAGCTTGCGCGAATGTTAAAGGTCCGGCCCCGCGCTGGAGGCGGGCCGCTGATCGTGCTGCGCCTAGGGGATTTTGCGTAGCCCTGTTTGTGGGTTTAAGTAGCCGTATTTGTGGCGGTTAAAGGCGAGCCGCGAGTTGTCCGGAAGGCCCTTCCGCCTTCCGGCGGTCTCTGCTATACTTAGAAAACTCGGTGCTAGCCGAACCAGGGTTCCGTGTGCGCTGAGTCCCCTCCGGCCAGGCATCGCGAATCCCGTTGGCAGCAACGGCGAGCTGGAGGGTTGCGCGGTTTTCCAATGGACAGGTGGCCGAGCGGTTAATGGCAGCAGACTGTAAATCTGCCGCTCCTTGCGAGCTA
>CAZTKA010000182.1:0-5629 GCA_964614015.1 uncultured Bordetella sp. | reverse complement strand
CTCAACCAGTTGACTGCCAAGGCGGAGCCGAACCGCCCGAATCCGATCCCGCCCGAGTACCGTTCGCCGCTGCCCATGGGCACCATCCGCACGGGCACCACCGACGCGCAGATGAACATGGGCAACTGGACGCCGATCATCAAGGAGATCTACACGGCGGTCAAAGGGATCTTCGTTCCCAACATGCTGGAAGTGTACACCAAGGAAACCGGAGGCCGCGAGCACAATTTCGCCAGCCTCTCCGGATTGGAGGAAGCCATCAGCAAGATTGGCAGCGAGATTCACAGCCAGTACATGCTGACGTATCTGCCGAGCAACCGCAACGAAGGCGGGTATCACGAAATCCAGGTGCGGGTCGCGCGGCCGGACGTCGAAGTGCGCACGCGCGGCGGATACTGGATCGCCCCCAGCGGGCCCAGCCAGCCGGCGAAATAGCGGCGGCTCAGGCAACGCTTCCGGCCGGCTCAATGATGGCGCTCATCGAGCCCTTCGAATTCGGCATGCGGGGATCAGCGCCGTAGGCGTGGATCTGGTCGCGCCCGAACTCGGCCTGTTCCTTTTCGCAGGTGATCACCACGGTGCGTCCGGTGGTATCGACTTCGACCGCGTGCCGGTAGGCGGCGTCCGGGGAAATGCAAAAGATCGCGCACAGCATTTCGACCACGTAGGCGTAGGTGTGTTCATCGTCGTCGAGGAGGACGACATGGTAGAGAGGTGTAAGTTGATCCTGGCTTCCAGTGTGAATCCCGGGAGCATCGGTGGTCTGCGGCATTTTCTTCGATAGTAGCGCAAGGCTGGCCGGAGTCCGCGGGAAACTCGGGCCGTAAGGCCACCGCCGGTGGCGGCGCAAACGCGGCCGTGAATGGCGGTGCGGCAGAACTGGTGGTCCGCGCCATGGAGCGCTATTCGGGGGGCACGCGGGGGGCGATCAGCAGAGAAAAGTGCGCCAGCATGCGGCCGAGGAAGCTGTCGCGCTCCGAGAGGCTCACCCAGGCGATCTGCTGCGGATCGTCCGGATCGTCGAAGAAGCCGACGCCGCCGCGCTGGATGCGGTTGTCCGTCCAACTGCTGATCACGCGTCCGTTCAGGTAGGTGATGAAATGATCATCCTGAACGGTCACGCGGATCCGGTAGTTGGCGCCGCGTTCCAGAGTGACCGGCACAGGAAGCTGCACGCGGTCCCACTCCCGGCCGTCCACCAAGGAGTACCGGATGAGACCCGCATTGGGCAAGGGGCCGGGCTTCAAAATGGCCAGCTTGGCGCCATAGTGATCGCCGTTCTCGGACGCGCGGAAGGCCCAGCTCAGACTGGTTTTCTCGATCTTGGCTTGGAACTCCATCTGATAGTTGTGCAGGCTGGTGGAACTCTTCCACAGCCGGAGGCGGGCAGAGCCGACGCGCGTCTTGCCCAGCCAGTCGCGCGGATCATCGATCCTGCCGGCGCCGGCCAGTTGGAGAGTCGCCCAGTCGCTTACATTGCCGGCCATTTCCGAAAGGCGCCCAGCCGGGAAGGTGTGCCGGAGGGTGATCGGCGTGCTGCTGCGAACCATTTCGCCGAGCGCATCACCAGCCCGCTCAAACAAGCCGCGTTTGACGCTGGGATCCAGGGAAACCGAGGGGAACGCAGCGCCGGGTTTCGGCCCCGGAAGGAGCATGGCCGCCACGAGCAACGCCGCCACGGTGAGAAAGGCGAAAATCGACGCGGTCTGACCAGCGGTCGGGGCGTTTCTGGTCTTGATTTTGTCGCGGTGCCGCGAACGAGCCACAGCCCAGGATTCCACGTCCTCTTCGTCGCGCAGCGCCTGGGAAGACGCCAGGCGGGCTTCCTTGCGGTGTTCGGCGCAGCAATATTGCTGATCCAGCAAGGATCGCAGCAAGCTGATTTTTCTACCACACAAGAAGCACAGCATGGTGTGAATTTCCCACTCTGACAAACCCGATTTTATCAGCTATCCTTCGGCGCTTCACTGTACTAAGAAAAGAAAACCTAAGGGTTTGGTACGGAACGCTGAGGCGTTCTAAGGTATATGCTTGAGGCATTGTGTCCGTCCCTCCGTTTGACCAACCGGTCCGTATACCTGTAACAGATACCGTCGATCTGCACACCGTTTCACCGCGCGAGGCAAAAGAAGTGCTTCTCGAGTATCTGTCGGAGGCAAGGCGCTTAGGCTTTACCCACATCCGGATTATTCACGGCCGGGGGATCGGCGTGCAGCGGGAGATGGTTCGCAGGGTTCTGGCAGAAGCCCCCTGGGTGGAATCGTTTGGCGATGCTCCGGCGGAGTCCGGCGGATGGGGCGCTACCGTTGCGGTCTTGCGCTCTCGCACGGCGTGAGTGTGGCCGCGCTGCTAGAATCGAGCTTGTGTTCCGTAAGGTCCTGATTGCAAACCGCGGCGAGATTGCCGTGCGGCTGGTCCGCGCACTGCGGGAAATGGGCGTGGGGAGTGTGGCCGCCTATTCGGAGGCGGACCGCGCCGCGTTGGCCGTCCAACTTGCGGACGAGGCGGAATGCGTGGGGCCGGCGCCTGCCTCGGAAAGCTATTTGAACGTCAGCCGCATTCTGGAGGCCGCGCGCCGCAGCGGCGCCGAAGCGATTCACCCGGGCTACGGATTCCTGAGCGAGAACGCCGCATTCGCGGCAGCCTGTGAGTCGGCCGGTTTTGTGTTCATCGGCCCGCCTCCGGCCGCGATCGAAGCATTGGGATCGAAGACGCGCGCCCGTGAGTTGGCGATCGGGGCCGGCGTGCCCGTCGTGCCCGGCACGGACGCGGTGTCGAGCATCTCGGAAGCGCGCGATGAGGCTCGCCGGCTCGGCTATCCCGTGCTGGTCAAAGCCTCGGCCGGGGGCGGGGGCAAGGGGATGCGGCGGGTCGATCGCGAGGAGGAGTTGGAGGCCACCCTGCGCGATGCTTCCAGCGAGGCCAGGCGCGCCTTCGCGGACGGATCGGTGTATCTGGAAAAACTGGTGGCCGAGCCGCGGCACATCGAGATCCAGATCCTGGGCGATCATCACGGCAACATGATTCATCTGGGCGAGCGCGAGTGTTCCATCCAGCGCCGGCACCAGAAGGTGATCGAGGAATGCCCGTCGCCGCTGCTCCGCGAATTCCCCGAGATGCGCGCGCGCATGGGCGCGGCGGCGGTCAAGGTCGCGCGCGCCGCCGGCTACACCAACGCGGGCACCATCGAATTCCTGGCGGACGCAGGCGGCCAGTTCTATTTCCTCGAGGCGAACACGCGGCTACAGGTGGAACATCCGGTCACGGAGTTGGTCACGGGGCTGGATTTGGTGGAATGGCAGTTGCGGATCGCCGCGGGCGAGCCCTTGACGGTCCGACAGGAGGATGTGAACTGGCGCGGCGCCGCGATCGAATGCCGCCTGTACGCGGAAGATCCGGAGCGGCAGTTCCTGCCTTCTGCGGGGCGCGTGGTGCATTTGCGGGAGCCTTCCGGCCCAGGCGTCCGCGTTGATTCAGGCGTATTTGCCGGCTGGAACGTTCCGCTCGAATACGATCCGCTGCTCGCCAAGCTGTGTGTGTGGGGCGCCGGCCGGGAGCAGGCGATCCAGCGGTTGCAGCGCGCGCTGGCCGAGTACGAACTGACCGGCATGCGCACCAATCTAGACTTGTTCCGCCAGATCTGTTCGGATCCTGTGTTCCGCCAAGGGGGGCTCTCGACGGCGTTTCTGGAGGAATTCTTGGCGCGCAGGGGTTCGGCCGCACCGGAGCTGGAAGCGGAGGCCGCCGCGGCGCTGGTACTGGCGCTGACAAGTTCCAGGCCATCTCCGCGGCTTGCGTCCTCCAGCGCCTGGCTGGCGAGCGGGCGCCAGGAGTTGCTGCGTTGAAGCGCGAGGTTGTCGTCAGCGGCGGGCGCGCGCGGCTCCAGGTGGAAGGGGGGGCGTTCGCGTACGAACGCGCCGAGGGGGAGCGCATTCAGGGCTCGTTCGAGATTCAAGCGACGGCGCCCGGTGCGTACCTGGTTCGCATCGGGACGCGTAGCTACCGGGTTGCGCCCGGGACTCGCGGCGAAGCCTGCGTCAACGGCCGCGTTTTGCCGATCGAAGTGTTCGATCCGCGCGATCTGCGCGAGGCTGAGCGCGCGCACGCCGGCCGTGGCCGGCAGCGCATTGCAGCGCTCATGCCGGGCAAGGTGATTCGCGTCCTGGTGGCTCCCGGCGATCGGGTGGAAGCCGGTCAAGGATTGGTGGTGGTGGAAGCCATGAAAATGCAGAACGAAATGAAGTCTCCGCAGGCGGGGCGCGTCGCCGAGGTCCGCGCGCAGGCCGGAGCGACGGTCGGCGCCGGGGACGTTCTGATCATCGTTGACTGACAGGGTTGAGTAACATGGAAACAATGGCTGCCGATGTATGCCCGATCTGTGACGGGACGGGCTGGAGGATCGTCGAGCGGGCAGGGCTTTCCGGCGCCGTGGCCTGCTCCTGCACGGCCGCCGCGCGGCCCGCGCGGCGGCGGCAGGCGGCCGGCATTCCCGCCAACTACGAACGGGCCACGCTGGAAAATTTTCAGATCCCGCAGGATAACCCCGTCGCCAAACAGGGCTTGGGCACGGTGCTGATGCAGGTGCGCAGTTACCTGCGCGAGTTTCCGGCCTCGGACCGGCCCGGGTTGCTTTTCGCCGGAGACACGGGCACGGGGAAGACGCATCTGGCCGTGGCGGTCCTTAAAACTTTGATCGACCGCGGACACGAGGGCTTGTTTTTCGATTATCAGGACCTGCTGAATCGCATCCGCTCGGGCTATGACCCCTCGTCCGGATCGAGCGACCGCGAGGCATACCGCGCGGCCCTGGACACGGAAATCCTTCTGCTGGACGATCTAGGCTCACACCGCGTAACGGATTGGGTGGAGGATACGGTGACCTCGATCGTGACGCACCGGTGTAACCACCGCAAAGTGCTGATCGCCACAACAAACTTGGACCTGGAGGATACTGGGAGCATAGCGTATGCGAGCGCGGGCGGAACGCCGGTTCACCGCCGGACCCTTGCGGAATTGATCGGATCGCGGGCCCGTTCCAGGCTCTTTGAAATGTGCCGCGTCGTGCGGATGCCAATGGTCGAAGATTTTCGATCGAAGCGAGGCCGGTAGGATTGCATGGCGATATTGATCGTGGAGGACGAGGCGAGGATCACGGATTTCTTGTCTCGCGGGCTAAGCAGCTCCGGATACGAGGTGGACGTCGCGGAAACCGGCGCGGCCGCGCTGGAGCTGTCCTATGGCAAGCACTACGAACTCGTGGTGCTCGACCTGGGTCTTCCGGACATGGATGGATTGGAGGTTTTGCAGACGCTTCGCAGCCGGATGTCGTCCTCCAGGGTCTTGATTCTGAGCGCGCGCGATGGAGTGGATGACCGTGTCAAAGGTTTGGAAGCCGGCGCCGATGATTACATGATCAAACCTTTCGCTTTTGTTGAACTCCTTGCGCGCATTCGTGTTCTGCTGCGGCGAGGCCAGCCGATGCCGGAACGTCTGCGAGTCGGCGACCTGACGCTCGACTGCATCCGGCGCAAGGTCACGCGGGGCGGCGAGAACATCGATCTGGCCCCGAAGGAGTTCAGCATTCTGGAATATCTGATGCGGAACAGCGGGCGGACCGTCAGCCGCACCA
>CAZTKA010000181.1:0-5696 GCA_964614015.1 uncultured Bordetella sp. | reverse complement strand
AACTACGGGGACTACGCGCGGCGCGTGCCGAAGCTGTTACCCCGGCTTTCCAACCCGTCCGGGAAGCGGTCCTTCCGTTGGTCCGTGTACTTCAAGAACCAGGAGCATCAAGCGCTGCTTGGGTTTCTGGCGGGTGCGGGGGTGCTGGTGTGGAAAGCTTTCCGCTGACCGCACCCGCGTCTCAGCCCGCCGCCTGGAGCGCCAGTACGTTGAGCGCTCCGCGCCCGAGCGCCGGAATGCACTTGCGCGCAACCTGCAAAAGTGCTGAAGTAGAAGGAGATTCTCAGCCTTCATCAGGCGTTTTTTTAGGAGTTCGTTCATGCAACTTCGCCTGCTCATACTCGCAATTTCCCTGGCCTCAGTGGGAGCCGCCAGCCTGCTGGCGCATCATTCTCTCGCCGCTGAGTTCGATTCCACCAAGCCCATCAAGCTCCAAGGCGTGGTCACCAAGCTCGACTGGCGCAATCCCCACGCGTTCATTCATCTGGAAGTGAAGAACGCCCAGGGCGCGGTCGAGAAATGGCAGTGCGAGCTGGGCTCGCCTAACGCCATGACGCGCGCGGGTTTCTCGCATGACAGCGTCAAGGCCGGCGATGAGATCGTGATTGACGGAATCCTGGCTCGGGATGGCTCCAGGACGTGCAGCACGCGCGTGGTGAACGGCAAGGATGGCAGCGTTGTGCTGCGCCAGTAGGAGACGATCATGAAATACGGACTGATTCTTGCGTGCCTGTGCATCGCTACGGCCACGCTTGTGCCCGCGCAAGGCGGCGGCGATGCCGCCAAGGGCGCCGTCAAGGGAGCCGGAAAGGGTGGCAAGGGCGGCGCCAAGGGGGGCTATCAGCCGCCCGAGGGCCCCGCTCCGGTGACCCCATGGGGCAAACCTGACTTCAACGGCGTCTGGCAACGGCCGTATGTTCCCGATCTCGAACGCGCCATCGGCAGTCCCCTGCCTTACACGGAATGGGGCAAACAGAAGTGGGAAAGCTACAATCCCGCTGAAGACGGCGATTACACCGGCTCGTGTCTTCCGTTCGGACATGTGCGCTCGCTGTCCGGGCCGGACCCGGTCCAGTTTATGCAGACGCCCACACACTTCGCGTTCCTGTACGAACAGAATACGTGGTTTAAGGTAGTGCCCCTGGACGGCCGCCCGCCCTTGTTCAAGAAAGTCCCCTCCTGGTTCGGAGATTCCAAGGGCCACTGGGATGGTGACACGCTGGTCATCGAAACCACGAATTTCAACGGCTTCACGCGCCTGGATACCAGCGGCCACCCGCACAGCGATCAGATGAAGCTCACCGAGCGATTCACGCGCACCGACCTGGGCCACATCGCTTACCAGATCACGATCGACGATCCGAAGACGTACACGAAGCCGATCGTCCACAACCGCACGTTCACGCTGCGCACCGACTGGGAGATTCAGGAGTATTCTTGCGAGGAGAATAACCAGGGATTCCTCGAAGGACGCATCAAGATGCCGAAGTTCGAACCAGGGAAGTAGGCCCGGCGGCCATGGTCGCCGGATGAAACGGCATCCGGCAAGAGGAAGCCAGCCGCGGTATAGTAGAGCACATGCTCTCACGCCGCATGGTCCTTCTCGCTCCCGTGGCTCAGGCCGCCGTTTCGCGACTGGTTTCCGCGCAGACGCCCGCAGGAACAATGGTGCTCTCGATTCACCAAAACACCTCCCGCGCCGCGGGATACCGCAGATCGCTTGAAGGCTGGGCCAAGGCCGGCATCCAGTACGTCGAGCTTACGGATACGATGCTCGACGATTTCCTCAAGACGGAATCGCTGGCCGCCGCGAAAGCCGTGCTCACCGACAACGGACTCACTCCGGTTTCCTCGGCCGCCGTGCTGCCGGATTTGTGGATTCCAGGGCCGGCGCATCTCACGTCGATGGACACGTGGAAGCGCCGCTGCGAACAGTTCTCCACCATCGGACTGCAGAAGATCTACTGCCCGTCGGTCACCAACCGCCGCGTGAGCGCCGACGATTTCAAGGCGACTCCAGACTGCATCCGCGAAGCGGGCGAAATCGCCAGGCAGTTCAACCTGACGGCCATGATCGAGTTCGCGCGCACCTCGACGCATATCTCGACGCTGGCCACCTCGCTCCGCCTGATCCGCGAGGCGAATCATCCGAACGTGCGCCCCATGCTCGACTTCTTCCACTTCTGGAGCGGCATGAGCAAGTTCGAAGACCTCGACATGATCCGGCCAGGCGAGATCGCGCACGTGCACTTTCAGGACATCCTCGACACGCCGCGCGAGCTGATCGACAACAACGGCCGCGTGATTCCGGGCGACGGCAGCGCGCCGGTGGTCAGGATCCTGCAAAAGCTCAAAGAAAAACAGTATTCCGGGGCGCTGTCGGTCGAGCTGTTCCTGGCCCATCTGACCAACGGCGATCCGCAGGCGGTCGGCGCCGAAATCCGCACCAAGTGCGAGAACGTGATGCGGCAAGCGGGGGTGCTGTGATGAGGAAACGGATTCTGATCTTTGTCCTGGCGTGCGCGGCGGCCCTCGCGCAGCGTCCTTCCAATCCTGCCCTGCTGATTCCGCAGCAGGCTCCGCTGCTCGATTTGGTGCACGTTCCGAATCCGCTCACGCTGCCGGCGGGTCTCAATTTCGGGCTGCCCGGCAGCGTGACGTTCGACTCGAAAGGGCACTTATGGGTCTTGAATCGCGGCCCTCAGCCGGTTTCCGAGTTCGACGAGAACGGCAAGTTCATCCGGGCCTTCGGCGAGGGCTTGTTCGGGAACAGACCACATGCCTTGCGGCTCGACCCCGAGGGCAACATCTGGGTGGCGGACGGCAGCACGCACATCGTGGTCAAGATGGACCAGCAGGGCAAGGTGCTGCTGATGCTCGGGACCAAGGGGCAGGCCGGAAGGTGGGATGAGGCCGCGGGCACGCGCCTGCTGAACCAACCCAACGAAGTGGCCTTCGGCCGCGACGGCGCGGTCTTCCTGGCGCAAGGGCATACCCCGGGCCTGGACCGGGGCGACGCACGCGTCTTCAAGTTCGACCGTGACGGCAGACTGATCAAGCAATGGGGCGGCAAGGGCACCGAGCCCGGCAAGTTCGACGTCGCGCACAGCATCACCATCGATGCCAAGGGGCTGCTGTGGGTCACCGACCGCGAAAATCAGCGCATCCAGATTTTCGATCAAGACGGAAATTTCGTGCGCGAGCAGAAGTACATGGGTCTCCCTTGTTCCGTGGATATCGGCACGGAGTTCATATACATGGTGAACGGCTTCACTGGCCAGATCCTGAAGCTGGATCTTGACGGCAAGGTGCTGGAGGCGATCGGCAAGCCGGATGAGTATTTTGGTGAAGCGCACCACATCGCGGTGAGCCCCAAGGGAGAGATCTTTGTCGCGGACGTCACCAAAGGCGTGCAGAAGTTCGTCAAGAGGTGACAGCCTCCCGGCGGCTCCACCAGACGCCTACTTCGCCTTCGTCGAGGTCGCCGGGCCCATGCCGACGATCAAGAGCACGCACTCCTCGTCTTTAGCGCCGTCGTAGTGCAGTTGGTTGGCGTGGTGCACCACGTAGGTTCCCGCTTTCACCGGATACGTGCTCTCCGGATCGTAGTTCGGGCCGGTGCCCATCCACCACGTGCCGGAAAGCACCGTGATATAGCGGTCGTTGGGATGGGAGTGGGGACGGCTCATGTTGCCGGGATGCCATTTAGTGAGCTGCACATACAAGCCGGGTTTGGAAGGGTCGCCTTGCAGGATCGCGCTGTCCTGCGCCGCGCCTTTGTTCCACTTGATGTTCTCGGGCAGCGTGTAGGTGATGGCCTTGGGATCGGGTTCGGCGGCCCGTCCCGGAATCAAAGCCAGGGCGGCGGCAGCCAGCAGCGCGGATAAAACGAAGCGCATAGAGTAGCCTCCGCCCTCAATTCTAGTTCAAAACAACAGCTTCAGCGCAATCTGCGCCTGCCGCGGGTTCTCCGCCGCAAAGTATCGTCCGAATCCCGGCGTGAACGCGATGCGCCCGGGCGCATCCGCAAAGTTGGTGTTGTTGAACGCGTTGAAGAATTCCCCGCGGATCTGCAAATTCACGTTCTCGCGCACCTTCACCATCTTTTGGAGCGACAGATCCATGTTGGTCAGCCCGTCGCCGAACGTAATGTTGCGTCCCGCGTTGCCGAACCTGTAGGGAGCCGACATCGCGAAGGCGCTGGTGTCGAACCATCGCTCCGGCGTCTGGCGTGCCAGGTTCGGATTCCGCAGCACATCCGGACGCTGCTGCGGTCCGGGTCCGATGTTGGCGTTATCGGAGGGAATGCTCACCGTGAACGGAGCGCCGCTCTGGAACGTCCCAAAACCCAGCAGCGCGAAGCCATAGGGCAGCTCCCAGTTGAAGCTCAGAGCCAGGCGGTGCCGGTGGTCGAAGCTCGATAACGCCTCCTCGGCCTTGCGATCGTAGACGTTCTGCGGAAAGTTGCTTTCCGAAAAGGTCGGTCCGGGGCTCGAGGCCACATCCGTCGCCTTGGACCAGACATAATTCGCATTCACGCTGAATCCGGATGAAAACCGCTTTTCGAGCTTGAGACTGAGCGAGTGGTAATTCGAGTATCCGCCCCAGTGAATGATCTGCAAGGCGCTCAAATTCGGATTCGGGCGGCGCGCGGCGATCGGCCCCGGGCCGGGCGCCGGGATATTGTAAAACGTAGTGTCGTCGGCGCCCACCACCTTGGAGCCGAAATAGCCCGCCTCCACGGCCCAGTTGGATCGGATCACCTTCTGGATGGCGAAAGTCCAGCTTTCGGCGTACTCACTGCGGTAGTTTTGATCCATGCCGCTTCCGCCGATCGAGCCCGTGGCTGGCGCCTGCAGCATATCCCGCATCGATAAATTCGGCATCAGCAAGTCCGTGGCGACGGCCACATTCTTATTAAAGTAAAATGGCAGGTTTTGCATGAGGACAGTCTGCACGCTGTAGGCCCACTGGTTGAAAAACAGGCCAAATCCAGCCCGCACTACGGTGGTGGTGGAGCCGCGCGGTGACCACGCGAGGCCTAGCCGCGGCGAAATGCGCACGTAGCCGGGGCGCAGCAGCGAACGGTGATAACCGGCGTCCTTGGACGTGATCCACGGAACGGGAATCAGCGGCAGCAGCGGAGCCGCTTCCGGGTGGATGCGGCCCTGGTCGTCGCTTGCGATCACATACCGCGCTTCTTGCACGTTCGAAAGCCGGTTGCCGGTTTCGGTCAGATGCCCGTTGAATTCATAGCGCAGGCCCGCATTGATCGTAATGTTGCGAGTCGTGCGCCAGTCGTCCTGCACAAAGGCATGAGCCCAATTCGTGCGCGCATCCTCGCTCCCCCGCCCGATCCCGGCTTGTCCCGCCGAAGGGTATCCCAGCAGGAAATCAGCGAAGGCGTTGCCATCGGCTAGGCCGGCGGCGGAGGAACTGAAGCGCGGCGTAAAGCTGAAGGATCCGCGCGCGTTAGGCGAATCCTGCGGATTGAAGTGCAGCCGGTAAAAATACCCGCCGAATTTCACGGTGTGTCCGCCGCGCACCCATGAGGTGTTGCTGAACAAATCAAAGCTCATATTGCGGCGGCTTACGGCTCGCGCCGGATCGCCCAGACTGCTGTAAGCGCCCGCGAAATTCACGGCCGGGTAACCCAGCTTTGCCGGATCCGTGGTCACGCCCGTCAAGCCGGCGGC
>CAZTKA010000180.1:0-5699 GCA_964614015.1 uncultured Bordetella sp. | reverse complement strand
TCAGCAAACGGATGTCGGCGGCCGAGCTGTCCTTTGAGCTGGGCGTCGCTTCGCTGGCGGCGACAGGAACCTACCTGTTTCACATCAATCTGGTGTCCTATGGTCCGAGCCAGCCGTCCCCGTTGGCGCTGGCCGCATCGGCATCCATCTATTTCCTGCTGACAACGCTGCCGGGAAGCACCTTACGATGCTTGAACGGCGGCCGGGGCGTTCTGCAACATTGGCGCGAGACTTCCCTGCGGGCCTTTCCGCATTATCTGGCCGGTGGCGGCGCGGCGGGATTGCTGACGCTGGTCCACAACGGGCGCGGATGGGATGTCGGCCTGCTGATCCTTCCCGCGATTTACTGGATGTACGTCTCTTACCGGCAATACGCCGCCCGGCTGGATGAGGACCGCCGCCAGATCCGCGAGCTGGCGAGCCTGCATCACCGCACGATCGAAACGCTCGGCCTGGCCATGGAGGGAAGCGACCCTAACAAAACCGGTCACCTGCGCCGCATGAGCATTTACGTCGGCGAGATCGGGCGGCAGCTCGGCCTCTCCGACCCGGAACTGCAAGCCCTGCAGGTGGCGGCGATGCTGCATGACATCGGTAAACTGGCCGTGCCCGAGCATATTCTCACCAAGCCCGGCGAGCTGAGCGAAGCTGAGTTCGAGACTCTGAAGATCCACCCGATGGCGGGCGCGGAGATTCTCGAGCAAGTGCGCTTCCCCTATCCGGTGGCCCCGATCGTCCGGGCGCACAGGGAAAAATGGGACGGCAGCGGTTACCCGTACGGCCTCAGAGGCGAAGAAATTCCCATCGGAGCGCGCATCCTGGCGCTGGCCGAGGGCCTGGATGCGTTGATTTCGGCGCGCCACCACCGCAAGGCCATGACCATCGAGCAGGCCGTGGACTACATCGCCTCAGAAAGCGGCAAAAGCTTCGATCCGCAAGTGGTGGAGGTTTTCCTGCTGCATTACGCCGATCTGGAGCGGAAAGTGGCCGAAGCACGGCAGCGCGGCCTGGAAGCAAACTCCGTTTGGGGGGATCTGGAGGAAAACGCTTCGCAACGCGCACACACCGGCGCTTCGTTTCTGAACCGCGTCGCGGCGGCACGCAGGGAGGAGCAGAATCTGTTCCAACTGCTGCGCGAGCTAGGCAATTCGCTCAGCCTGGATGAGACGCTGGCGGTGTGCGCCCAACGCATCCGTGCGATGTGTCCCTACGACGCCATCCTGATTTCCATCCGGCGGGAGCACACTCTGGCCCTGGCATATTCGGCGGGCGTCGACTTCCGGAATCCCGGCGCGTGGCGTGGTCCGCAAGCCGGCGGGCTCTCCCGGCAGGTGGCCGAGAGCGGACGGCCGGTGATCAACGGCGATCCGGCCACGGAGCTGGCTCCGCTGGGCGGAAGCGCCGTCGAGGAGTTGTGCTCGGCGCTGGTCGTGCCGTTGGAAGGACCGGAAGGCATCGTGGGAGTCGTAGCGCTTCTGTCGCGCGACCGCAATGCGTATACAATGGACCACCTGAGAATCCTGTTGAGCGTTTCCGGCAAGGCGGCCCTGTCGGTGGAGAACGCGATAAGGTACAGTCAGGCGCAGCGTTCCGCAACCACGGACGCACTGACCGGGTTGCCCAACGCCAGGAGCCTGTTCCAGCGCCTGGATGGCGAGCTGGCGCGTGCCCGGCGCGAGCGCACGACGCTCGCGGTCCTGGTTTGCGACTTGGACAGATTCAAGCAGGTGAACGACCGCCTGGGCCATCTGGAAGGCAACCGCGTGTTGAAAATCGTGGCCGATGCCTTGGCCAGCCAGTGCCGCGAATACGATTTCTTGGCCCGCATGGGTGGGGACGAATTCGTCGCGATCCTGCCGGCCTGCCCGCGCGGCATGTTGGACGCGAAAATCCAGCAGCTCCAGCTCGCGGTGGACGTGGCCTGCCGGCAAACACCCGAGCGTGTCGAGATCGGGCTGAGCGTGGGCGAAGCGATCTATCCGGACGACGGCGAGGACGCCGAAAGCCTGCTGGCCGCAGCCGACCGGAACATGTACCGGATGAAACTGCTGCGCAAGCAGCCGGAGGCCGAATCCGGCGGCGCGGATCTGCGGAACCTCAGCACGACGCTGCGCGGGCCGGGATCGCCCGCGCACTGAGGCGGCGCGCTATTGTCGGAGCATGAAGAGTTACCGGAAGGAACTTTGGTTCGAGATCCCGGCGCGGCGCGGCTTCGTCAACATTACTCCGCAAGTGGAACAGTGTTTGGCCGAAAGCGGCGTGCGCGAGGGCTTGGCGCTGGTCAACGCAATGCACATCACCGCCTCCGTGTTCATCAACGACGACGAGCGCGGCCTGCATCAGGATTATGACCGGTGGCTGGAGAAGCTGGCCCCGCATGAGCCGGTGGCGCAGTATCAGCACAACCGCACGGGAGAGGATAACGCCGACGCGCACCTGAAGCGCCAGATCATGGGGCGCGAGGTGGTGGTGGCGGTCACAAACGGACGGCTGGATTTCGGCCCTTGGGAGCAGATCTTCTATGGCGAGTTCGACGGCCGGCGGCGGAAACGGGCGCTGGTGAAGATCATCGGCGACTGAGGCGCCCGTCCGTCCGGCACGCTAAAATCGAGTTGGAGGAATGGCCGAGCGGTTGAAGGCGGCGGTCTTGAAAACCGCTAGTGGGGCGACTCACTCGGGGGTTCGAATCCCTCTTCCTCCGCCACTTTTATTTTCCGTGGCTCCGCGGCAAAATACCGGATCCGGAGGGATCGTCACTTGGATTTTCCGGCCTGTTGGGGCGGCAGCATCTGTCCATCCGGCAGCTTGATCGAGACAAAGATCGCGCCGGGCTCCCCGCTGATCAACGGATTGCCGACGATCGTCACTTTATCCCCCTTCTTGATCGTCGTGCGCTTCCAACCCTGGCGCACCAGGTAGGCCGGAGCCGTCATTTCGATCTGCCATTTGACCGGCTTGCCATCCTTGCCCGGCACGTCAAGCTCAATCGAGGAGTGCGGATTCTGCCAGCGGAATTCCTGGACGGTGCCCTCCAGCGTGACCGTCTTGGTGCGGTCGAAACCCGCCATGGAATGATGCGCCCACACTGCCGCGGCGGCCGTCAGTGCGAGGAGTAGAATTTTCATGAAGCATGTCTCCTATCGAACGTTTTGCTGGTTACCCGTGCTCAGCAGATGCTCGTTGAGGTCCGGCAGGCACACGGCCTCGGTAATCTCCTGATCGTCCACGCGCCGCCAGCGCTTGGTCCACTTCCATTCGCCCTCCCACATCTTCGGGTCCGTGGCGGTGAACTGGATTTCCAGCGTCTTTCCTTCGTCCAGCAGGCGCATGCGCTCGACCAGATGCAGTTCGTCGCTGGCCGGGATGCCGTTGTCGATCCAGTGATGATGATCCACGAATCCGATGGTATCCACCACTAGCGAATCGCCCTCCCAGTGTCCGATCGATTCGCCGTTGAAACTGGGAATGATGATGTCGGGATCCGTGTGCTGGCGTCCGTCCAGATAAATGATGCGCACGCTGTTCATGAACCCGCTGATCATGAAAATCACGGTGGGCTTCTGGATCATTGCGATGGGCCACACGCGCGTCATGATGATCGGCATGCCCGCCGGCCAGCACTGGCCGATGTCATCGCGGTAGGCTTTGCCTTCCGCGCGGGCTTTTTGCGCCGCGTCGTAATGGACCTGCGCCTCGGGTTTCAGCTTGAAACCCGGCGGCGGGGAAAACTGCCAGGGATTGTTTGGCCCGCCCCCGTGCAGCCACGTGCCCGTAATATCGAAGGCCGGCTTCGGCCGTGGTTTGTTGAGAGCCTCGGGCGCCAGTGCGCCTACGGGAATCCCCTTCTCATTCAGCGGCGCAAGCGACTGCGCCGCCAGGCTCGCAGCCAGTCCCAGGAGCCCCATCGTAACTCGCATCGTCATATCCTAACTCCTTGCCGGTCTCGTTATTGAGCCAGCCTCATACGCACCACACCCTTCTCATCCACGTACTCCCGGTTGTTGTCGCACACAAATTCCACCATCTCATAATCCTGCACCAGCGAATATGCCAGCGTGTAGGTTACCGGCTTTTCCAAGACCTCCGGATCGTCGATCGTGATCTGATCATGCAGTGTCTGCGGCGTCACACGGCGAAACCGCTCGGTGATCCGCATTTTCTCGCTGTGCGGCATGCCCTGATAGCCCCGGACCGCGGGGGCGATTCCGATCGTGTCCACCACCAGCGTATCGCCGTCCCAGCGCCCCACCGAGCGGCCATAGTATCCCGGCGCCACATCCTCCATCGAGGCCTGCGGCTTGCCGATGTAGATCCGGCGCACTTCGCTGAAGGCTTCCGCAATGATGGTGATCTGCCTGGGTGTCTGGATGATCTCCACCGGGTAAAGGGCAACTTGCATCATCGTAGGCATGCCGTAGGGTGTGCACAAAGATGTCCCCGGAGCCAGCAATTGCTCGCCGCGCGCTTGCGCTTCCCGTTCCTGGGCACGGCGAGCCTCGTAAGCTTCTTTATAGCCCGGCTTCAGAAGCAGGGGCGTCGGCGGAGGAGGCGCGCCTGGCCCCGTGGCGCGCAGAGGACTCCAGACGCCGGAAAGGTCGGGCGCCGGAGACTGCGCCGCCAGGATGCCTGCCAGCAGGAAAAATGCGGCGAGCTTCATTTATTTCCCCCTCGTCCTGGTCCGTTGCCAAGCTTGCGGCCATCGGCCAGGTTGGCCTGGAACAGCAGGGCGCCGGCTTGTCCGTTCCGGAGCGGGTTAACGATGACCTCGATCCTGTCGCCTTTCTTGAGCGTGTTGTGTTTCCAGCCGCTCTGCATCAGTATACTGGGGCTCCCCAGTTCGATGCTCCAGCGCTTGACCGTGCCGTTTTCCTCGGGCACCTCAATTTCGATATAGGCGTGCGGATTGGTCCACTGGAACGAGGTGACCGTGCCAGCCAGGGTAATCTGCTTCGTCGTATCAAACATGACGAAGGAATGGTGGGCTGCTCCGGGAATTGCCACGAATACCAGCGCGGCCGCGAGAAAACTGGCAATCTTCATGGGCATCGATTCTCCTCAAGCAGTATACACTCGCCCAACGTGGCCCGCAAACGGCGAAACGCGCGCGCCCTTGCCACAGCGCGGCCTTCACCCCATCGCCGGGAACAACGGCCGCAGTGCTGGATAAAGGGCGCGGTATGTCGCGTAGGCCTTCCTGTACACCTCCGCCTCCGCCGCGCGCGGCTCGATGCGCTGAACCTCGCGGATGGTCGCTTGGCAGACTTCCGGCACGTCCGCGTATTCGCCGGTTCCCACCATCGCCAGCAGCGCCGCTCCAAACGCCGAGCCTTCCTGCGTCTCGAGCGTTGCCACGGGTTTGGCGAACACGTCCGCCAAAATCTGCCGCCAGAGGGGGCTGCGCGCGCCGCCGCCCGAAGCGCGCACCGAGTCCGCCCGAATCCCCAGCGCTTCGACGATCTCCATTGTGTCCTTCTGGCTGAACGACACGCCTTCGATCACGGCGCGAATCAGGTCGGCGCGCGTATGCTGAGCGGTGACGCCGATCCAGCCGCCGCGCGCCTGCGGATCCAGGTGCGGCGTGCGCTCGCCCATCAGGTAGGGGAGCCAGAACAGGCCCTGCGATCCGGGGGGAGCTTGCGCGGCTTCGCTGGTGAGCGCATCGTAGCTCGCTCCGGGCACAAGCTGATTGCGCAGCCATT
>CAZTKA010000179.1:0-5716 GCA_964614015.1 uncultured Bordetella sp. | reverse complement strand
ACTCAGGGGCCGGAATGGTGGAGTGGACCGGTGCCGCTCCGCCCCGCAACCATTCCGGTGCAAACCCGATAAATCCCGGGAGCACAGGAACGCATCGTTACACAGAAACTTCTCGACGTAGCCCAGGGAGCGGCGCGGGAAGAGTTGAGATTGCCCGGAAAAGCGTCTTCGGGATCCGCTGCGCTTTGAGCGGTAATTTATCGGTTACTTGCCATATACCGCTCCAACCAGGCGAGCGCTCCGGCCTCATCGGAGAACTCGCCGTCCGCCTGCGCCTCATAGGCCGCATGGGTTACCTCGCCGATATGGCGGCCGGGTTGGCCATGAAAGTACGGCAGCACGTGCCGCCCGAGGATCAGCGGAGCCTGCGGGCCCCGCTCCACGGCTTGCTGGCGCGCCATGTCGCGGATGCGCACAGCGGCTTCGGGTAAGCCCGCCGGCAGCGGTGGACGCCCCGAGCTGTCGGCTTCGATCAGGCGCAGCAGTTGCTCGATGCTGGCCGGAGCCAGCCGCATGGCCAGACGCCGCACCGCGCGCGGCGTCACCTCGCGGCCGATGCTGGTGTGGGCGAGATGATTTTCCACCAGCGGCGCCACCTGATCCACAATCGCGGCCTTGATGTGGATGCGCTGCAAGAACGCCCGCGCCATCGGACCGCCGTCCGGCTCGTGCCCCCACGAGGTCCAGCGCAGGCGGCCGTCGCGCTCGCGGAGCATCGTGGTCGAGGGCTTGGCGAAATCGTGGGCCAGCGCGGCGAACAGCAACACCGCGCGGTCATCGGCCGCCAGCCCGTCGCGCGAGGCGATGCGCGCGGCGGCATCCAGCACCAGCATTGTGTGCGTGCCGACGTCGCCTTCCGGATGCCAGTGCGGGTCCTGCGGAACGCCGGCCAGCGCGGCGATCTCGGGAAAATGCACCTCCCATCCGGAAGCCTTCAGATACTCCGCGATGCGCCCCGGCTGCGAGGCTTTCACCGCCCACTTCATGAACTCCTCGGCGACACGCTCGCCCGCGATGGTGTCATATTGATCGACAATGGTGCGGCACATCGCCGCGGTTTGCCCGTCGAGCGTCAGATCGAAGCGGCAGGCGAACTGCATGCCGCGCAGCACACGCAGCGGATCTTCGGCGAAGGCGTTACTGGTGGCGCGCAGCACGCGATTACGCAAATCTTCGGCGCCGCCGAAGAAATCGAGCAGTTCTCCGGTGAGCGGATCGAATCCCATGGCGTTGATCGTGAAGTCGCGGCGGCTGGCGGCCTCACGCGGATCGATCGACCGGTCGAAGTTCGCGTGGAAGTCGCGGTGGTGGACCCCAAACTTGCTGTCGCGGCGCGGGACGCTGAAATCGTATTCGCCTTCCGCCGTGTGCAACTTGACCACGCCGAAGCTCTTGCCCACCAGATCCACGCGCCCGTGGCGCGCGATGATCGCCGCCAGGCGGTCATAGGCGATGCCGTACACCTCGATGTCGAAATCCTTCGGAGTGAGTCCCAGCAGCGCGTCGCGGACCGCGCCCCCGACCACCAGCGCACGGTGGCCCGCGGCGCGCAATTCACGTACGATTTCCGAGACCAACTCCGGCAGGATCAAGATCATAGCGCTACTTCCATCATCTCTCAATCCGCCGCCGGAACATTGTTGCAAGCTACTAGTTCACTCTTATGCCTTTAAGCGGTTGACATCAAAGCGCTGAAGCTGGATACTAAAGTCAAGATGCAACGACGTGTCAAGAAGGACGGGCTGCGGGACCTGACCCAATTGAAGCGCGGCGAGTCGGGAATCCTGGATCGCTTGGAGCTTCCCGAGGAAGATGCGCGGCGATTGATGGAGTTGGGCTTCGTCCCCGGCCATGCGGTGACACCAGCGCACTCGGCTCCGGGCGGCGATCCGCGTGTGTTTCGCGTGGATGGCTCCGAAGTCGCGCTGCGGCGCGAGACCGCGCAACGTCTCATCCTTCGATCCTAAGGGATTCTCTCCCCATGGCCGACTGCCACACGGGCCCCGTCGCAACGCTCCCTGAACCGCGAGCAGCGTCGCGCAGCCATATTGTGGCCATCATTGGTCCGCCGAATTCGGGCAAATCCACGCTCTTTAATCGTTTGACCGGATTGCGCCAGAAGGTCGCGAATTTTCCCGGCGTCACGGTAGAACATCATATGGGCCGGGTCAAGCTGGACGCGGGCAGGGAAGTGTTCGCCATCGATCTGCCGGGCATCTACAGCCTGCATCCCCGCACGGAAGACGAACGCGTCACGCACGACGTGCTGATGGGCGAAATGCCCGGCTTGCCGAGGCCGGACGCCGTGCTGCTGGTTCTGGATTCGACAAATCTTTCGCGCCACCTTGTGCTTGCGGCTCCGGTGTTGAGTCTGGGCCTGCCCACTCTGGTCATTTTGAACATGGCGGACGATCTGGCCAAGCGCGGCGGCGATGTCGATATCGCGCTGCTGAGCGCTCAATTGGGAGCCCCGGTGGCGCTGGTCAGCGCGTCGCGCGGCGAAGGATTCGATAAGATCGTGCAGTTCTTGAGCGGCGCGACCCATACGCCCGAGCGCGTGGCGGCGCGCCTCGAGCTCCCGGTGCTGCAGGACATTCCGCGCTGCCGGGAATGGGCTGCCGACGTGGGCGCCAAGGGCAAGTACCGGGCTCCAGCGCCGTCCATGTGGACACGCCGGCTCGACGGCGTGTTCCTGCATCCCGTCGCCGGGCCGGCAGTGTTCGGATTGGTGGTGCTGGCCGTGTTTCAGTCTATTTTTTCGGGCGCGGCGCCGTTGATGGATGGGCTGTCGGGAGCGATCGAGGCGGCGGGGGCGTGGCTGGGGCCGCTGACTCCCAATGCAACGCTGCGGTCGCTGCTGATCGACGGCATCTGGAGTGGCGTCGGCAGCGTGCTGGTGTTCCTGCCGCAGATCCTGCTGCTGTTTTTCTTCATCGGAATACTGGAGGATTCCGGCTATCTGGCGCGCGCGGCGCTGATCGCGGACCGCACCATGGCCAAGGTGGGCTTGCAGGGCAAGAGCTTCATCCCTCTGCTTTCGGCCTACGCTTGCGCCGTACCCGCCATCATGGCGACGCGCACTATCGAGAACAAGCGCGACCGCATCGCGACGATCTTGATCGCTCCTTTCATGACCTGTTCGGCGCGCCTGCCCGTGTACACGCTGGTGATCGCGGCCTTCATTCCGGACCGGCCGCTGCTGGGCCCGGTGCTCGGTTCGCGGGCGGCGGCGATGCTGGGGTTGTATCTGCTTGGATTCGTGGCGGCCGTGGTGACCGCGCGGTTGTTGAAATCCACGATTCTGCGGAGTGGACGCACGGCCTTCGTGCTGGAGATGCCGGCTTACCGCTGGCCCACTGTGCAATCGATCGGGCTGCGGCTGCTCGAGCGATCGAGGATTTTCTTGCGGCGCGCCGGCACGGTGATCTTGAGCGTGTCGATCGTTCTGTGGGTGCTGGCGTACTTCCCTCTGGATCACGGCAACATCTCCAACAGCATCGCCGGCATGTTCGGGCGCGCGGTCGAGCCGCTGATCGATCCGCTCGGGTTCAACTGGAAGATCGGGATCGGCCTGATCACGTCGCTTGCGGCGCGTGAGGTGATCGTCGGCACGCTCGGAACTATCTACGGAATCGAGGGCACGTCCCAAGAAGTGGGATTGCAGCAAGCCCTGCAAAGCGACCTGACGCTGGGCGGAGCCGTGGCCCTGCTGGTTTTTTTCGCTTTCGCGATGCAGTGCATGTCGACGATGGCCGTGGTGCGGCGCGAAACCGGAGGCTGGCGCTGGCCTCTGATCCAGTTCTCCTACATGACCGGCATGGCCTACGTCTGCGCGTTCCTCGCAAACCAGATCATTACCCGCTGGGCGTAAAATTTCCGTATTCCAGCGGCTGAATCTGGCGCGCCGTGACCCCCATCACACGGTTCCGCAGTCTGGCAGTGTTGGTGTTGCTTGCTACCATGGAAGCCGTGCGAGACATCATCATTCTGGGCTCCGGTTGCGCGGGCAACACGGCAGCCATCTACACGGCGCGGGCCGGTCTGAATCCGCTGGTCATCATTGGGCATGAGCCTGGCGGTCAGCTTTCCTTGACCACGGAGGTCGAGAATTTCCCTGGATTTCCAGAAGGCGTCAACGGACCCGACCTGGTCGCGAACATGCAAAAACAGGCCGAGCGCTTCGGGGCCGAATACATCTATGGCACGGTCGACGCCGCGGACTTATCGGGACCGCCGTTCCGCGTCTCCGTCGATGGCCAATGGCGGGAATGCCGCGCGCTCATTATCGCCACGGGGGCTTCGGCGCGCTGGCTCGGGCTGCCCAACGAGCAGAAGCTGATCGGCAAGGGCGTATCCTCATGCGCGACCTGCGACGGCGCATTTTACCGCGGCAAGAAAATCATGGTGATCGGCGGCGGCGATTCGGCCATGGAGGAAGCGACGTTCCTGACGCGCTTCGGCTCCGAAGTCACGCTGGTGCACCGGCGCGACGAATTCCGCGCCTCCAAGATCATGCTCGATCGCGCCAGGGCGAATTCTAAGATCAAGTGGCTGACGAATACCGTGGTGGCAGACATCTTCGACGTCGAAAAGGGCATGGTCACGGGAGTGAAACTGCGCGACGTGAAATCCGGCCGCGTGTGGGAACAGGACGTAGACGGTTTCTTTCTCGCCATCGGGCACGTTCCGAACACCAAGCCCTATATTGGACAGATCGATCTCGATGCCGACGGCTACATCGTCTCCAGGGGCGGCGCGCGTACCAGCGTCACCGGCGTGTTCCACGCGGGCGACGTACAGGATCGCGTCTACCGGCAGGCCGTCACGGCCGCCGGCGCCGGTTGCATGGCGGCGATCGAAGCGGAGCGGTTCCTGGCCGGCCATTGATCGCCCGGAGGGAGGTTGCCTCAAATCCTGCTTTCCGCCGGATTACATGCGCCGCCGCGCGGCCGAGGCTCTGGACAGGTCCAGGGTCCTGCGGAAGTGATCTTATACTGGTAGCGATGTTCGCTACTTCGCGTGCCCACAGATGTGGGGCAGGCAGTCTTGCCTGGCGCCGGCTTCTAGCCGGCGCTGCGGTTGTTTCCGTCATGCTCCCTGCGACGCTGGCCCAAGCCCCGGTGGCATTCCCGCTGGAGTCGCTGCGCATCCAGGGCAATGAACAATTCTCTGCTGAGCGCATCCTCGCCGCCACAGGGCTGAGGATCGGTCAGGCCGTCGTGAAAACTGACTTCGACCGCGCGCGCGACCGTTTGCTCGCCACCGGCGGCTTCGAGCGGGTCGGTTACGAATACAAGCCCAGCCCGGCGCAAACCGGTTACGATGCAGTATTCCAAGTGGACGAGACCACGCCGCTCTACCGCTACGGCTTCGATGGACTCGGAGCCGAGGCGCCGCTGCGTGAAGCGCTTCGCAAACTCGAACCGCTGTTCGACGACCGGATCCCCGCGACGCCCCGAGTCTTGAATCGCTTCTCGCAGGCTCTCGCTGCCTCGCTTTCTGGTGTGCAGGTGACGGGCGAGGTTAACGCCGACACGTCCGGCGAGCTGAGGGTGCTGTTCCATCCCGTGGGCGAGCGATCCACCATCTCCGAAGTTCATTTCAAGGGCAACCAGGTGCTCAGTTCCGCGGATCTGACGCGCGCGATCTCCAGCTCCGCCGTGGGCGTATCTTACACAGAGGCGCTGTTCCGCCAGTTGCTCGACCTGGCCATCCG
>CAZTKA010000178.1:0-5861 GCA_964614015.1 uncultured Bordetella sp. | reverse complement strand
CTTCCGAACCGCAAGGCTGAACGGCGAGCCTTGCGCTACAGGCGCATTCATTTCTTGCTAAAATGCCGCAAGGCTGAACGGCGAGCCTTGCGCTACAGATGCATTCATTTCTTGCCAAAATGCCGCAAGGCTGAACGGCGAGCCTTGCGCTACAGATGCTGCGCGAGCTCGGTCATTTCGCTGAGGAGCGCCTGGACTTGCTCACGGCTGGGGGCTTCCGCGTAAAGGCGGAGCAGATTCTCGGTTCCCGAGGCGCGCACCAGGAGCCAGGCCGTCTCGCCCAAGATCATTTTGGCGCCGTCGAGGGTTTCCACGGAAGTCACCTTCAGGCCGGCGACGGCTTTGATCTTCTTTTGCGAGACCTCCTTCACCACGCGCTGGGCCACCTCGCGCTCGATTTCGAGATCGACCCGCGCGTATTCGTGGGGGCCGAATTCCTGGTTCAGGTCTCCGACCAGCTCGGCCAGACCGCGGTTCTTCTCCGCCATCACTTCGGCGAGCAGCAGCGAGTTGAGCACGCCGTCGCGCTCCGGCAGGTGGCCCTTGACGGCGATGCCGCCGCTCTCTTCGCCGCCGATCAGCACGTTCCGTGAGAGCATCAGATCGCAGACGTATTTGAAACCGATGGGCGTGGTGTGCAGGGGCAATTGATGTTTGGCGGCCAACTTATTGATCATTTGCGTGGTGGAAAACGTTTTGACCACCTCGCCGCGCAGGCCTCGATCCTCGGCCAGGTGGCGCAGCAGCAGGGAAAAGATCTTGTGCGAGTCCACGAAGTTGCCCTGACCATCCACGGCGCCGATGCGGTCGGCGTCGCCGTCGGTGGCGAAGCCCGCGTCGGCCTTCGTTTCCACCACGCGCCGCTTGAGTTCGTTGATGTGCGGCTCGATGGGCTCGGGATGGAGGCCGGGGAAGAGCGGGTTGTGCTCGCCGTGAATTTCCGAAATCGGGATCCGGGCTTCCTCGAAGAGGCGCACCAGGCAGCCGCGCGCCGCGCCGTACATGGGGTCGGCCACAAACTTGAAACCGGCGGCGCGGATGCGGTCGAGCTTGACCTTCGACTTCAGATTTTCCAGATAGGGCGTGACAAGGTCCGCCTTCTCGATCCGTGCGTCCCGGGCGCGATGGGCGCGCGCGCCGGTGTGCACGACGCGGGCGAGTTCCGCCTCCACCTTCTTCATGATGGCGGGCGAGGCCGAGCCGCCGTAGGCCGCCTTGAACTTCACACCATTCCAGCGGTAAGGATTGTGGCTGGCGGTAATCACGATGCCGCCGGAGGTCCTGCGCTCGACCACCGCGTAGCTGGCGGCGGGGGTGGGGGTGGGCGCCGTGGCCAGAATCACGGGCACGCCGCAAGCGGCGACTTCTTCCGCGGCTTCCTGCGCCGCCTCGGCGGAGAGAAAGCGCGCGTCATAAGCCACCACCAGGCCGCTCGCCGCCGAACTTTCGGCGCGCACGTATTGCGCGATTGCCGCCGCGACGCGCCGCACGTTCTGGAACGTAAAATCCTCGCCGATCTGCGCGCGCCAGCCGTCCGTGCCGAAGCGGATTTCACTCATGGGTTATACCGCTCTTGTAGCGCAGGGCCCGCTCTCTGGCCCTGCGGCTTTTGGTGGCAGGGGCAGGTCTAAGGTCCGCCCCTGCCGCACTGCCCAGAGCCGCAAGGCTGAACTGCGAGCCTTGCGCTACAAAAGATCCTTCCGCCCTTGTGCTTCCAACTCCCGAACCGCTTGTCCGATGTCCTGCGAGCGCGCGAGGTCGGCGACCAGCAGGGCATCGTCGGTTTCCACAATCACCAGGTTTTGGACGCCGACCGTGACCACCGTCTTCTTTGGCGACACAATCATGTTGCCCCGCGAATCGAGGCACAGGCTGGAGGAAGGCCGGGCATTCCCCTCCGCGTCCTTCGCCGACAGTTGGTGCACCACCGCCCAGCTTCCCACATCGCTCCAGCCCAGATCGGCTTCGATGACAAAACAGTTTGAGATGTGCTCCATCACGGCGTAGTCAATCGAGATCTTCTCGAGGCGCGGAAAGACGCGGCGCAGCACGCGCGCAGCACGCACGCCTCCAGCCGCTGCAATCTGGGCCAGGCCGCGCGCCATCGCGGGTTTCGAGCGCTCGAGGTTTTCGATCACCGTCGCCGCGCTCCAGATGAACATGCCGCTGTTCCATAGGTATTTGCCCGAAGCGGCGTAGTGGCGTGCCGTTTCGAGTGGCGGCTTCTCGGTGAACCGTTGCAGGGCGTAGATGTCCAGACCCGCGACCCTGCCGGCGCGCGCCCCCTTCTGAATGTAACCGTAGCCCGTGTGCGGGCTTTCCGGCTTGAGGCCAATCGTGACCGAGCGGCCGGCGGTCGCGGCCCACTCGCAGGCGGCGCGGACGACTTGCCGGAACTGTGCCGGCTTCCGGATGATGTGGTCGGCCGAAAGCACGACCATAATGCCTTCCGGATCGCGCCGCAGAATCTCATGCGCGGCGAGCCCGATCGAGGGCGCCGTGTTGCGCGCCGCCGGTTCCGCGATAATCTGCGAGCGCGGAAGGTTCTTGAGCGCGCGCGCGCAGGAGGACTTCAAAAGGTCATGGGTGTAAACGAAAATGCGCTCGGGTGGCAGCAGCCCGTGCAGGCGGTCCACGGTTTCTTCGAGAAGCGTCTTCCGGCTGAGCAGCGTGAGGAGTTGCTTGGGTCGGCGGCGGCGGCTGAGCGGCCAGAAGCGCGTGCCGCTTCCGCCCGCCAGGATCACCGCGTAGGCATGTTTAACGGCCGAGCCGGCCATCCGGAGTCCCTTCGGAAAAAGTGATGCGGTCGATTGTCGACGCCCGCACGCCGCGCTTCGCCAGCACTTGGCGGAAGTCGCGCTCGACGTCGGGGACATAGAACTTCAGCATCCGGGCCGGGAGGCGCGGCACCAGACGGAATTCGCGCGCGGCCGGAGGAATCAACCACGTGTCGCCCGCGTCGAATCCCAGCCAGCCCTCCGCCGTTTCGATGCGTCCCTCGCCTTCCAGAATGGATAATACCTCGACCGCGTCGCGACGGCCCGCGAAAACTGCACGATGCTGAAGCGTCAGTTCTTCCAGCGCAAAGAATCCGCAGGCCGCGACGAAACGGCGCCAACCCCAGGGTTCCTTCAAGCGCACCACGGGCAGATCGCGCACCGCCGGCGCATCCAGCCGCGAGACCGCCATCCCCTGCTCGATATGCAACGGGCGCGGCTTCCCGTCCAGACCGGCGCGGCCGAAATCATCAAGCCGGTACGTGAGGTCGGAGTTCTCCTCCACCTCGAACAGCACTAGGTCCGGGCCCAGCGCGTGAATTGTCCCGGGCGGCATATAAACCGCTTCGCCCGGCTTGGGATGAAAGAGTTGAAGGTCCTGCCGCGACGTGCCTTTCTCGAACGACGCGCGCAGCCGCTCCGCCGTCACGCCCGGCTTCACCCCCGCCAGATACGCCCCTTTGCGTCCTGGTGAAATGAAATACCACATCTCGCACTTGCCGCGCTCGCCGGGATTGAAGCGCGCCGCCTGCGCGTCGTCCGGATGCACCTGCACCGACAGCCAGTCACTCGTGTAAATGTATTTGGCCAGGAGCGGGAAGCGCGGGTCGCTCCAGCCTTCCCCATGCAGCTTCGAACCCATCTCGGCAGACGCTTCGCCCAGCGAAAGGCCGGCGACGGGGCCATTCATGATGCGAGAGTCATTGGAAGTAATCCAGACTTCGCCAATCAGTTCGCCCGGCGGAAAGTCCGCGGGCCGCTCGAAGATGGGCGCCGTGTCCTTCTTCCCCCAAATCTTGGGAAGGAACACGGGCGAGAGCTGGAGAGGGGTATGGAGTTCGACCATAGAAAGCGGAGGTGAATCGCACTTGGAATCTGGATTGTTTCATCCGAAGAAAGGCCGACCGACCGGCCTTTCTTCGGACTGATTTTTCCACGGATCCGGCGAGGCACAACGCTTCCCCGGCGCCCTGAAACGGCCGCGCCTTGCCGGGTCTCGGAGGCAGTTGCCCTTACACTTTGGCGAAGAAATCCTTCAGCCGCCGCAGGCCCTCCTCGATCTGCTCCATCGAAGTGGCGTAGGAGATCCGCACGTGCGGCTCGGTGCCGAAAGCCGGCCCGGGCACGAGCGCGACATGCACTTCGTCGAGCAGCTTCTCGGCGAGCTGCGTGGCGTCCTGGATGCCGTTCTTGCCGAGGTAAGCGCTGACATTGGGGTAGACATAGAAAGCCCCCTCGGGAACACGGCACTTCACCTTCGGGATCTCGCGCAGGCCGGCCACGATGCGGTCGCGGCGGCGGTGGTACTCGGCGAGCATGGCTTGCACCGAATCCTGCGGGCCGCGCAGAGCTTCCACCGCGGCCTTCTGCGCGATGGACGTCGGGTTCGAGGTCGAGTGGCTCTGAAGCTTGAGCATGTTGCCGATGAGTTTGGACTGCCCCAGCGCGAAGCCCACGCGCCAGCCGGTCATGGCATACGTCTTCGAGAGCGAGCCGACGACGATCAGGTTTTCCCGATTCTTGGTGGCTGCCAGCGAATAGGGTTTGCGCCCGTCGTAAAGGAAGTGGCAGTAGCACTCGTCCGACATGAGCAGCACGTTGTGCTTCACCGCCACCGCCAGCAGTTTTTCCATCTCCTCGGGCGGAACCACGGAGCCGGAAGGATTGCAGGGCGAATTCACGATGATCATGCGCGTGCGCGGCGTGATGAGCTTTTCCACGTCGCTGGCGCGCACGGTGAATCCGTCGTCCTCGCGGGTTTCGAGCAGCACGGGTTTCCCGCCCGCATAGTTCACGATGTCGAGGAACGATACCCAGTAGGGGACGGGCAGGATGACCTCATCGCCGTGATTGATCGTGGCCATGACAGCTTCGAAGATGGCGTGCTTGCCGCCCACGGTCACGATGCACTCTTCCGGCGTGTAGTCCGAGCCGAAGTCGCGGGTGTGCCATTCGACGATCGCCTGCTTCAGTTCGCGCGTTCCGCCGGCTGGCGTGTACTTGGTAAAGTTGGCATCGAGCGCGGCGATGGCGGCCTGCTTAATGTTGGCGGGAGTAGGGAAATCCGGCTCGCCGGCGCCAAAGTCCACGACCTTGATGCCGCTGGCCTTCATTTTGTCCGCCTTGGCCATCACCGCCATGGTGGACGACACGGAGATCTTGGAGATGCGTTCGGAAAATTGCATAGGATCATGACCTCACTTGTTATTTGGAAAAAACCTTTTGCCTGAGGCGCGCTTCCACCACGGGCGGAACCAGTCCCTTCACCGAGCCGCCGTGGATGAAGATTTCCTTGACCAAGCGCGAACTGATGTGGCTGTACGCTTCAGCGGGCGTAAGAAAGACCGTTTCAATCGACGGTTCCAGGCCGCGATTGGTGAGCGCCATCTGCAGCTCGTACTCATAGTCGGAAAAGGCCCGGATGCCGCGCAGAATGGCGCGCGCGCGCTTGCGCCGGGCGTAATCCACCAGTAGCCCGCCAAACTTGTCCACGGAGACGTTGCGCATGCCGCGCGTCACGGTGCGAAGCATCTCCACACGCTCCTCCACGGTGAACAGCGGTTGTTTGTCAAAGTTGGTCAGAACGGCCACGACGAGATGGTCAAACAACCGGCTGCCGCGCCCGATCAAATCCAGATGCCCGTGGGTAATCGGGTCGAACGAGCCGGGATAGATGGCCAGCACTTTGGACATGACAGGTCAGTGTGCGAGCGACTCGAAGGGTGTGTCGAACCCTTATTCTAGCGTTCGTGTCGCGGGGTTGTAAACGAGTTTCTAGTGTGGTGCGTCGCAGATAACTATTCAATAGTGGGGCACCTCGTAGCGGCGGCCTTCAGGCCGCCACCCGTACGTGTCGCCCTGAAG
>CAZTKA010000177.1:0-5985 GCA_964614015.1 uncultured Bordetella sp. | reverse complement strand
CGTAGCCGGGAAGCCGCTGCTGATGCCGTAGGTGTAGCCCTTCTCCTCGCGAATGTTACGGAACAGGCGCGAGGCCGGGCCTCCGCCCAGCACGCGGTTCAGCACCTGCACGGGAATGTAGTCGGGATTTAGCCGGTCGAGGGCGTGGTTGCCCATGTAGAACACGGTTTGCACCGAATTTGGCCGGTTCACCAGAATCACCTTGCGTCCCGGTGTCTGTGGCGGGAGCTCCAATGCAGGCGGCTTGGGAGCCACGCCCTTCCATTCGCCGAACAGTTGTTCCAGTTTCGGAGCGATCTGCTGCGCGTTGATGTCGCCCAGCACGGTCACGCGGCCGCCCTCGGGGCGGTAAATCGCCTGATAGTGCTCGACGAGTTTCTCGCGCGTGATAGCGCGAACACCGTCAGCGCTCGGCGACACGTAAGAGCGGCGGTCGCCCGGATACATCGCCTGGGCGAAACGTTCGGTTGCAAGGAATTCAGGCTGCGCGCGCACCTGCTGCAACTGGCTCAACTGCTGGTTTTTCCATTTGTCGATCTCCTCCTGCGGGAAACTCGGATGGAACAACATGTCGGCCATCAGATTGAGCACCTCATCGAGGTTCTCCGTAAGCGTCGAAACGCGCGCGAATGCGTAGCGGTCGCCGATGTTGAAGTTGATGGAAGCGCTCAATTCCGCCAGCGTTTCCGCGATCGTCCGGGCGTCGCGCGTGGGCGTACCCAGGCGCATCAACGCCGCTGTCGCGGCGCTGAGGGGCATCCCTTCCGGATCGTTCAAGCTGGAAGCCGGCACGGCGATCTCCACCTGGATGATGGGTGAGCGATGGTCTTCAAGCACCATCAGATCCATGCCGTTCTTCAGCTTGCTCTCGGCGGGCCGCGGAAACTTCACACGAAGAATTTCGTTGGAAACGGGCGCCTTGTTTTTCAGTTGGACGCCCTTGAAGTCCGTAGGCTGCTGCGCGCGTGGGGCCTCCTGCGCCGCCAGCGGCGCCAGCGCAAGCAAAAAAACAAGAAGGAAAGTGCGGTTCATGGCGGTCTCCACGATTCTCACTGAGCCTGGGGCTTCGCGGCCGCGGGCGGTTTCGCCGCGGCGGGCGGTGGTGCGGCCCCCGGCAGGGTGTGCATCACGATCCGGTTCTCCGTGCGCAAATACTTCTGCGCCACACGCTGCACGTCCCCGGCGGTGACGGCGGCGATCTTCTCGGGATTCGTGTTGATCCGGTTCGGGTCGTTGTACAGGACAGCGCTTTCAGCTAGTTGCAGGGCGCGGGACAAGACGCTTTCCCGGAGACTCACCGCCGAACGGCGAGCCGACGTCCGCACGCGCTTCAACTCCTGCTCGGTCACCGGAGCCGCGTGCAGCTTCGCGACCTCCTCGGAAATGATCGCCTCAGCCTCGTCGATGCTCTTGCCGGGCCGCACCGAACAAGTGATCGTGAACAGCGCCGGCCCCATCCGAGCCCCACTGCCCGAGCCGATGCCCGAGCACAGCTCTTTTTCCTTCACCAGTTTCTGGTAGAGACGCGAGCTCTCGCCGCCCCCCAGAATCTGCCCGAGCGCGCTGAGCGCCGGAGCGTCGGCGCTGGTCGCCGGCGGGATCTTGTAGCCAAGGTTGATCTGCGGTACGCGCGCCAGCTTGTCTTCCATCGACTCGCGGCGCTCGGCCTTCATTTCCGGCTCGGAAAGGTCCACCGGCTTGGGGCTCTCCTGGCGCGGGATGCGGCCAAAGTAGTTCTCCACTTTCGCCAGCGTCTCCTCGGTGTCCAGATCCCCCACCAGCGCGAGCACGGCGTTATTGGGCGCATAATAGGTGCGGAAAAAGTCCGCCACATCCTGCACGGCGGCGGCGTTCAGATCTTCCATCGAACCGATCACGGAATGCTGGTAGGCGAAATTGTCGAAGGCCATTTCGTTGAAGCGTTCCTGGCTCTTGCCGTACGGCTGATTATCCAGGCGCAGGCGCCGCTCTTCCTGCACCGCCTGGCGCTGGTTGTCGAGGTTCTCCTGCGTGATCGCCAGCGACCGCATGCGGTCCGATTCCAGAAACAGCGCCAGGTCCAACTGATTCTTCGGCAGAACTTCGTAATACACGGTGCGGTCCGTGTTCGTGGTGCCATTCATCGAGCCGCCGTAGTTGAAGATCAGGAAGAAGTGTTCGCCTGGGCCGACGTTTTCCGAGCCTTTGAACATCATGTGCTCGACCAGGTGGGCGAAGCCGGTGCGCCCGGCGCGCTCGTCCTTCGAGCCGACGCCATAGCTCACGGCGATGGCGAACACGGGCGCATAATGGTCCTCGGAGATCATCACGCGAAGGCCGTTGCCCAAGCGCGTGTCGGTGAATTGGATGGGTGGAAGTTTGGTCTGGGCGGCGGCCGATACGGCCAGCGCCACGACCAGAAGCAGAGAGCCGAAACTGCGGGCGAATTTCATGGTAGGGCCTCCGGGTGTCCCAATTTAGGGCCCCATGCTAACGCACGCGAGGTCCGCCCGCAAGGGGCTGGCGGCTGTGGCGGCGGTTGCCCTACTCGGCCCGGTGCGACTGCGCATAATGCTGCCGCAGCAGGTCTCTGCCGTAATCGTTGCCGTTCGGCGTGCGGACCACGGTGTGGACGTGTTCGCGAATCGGAACGCGCGGCCGCTGTAATGCCACCGGCAACTGGTGGTCGAATTCGATCAGGATCACCGGACTGTGCACGCGATAGTAGAACACGCTGTCGGCCTTCGTGTCGCCGATCCAGGCAAAATACGTCCGGTCGAGATGCTTGCGCACCTCCTCCATTCTCACGCGGGCGTGGCCGTCGTCCATGTTGCTCACATACTCGGAAGTCAGATCGAGCAGGCGATCCCTCTGCGCGGCCGTCATCTCAGAGGCGCGGATGCCCGCGTAATCCAGCACCAGGTTGTCCTTGTAGGCTTCGCCCAGATTGTTGTTCCGCGTCTTGCCGGTCTCGAGGATCGCCTTGGCGCGCTGCGCCGCGTCGAGCGAGCCGATCAGGGCCAGCCCCTTCTCGGTCTCCGCGCGCAGGACCTCCGTCCCTGCGTACTTGCCGCTTTCGGCCTTCACCGGCTCGGAGCCCATGAACGTCGGCGTCATCACCACCTGATCCCGCAGCACGAAGTAGTTGATGATCAGGTGGTGCCCCTCCAACTGCCAGCCCCACGGTTCGGCAGCGGAGGGCGTTCCCATGATGGTCAGCTGATACAGCAGGTCGCCGTAATCGGTGAAGTTGTTGGTGATCTCGGCGATGGTGTAATTCAGGCGCATGATGTCGCGCGATTGCTTGAGGCCCTTGGCGCTCAAGCCGGCTCCCAGGACCTCGAACGCCAGCTCGCGCTGTTTCTCCGAGAGATCTTTGAAGGGCAGGCCCTGCCGTTCGGCCAGATGGATGTTGATCCACATGCGCCACTCGGGATCGTCCACCGGGTAGACCGTCGCCTTGCGCTGCTCGGGCGTCAGCGACGCCAGAAACGCTTCGGCGGCCTTGCGCACGGGCTCGGTGGAAACGCCGGTCTGCAAAACGGGGAAGAGATCCGGCTCCACAGTGCCGTTCGTGGTGACGCCCTTGAAGGGCTCGGCCAGCGCTGCGCGGGCGGCGGCGAAACTGCCCATTTTGGCGCCGCCTTTTCCCTTTGCTCCGCCTGGTTGCTGCGAAATGCCCAACTGCAGCGCGGCCAGAATGCCGAGCCCAGCGAATGCGGAGAGAAGCGCGAATCGTTTCATGGAATCCATTGTGGCAGAATGGCTGGCGATGCGGAAAATCGCACTTGTCACCGGAGCCGGGTCGGGTATCGGCCGCGCCGTGAGCCTCGCGCTGCAGGCCACCGGCTACTGCGTCGTGCTGGCCGGACGCCGGGCCGAGGCCCTGGAAGCCACGCGCGCCTTGGCCGATCCCGGCGGAGGCCGCCTGCTCGTGGTGCCCACTGACGTCGGCAAGCCGGATCAGGTGCGGGCGCTGTTTGCTCGCACCAAGGTTGAATTCGGACGCCTGGATCTCCTGTTCAACAACGCGGGCGCAGCCGCGCTGGGCGTCCCGATGGAAGATCTGACCTACGAGCAATGGCAGGCTGTCGTGGACGTCAATCTCACCGGCGCCTTCCTGTGCGCGCAGGAAGCGATTCGCATGATGAAAGCGCAACAGCCTCGCGGCGGGCGCATCATCAATAACGGATCGGTCTCCGCCTACGCACCGCGCCCCAACTCGGCGCCCTACACCGCCACCAAGCACGCGCTCACCGGACTCACAAAATGCATCTCGCTCGACGGGCGCGCCTTCGACATCGCCTGCGGCCAGATCGACATCGGCAACGCGGCCACGGAGCTCACCGCGCGCATGGCCGAAGGCGTACCCCAAGCCGACGGCACGATCCGGGCCGAGCCGCGCATCGACGTGAAGCACGTGACCGACGCCGTGCTCTACATGGCGAAGCTGCCGCTGGAGGCGAATGTGCAGTTCATGACCGTGATGGCGACCAAGATGCCGCTTGTGGGCCGCGGATAGCACCCACGCCGATCGCTCGATTTGACCAACCGCCGCCAGCGGGCTTAACCTGTACAAATGAGCCGGAACACCCGAGTGATTCTGGGCCTTCTGATGCTCTCGCTAGCCGGGAGCGTGCCGCTGCTGCGGGCTGCTCTGTTTGTGCCGCCGCCTCCGCCGCCCCGCCCCCCGAGCTTTGAAGAAGCCCAGGCCCAGCGCGCGACCTTCCGTCTGCCCCTGAGCGCGGGCGACACGCTCGACTCCGTGCTGGCCGAGGCCGGCGTGGACGCGCTCAGCCGCCAGGACATTCTGAGGGCCTTCAACGACGCCTACGATGTCCGCAAGGTGCGAGCCGGCCGCGAGCTGCTGCTTACTCGCTACGTCCAGACTGGAGAAGTCGATTCGCTCGAATACATCACCGGCGCCGATCACAAGGTCGTGCTTACGCGAGACGAGGGCAACATGTTCGGGCAGTTGGTGGAGATCCCGGGAGTCATCCGCGAGACCCGCGTGTGCGCCACGCTCGACGGCTCGCTGTTCCTCAGCATGCATCGCGCCGGAGAAAGTCCGGAGCTTGCCATTCGCATGGCCCAGATCTTCGAGTTCGACATCGACTTCTATCGCGATCCGCAACCGGGTGACCGGTTCTGCCTGCTGGTCGAAAAGAAGATCTACGACAACGGCCAGCCGCCCACCTACAAGCGGATTCTTGCCGCCAGGTACGACAACGCGGGCACGAAATACGATGCGTTCCTGTTCGGCGAAGACGGCGCCTATTATTCCTCCGACGGCCGGTCGCTGAAGTCGGCGTTTCTGCGCTCACCGCTCGAATTCGACGCCCGCGTGAGTTCGCGGTTTTCCTCCAGCCGGCTGCATCCCGTGTTGCACACGCGGCGGGCCCATCTGGGCACCGATTACGCCGCGCCCACGGGAACTCCGGTGCGCGCCGTTGCCTCGGGCCGGGTCATCTTTTCGGGACTCTCCGGGGGCTCGGGCAACCTGGTCACGATTCAGCACAACGACGGTTATCAGACGCAGTATCTGCATCTGTCGCGCCGCCTGGTGAGCGTTGACCAGCGCGTGTCCCAGGGCGACCGCATCGGGCTGGTGGGTTCGACCGGCCTCGCCACCGGGCCGCACCTGGACATGCGCATCAGTCGGAATGGCAAGTACATGGACTGGGAGCGGATGCGCAGCCCACGCACGGTGAGCCTTAGCCCTGCGCAGAAACAGGCCTTCGGCGCCGAGCGCGACCGCCTGACGGCGGCCATGGGCCGTCCCTCCGGCGTTCTGACTGCGGCCCGTTAGCCCGCGCCGCTCCCCTTTCGCTGTTGCCGCGACGCGCTTCTGCTGCGCGCGCCTCAGATGCGGCGATGCTGCTTTCTCAGTACGCTACCGGCCGACGTTGCTTAACGCTGCTTAATAGAACAGGTACTTCCGCCACTGATCATCGCTCTTGCCGAGCAGGCGCATCAGGTGCCGGCTGGTGTGCAGGCTGAAGGGCT
>CAZTKA010000176.1:3624-6052 GCA_964614015.1 uncultured Bordetella sp. | reverse complement strand
GGGCAACCGGATCGCCACCGCGATTCACCGGTCCCTGGGCCACCAGCAACAGCGAAACCGCCAGCGAGGCGGCCGTCAGAATCGGGAATACACGTAGGGCCTTCATGTCCGCACTATATCAGATGGGACGCACGGCGTCGCCCGCACGTTTCCGAACCCCGGTTTCTGTCCCCAAGAGCACGGCCTGCTCAGCCGCCTAGCGGGCCGCGCCCTGGTCTTTTCCCTTGGCGGGGCCGACCTGGGGCGTGGCGCAGATTGTCTCGATGGGCTGATCGGCTTCATAAATCAGCTCTCCCGTCCTTGGGCAGCCCTCTTCCGGACTGAGCAAACTGGGCTTCTGACGCTGGTCTTCGGCTTCCCGCGCGGCCCGGGCGGTGACGGGTTTCAAGGCCTCCTTCATCCGGGCGAAATCCGTGGTCGTCACAATGGCCGCGGGCTTGCGGCCGACGTACATCAGCTCGCGCTGCGAATCCACCATGCGCTGGTAGAAGGGAGGATGCGTGCGGAACCAGCTCGCGCCGTTCACGTAGCCTTCCGTCGTGGCCATCTTGTCAAAAAAACGGATGAAGCCGCCGGGATCGTAGCCGGCCTTCCAGGCGTATTGAATGCCGAGCTGATCCGCCTCGCGTTCGAAGTCGCGGCTCACGCCGATGAGCGTCAGCTCCAGCGCCATGCCGAGGCCGAAGAAACTGTACTGGATTGCGTAATACGTGCCCAGGCCTGCCGCGCCGCCGGTGAGGAGAACTGCGGCCACTTGCGCAAGCTGATAGAAGATGGAAGCGATGGTTGCTTTCCGCATCAGCTTGCGCCCGTGCCGCAGGACCACGTGGGACATTTCATGGGAGATGACGCCGGCGAGCTGGGATTCGTCCTCCACCGCTTCAAGCAGCCCGCGTTCGAGGAACACGAAACCGCCCGGAAGCGCGAACGCATTGACTTCCTTGGAATCGAGAACGGTAACTTGCAACGGGACGCGGAGGTCCGAGTTGGCAGCCAGTTTCCGCGCCAGCTCGCGGACGTAGCGATTGACGGGCTCGCTATCCATCTCTTTCGGCATGAGGCCCTGGCGCTTGAGATCCTCGATGGCCTCCTGGCCCAGCTTGATGTCGTCGGCCTGATTCTCCTCCAGCTTCCTAAAACCGATGTCCTCGACGTCAGCCCAGCGCCGCTTCCGGTACGACTCGTCTTCGATGTTCCGGCGGATCTGCTTTTCTTCGGCGGGCCACTGCTCGATCAGATCGAGTTTCGCGAGCTTGTTCGCGTACGCGACGGGAATGGCATGCTGCGCGATGAGGTCGGCCTGGCTCTTGAGAGCGCGCGCGTCCTGGATCTTGCAGTGCAATTCGTGGCGGCGAGCCTCCGTGATGCCCTCTTTGCGAAGTTCCCTCTGCGCGTCATCGACTTCCCGTTGATAATTCTTGGCGCTTTCGCGGAAACGTCCGACGCAGAAATCTTCGGCCTGCTTGAGGTACTTGCGCAGGCTCTCGATTTGCGGCTTGGAGTATTCCAGCCGCGATGCCGTTTCAAACAGCGTGAGGTAGGAGTTCTTGATCTCCTCCTGAAGCGGCTGGAGGGCGCCCGAGGGTGGCGGAGGCGGCTCCTTGCGGCCGGCGGAGGCGCGGTGATTCGCCAGCAGGAGAACCACGCATATCAGAGCGACCTGGCTTCTTATGTCTCGATTCACTCTGGACCCTCCCGTCGCTTCCAATCTAGTGCAATTCCGCGGCCATCATCAGCGGTCACTCTCCCTTTTCCTTTGCGCGCGGCCTGGCGTTGCGCACCTTAGGATAGCGCACTGCTGGGCGATATCACCCAAGCTCGGCGGGGGTGGGGGAACTCAAAGAACCAGCGCCGCCAGTGAAGCCGGATTGGCAGCGGTCACTTACGTGCAAGCGATGTTGTCGGGAGGCGATGGCCATGATTTCAAAGCTTAGCCGTGCGGCGCTCTGTCTAACTTTGATTCTGGCGCCGGCGCCGGCCTGCGCCAGGCCACAGGAACCCGGGCCGCCCGCCACGGCCGGCGACCTCGCGAAAGGATTTGCGCCCGTGGTCAAGCGGGCGCTGCCCGCCGTGGTGAACATTTCCACTTCCCGAATTGTACGGACGCCGGAGGGCGATCTTCCGTCACAACTGTTCTCCGACCCTTTCTTCCGGCGCTTCTTCGGGGATGAAATTCCCGAGTTTAACGTGCCGCGCGAGCGGCGCGAACGCAGCTTGGGCTCGGGCGTGATCGTCAGTCCGGACGGCTACATCCTCACCAACCACCACGTGATCGACCGGGCCAGCGACATCCTCGTCGCACTGGCCGATAAACGTGAGTTTCAGGCGCGTGTCGTGGGGCAGGATTCCAAGACCGACGTCGCGGTCCTCAAAATCGACGCCAGGGATTTGCCGGTGCTTCCCTTTGGAGACTCGGCGCGGATGGAGC
>CAZTKA010000176.1:0-3614 GCA_964614015.1 uncultured Bordetella sp. | reverse complement strand
CATCGGGAATCCGTTCGGCTTGAGCCAGACCGTGACCATGGGCATCGTGAGCGCGGTGGGCCGGGGCGGTCTGGGAATCGAAGAGTACGAGGATTTCATCCAGACCGACGCGGCCATCAATCCCGGCAACTCCGGTGGCGCGCTCATCAATCACGCGGGGGAATTGATCGGCATCAATACCGCGATCGTCTCGGGCCTGGGCGGCGGCAATCAGGGGATCGGCTTCGCAGTTCCCATCAACATGGCGCGCGGCGTTCTGGAGCAAATCCAGAAGCACGGCAAAGTGATTCGGGCCTGGCTGGGCGTGACGATCCAACCGGTGACTCCGGCGATTGCGAAGGCGTTCGGTTTACAGGAGAGCTACGGCGCCCTGGTGGGCGACGTCTCTGCCGACAGTCCAGCCGCGAGAAGCGGGATTCAACGCGGCGACGTGATTCTCGAAGTGGAGGGCCAGAGAATCGAGAACAGCCGCGCGCTGCAATTGAAGATTGGTTCCATGACGCCGGGCACGGAGGTGACCTTGAAGATTTTCCGCAACGGCGCTTTGACCGATCTTCGCGTGAGCTTGGGGGAAATGCCCGCCGCAGCCGAACAAGCTCCCGGCCGGACGGCGCCCCCGCGCGCCCCGACGGGCGGAATCTCGGTGGGTCCGCTGACTCCGGAAATCCTGCGCCAGCTTCAGTTGCCGGCCGGGACCACGGGGGTCGTGATCGTGGAGGTCCGGCCGGCCAGTCCGGCGGAGGAGGCGGGGCTGGAGCGGGGCGACGTGATCCAGGAAGTGAACCGCAGACCCGTCAACACGGTGGCGCAATACGAGGAAGCGATCCGCCAGGCAGCGGGGCAAACCGTGCTGCTGCTGGTCAACCGGCGGGGAAGCACGCGCTTCGTGCCGCTCGAACTGCGGCAGTGAGCTGGGTTATGGTTGTGGTGTGAACCCAGGTCCCGATCCATTCGTGATCCTCGGCCAGGATGCTGGTGCCGCGCTAACAGACCCGGTGTGCGGCATGACGGTGCGGGCCACCTCGCCGTATCATCTGACGCGCGGGAGCGAAACATTTTATTTCTGCGCGCGAAACTGCCTGGAAAAATTCCGTGCCGACCCCCAACATTACTTGCAGCCGGTAGCCGCCCTCCCGCGGCCAGCCGAACCCGGCAACTACACCTGCCCGATGCATCCCGAAATCGTGCGCAAGGGGCCGGGCAGTTGCCCCATCTGCGGCATGGCTCTGGAACCGGCCGCGGTTTCGCTCGAACAAGAGGACAATGCCGAGCTGGGTGACATGCGCCGGCGCTTCTGGACGAGCCTTGTGCTCACGGTTCCCATCGTCATTTCGGCCATGGGCCACCTGATCCCCGGGCGCCCTCTCGCCATGCTGGCCGGGCCGCGCGCCTGGACGTGGATCGAATTGATCCTGGCGACGCCTGTGGTGCTGTGGGGTGGCTGGCCTTTGTTTGTGCGCGCGTGGCAGTCGGTCGGAAACCGCCGCCCCAACATGTTCACGCTGATCGGGATGGGCGTCGCGGTGGCCTACGGCTACAGCGTCGTGGGGGTGGTGTTCGCGAACGGTTTTCCAGCTTCCTTTCGCGACGAAAGCGGCGGTGTGGCGGTTTATTTCGAGGCTGCGGCGGTGATCACAACCTTGGTCTTGCTGGGCCAGGTCCTGGAACTTACGGCGCGCAGCAGGACCGGCGCAGCGATCCGGGCTTTGCTGGAACTCGCTCCCAAAACCGCGCGCCTGCTGCGGGATGACGGCAGCGAGACCGACGTGCCGCTCGAACAGGTGCAACCCGGCCAGCGCTTGCGCGTACGCCCGGGCGAGAAAATCCCCGTGGACGGTTTCGTGCTCGAGGGATCCAGCAACGTGGACGAATCCATGATCACTGGCGAGCCCATTCCGGTGGAAAAGAAACCGGGGGACCGGCTGACCGGCGCGACTGTCAACGGCACCGGATGGCTTATCATGCAAGCCGAGCGCGTGGGCGCGGACACGCTGCTGGCGCAGATCGTGCGCATGGTTTCCGAGGCCCAGCGCAGCCGCGCTCCAATTCAGAAACTCGCGGACGTGGTGGCGGGCTACTTTGTGCCGGCGGTGATCGGAGCCGCGGTGATTACGTTCCTGGTCTGGGCGCTGGCGGGACCGCAGCCCCGCATGGCGCATGCTCTGCTCAATGCGGTCGCGGTGCTCATCATCGCCTGCCCGTGCGCCCTCGGCCTGGCGACGCCGATGTCGATCATGGTCGCGGCGGGCAAGGGCGCCACTGTGGGCGTGCTGTTTAAGAACGCCGAGGCCATCGAGTTGCTGCACAAGGCCGACACATTGGTGGTTGATAAGACCGGAACGCTGACCGAGGGCAAGCCCAAGCTGGTCACGGTTCAGGCGGCAGCCGGCATGGATGAGGCGCGGCTGCTGCGGCTGGCGGCGAGTCTCGAGCGGGCGAGCGAACATCCGCTGGCCGCGGCGATCGTGACGGGCGCAGCCGAGCGCGGCGCAGCGTTGTCTCCGGTGGAAGCCTTCGAATCCGTGACTGGCATGGGAGTGAAAGCGCGCGTCGACGGGGCGCAGGTCGCGCTCGGGAACCGCCAGCTGATGGAATCCGCCGGCGTCTCCGTGGATGCGCTGGCGGAAGCGGCGGAGGCGCTCCGGGCGGACGGCCAGACCGTGATGTTCGTCGCCGTGGACGGCAAGGCGGCGGGTCTGCTGGGGGTCGCCGATCCGATCAAGCCGACCACGTACGAGGCGATCCGGCAATTGCATGCCGATAATGTCAAGGTCATCATGCTCACGGGAGACAGCCGGACGACCGCCGCGGCCGTGGCCCGGAAGCTCGCCATTGACGACGTGATCGCCGAGGTGCTGCCCCAGGAAAAGAGCGCGCGCGTCCGCGAACTTCAGGCACGGGGACATTTTGTGGCGATGGCGGGCGACGGCATCAACGACGCGCCGGCGCTGGCGCAGGCTCAGGTCGGCATCGCCATGGGCACGGGAACCGACGTCGCCATGCAGAGCGCGGGCGTCACTCTGGTAAAGGGCGATTTGCGCGGCATCGTGCGGGCGCGCCAACTGAGCCGCGCGACGATGACGAATATCGGTCAGAATTTGTTTTTCGCATTCATCTACAACGCTCTGGGAGTGCCCGTCGCGGCCGGTGTGCTGTACCCGTTTTTCGGCCTGCTGCTGAACCCCATGATTGCCGCCGCGGCGATGAGCTTCAGTTCGGTATCGGTGATCGGCAATGCGCTGCGGCTGGGTAGCATTCGGCTCAGCTCAACGGCTCCACGCGCAACGGAGTCCGGTGCCGCGCACTGAGGCAGGAGGCTACGTGGGTCTGTTCGATCAACGAAACCTGGACCGGGCTGCTCTTTACGCGGAAGAAGCGACCGGCGCCATCACGCCCTTCCACTTCCGCAGAACGAGCTCCGTCAGGCTGAGGAACACCGCGAACCCCAACAGTCCGGGCCACACGGTGAGCGACGTGGAAACCGATTTCCCGGTGGCCGTGAAAACCGCGCACGGGGATGTGTCCGTGCGGGCGTTGGAGATCACGCGCGAAATCGTTCTGTTGGAAGTGGGCGGGCAGAAATTGGAACTGCGGCTGGGGGCTGCCAACCGCGC
>CAZTKA010000175.1:0-6072 GCA_964614015.1 uncultured Bordetella sp. | reverse complement strand
TTGAAGGTCTGATTCCGATTCGGCGTCAAGTCGCCTTCGAAAGTAAACGCGACCATGGGGTCCGCCGTGCTTCCCGGCGGAAGCCGGAAGCGCCCGGAGAAAACCCCCGTGACGTGCCCGTTGGCTTCCTTCACCGTGAGGTCGACAAACTCAGGCTGCGTTCCGTGATAGACGCCGTTGGCGGGGAAGGTCCATCCGCCGGTGTAGCGCAGCAGCGGCAGCGGAGTGATGGCGGGCGGGCGCGCCACAGGCGCCGCGTTCGCCGTTGCGTCCGCGGCCCCCGGTTTCACGGCGGGCGCGGGTTTCGGCGGAGCCGCGCTGGTGACAGCGCTGGGTGGGTTCGCAAGCGCCCGGTAGTAGGCAACCCACGCCGCTTCGGATTGGCGCATCTGATCGGTGGATTGCGCGCGCGCCGCGGCCAAGCCCTCGTAAGCGCGCACAGCCGTCTCGCGGGCCTGACCCAGGTCGATGGCCGCATTCACTGCCGCTTCCATCGCACGGCGCGAGTTGACCATCGCCTGGCTGATCGCGTCGAGCGCGGCCCGTTCCTGCTGCAGCGCGTTTCGCAATTGCCGGATGCCCGGGTCCGCGGCTGCTCCGAAACTTTCGGCCACGCGCCTCACGGTCTCAGAGGAGCGCGTCACCGTGATTTGCACGTCCGGCAACGGTCCCGTGAACGCGGTCCCGACGTTCAAGTCCCGAATGCGCTGTAACTGGTCGGACGCCTCGCGCGAGATGCCGTCCAGAAACTCGACGCGGGCAGCCACGTAGGCGCGGGCGGCGGCGGAAGCACGCTCGGCGCGTGCGGCCAGATCGCCCGCCGCCCCGGCGTCGCTTTCAAGTGCCGGTTCGGTCTGACGCCATGCCTGATAGGCGCGCCGGTATTCATCCCGCGGGGATTGCGCCCATGCCGCGCCGATTGCAAGCAGCAGAACCGCCGTCAGCGCCCTCATCGCCCGCCTCCAGTAACCGCGCATTCGGTGCGCGCGCGAGCCAGGCGCGCCACATAATACTGCTCCCAGCGCGGCGCCTCGGCCGTGGCGGCGGTGGCGGCCTGCCGCAGCGCCGATTGGCGCCGCTCGAGCGCAGTGATCAGCTTGCTCAGCGCATCCACCACGCCGGGACCATCAGCCGCCTGCCTGGAAACGAGCACGGCCCGTTCACGCACCAGCGTTTCCAGTTGCCGCAGTTGCTGCTCGGCCGCGCCCAGAGCAGGATTCGCACGGACGCTTTCCGCAATATTTCGCAACTGGCTCTCGATGCCCGCCCGTTCCTGCTCGGTGTCGGTGCGCTCGGCGGAAAGCGCGGCCAAACGGCCTTGCTCCCCTTCGCGGACGTTGCGGACCAGGGTCAGGTCGGCCCAGGCGCGGTCCGCCACGGCTTCAAGATACGCCGTCAAGGCGCGCAAACGGGCCTGGGAGGCTGTGCTGACTTCCTGGATCGCGGCAGCCGCTCCCGGATCGCACGGAAGCATACGCGCCAGCTTATTGTCCAGCTCGCGCGCCAGATTCAGCCACGCGGCTTCCGTGGTCTTTACATTTTGCTCCAGCGGAGCAAGCGGGGCAGGCGTCTGGCCGAATGCCTGCAAGGCGCAGATGCACGCCCGTACGAGGAGGCGCGCCAGTGAGGAATTGCCCACCGTTTTATCGTACACCGCCCATCAGCTTGGTTATGGGCCGGGAGATCGACAGCAACACGAGTCCCATGCCCACTCCCACCGCGCCCGCTACGCCCACCAACTGATCGAGCGGCAGCGACTCATAGAAGGACGCCATGCGCCCGGCGAAGAAATTCCCGACCGAGATGGATAGGAACCAGACGCCCATGGTGAATCCCGCAATCCGCGCCGGAGCCAGCTTGGTGATGGCGCTCAGGCCCACCGGGCTCAAGCATAGCTCGCCCAGCGTGTGAATCAGATAGACGCTCGCGAGCCACAGCGGGCTGACGCGGCCGTCACCGGCGGCTTGCACCGCCAGCGTCATCAGCAGGAACCCGCCGCCTGCGCCCAGCAGTCCGAATCCGAATTTGCTGACCAGTGACGGATTACGATCGCCCAGTTTCACCCACAGCCACGCCAGCAGCGGACCGAGCGCGTAGATGTAGGCCGGATTCAAGGATTGAAAATACGTGGAGGGAAACGGGATGCCGAACAGGGAATTATGGGTGCTGCGGTCGGCGAACAGATTGAGCGTCGAACCCGCCTGCTCGAAGATCGACCAAAACAACGCGGAGGCGATGAACAGCACCAGAATCACGTGAATGCGTTTCTTTTCGACAAGCGTGAAGTCCTTCGAGAAGATCAACCCCCCGAAGGTGGCCGCCACGGCGATCAGCAGCAGCGCCGCGAATCCATCGGCGACCTTCTCGATCGGCGCCTCCAGCACCGCCAGCGTCAGGAGCGCCGCGGCCAGCACGGCCGAGCCGCCGCCCAACAGACGGCGGTCGTTCGCGGTGGCTGTGACGGCCGCCTCGCGGCCCGCTTCGCCCAGGTATCCTTTCGTGAACTGAAACTGCAGCAGCCCGGCAAGCATGAACAATCCCGCCAGCCCGAAGCCGTAGCGGTAATCGATGTTCTGCCCCACATAGCCGCAGATCAAGGGCGCCAGGCCCGCGCCGATGTTGATGCCCACGTAGTACAGCGTGAAACCGCCATCGCGGCGGGCGTCGTTCTGGCTGTAGAGAAATCCCACCACCGTGGTGCAGCTTGTCTTGAGGAACCCCGTGCCAACGGCCATGAGCAGCAGGGAGACGATGAAGGCGCCCAGGGATCCCAGCGTCAAACCGAAATTGCCCGCGGCGATGAGCAGGCCGCCGAGCAGCACGGAGCGCTGGTGGCCGATGAAGCGGTCCGCGATCCAGCCCGCCGGCATCGCGAAAATGTAGGCGCAGGAGGTGTACAGCCCGTAGATCGCTCCCGCGATGGCGACGCTCAGCGCCAGCCCGTGCCGCTGCGCCGGGGCCGTCATGTACAAAATCAGCAGCGCGCGGATGCCGTAGTAACTGAAGCGTTCCCACATCTCGGTGAAGAAGAGCGTCGAGAGGCCGCGCGGGTGGCCGAAGAAAGCAGTGTCGTGAGGGTGGACGGCGGTAGCGGACATCGAAACGATTATAAGCGCAACCTCGGGTCCAGGGACGGTACAATGACGTCATGAGCGCGAATCCGCGCCACCGCACGGTGGCGGTCAACGTGGGCGGGGTCACGGTCGGTGGCGGCCACCCCATCGTGGTGCAGTCGATGACCAACACCGATACGGCCGACGTTCAGTCCACCGTCAATCAGGTGATGGCGCTCGCCAACGCCGGCAGCGAGCTGGTGCGGGTCACCGTCAACACCGAACAAGCAGCCCGGGCCGTGCCCAAGATCGCCGAAACGTTGGATCTGTTCGGCGTGCGCGTGCCCATCGTCGGCGATTTCCACTACAACGGCCACCTGCTGCTCAAGAAATATCCCGAGATGGCGCGCGCCCTGGCCAAGTATCGCATTAATCCGGGCAACGTGAACATCGGCAAGAAACACGACGACAATTTCCGCACCATGATCGAGGCGGCCATCGAATACGGCCGCCCGGTACGCATCGGCGTCAACTGGGGTTCGCTCGATCAGGCCCTGCTGACGCGCATGATGGACGAAAACTGCAAGCTGCCCGAGCCGGCCGATGCCAAGACCGTCATGCTGCGCGCGATCGTGGTCAGCGCGGTCGAATCGGCGCGCGCCGCAGAGCGTTACGGGCTCCCCAAGAACCGCATCATCCTTAGCGCCAAAGTCAGCGGCGTGCAGGACCTGATCCGCGTTTATCGCATGCTGGCCGCCGAATGCGATTACGCCCTGCATCTCGGCCTGACCGAGGCGGGGCTCGGCTCGAAGGGCATCGTGGCTTCCACGGCGGGCATCGGAATCCTGTTGCAGGAAGGCATCGGCGACACCATCCGCGCCTCGCTCACGCCGTTGCCCAACGGCGACCGCACCGAGGAGGTCATCGTCTGCCAGCAGATCCTGCAAGCCCTGGAACTGCGCAGCTTCACGCCGCAGGTCACCGCGTGCCCCGGCTGCGGCCGCACGACCAGCACCTTCTTCCAGGACATGGCCGACCAGATCCAGACGTACCTGCGCGCGCAGATGCCGGTGTGGAAGTCGCGCTACTCCGGCGTCGAGGAGATGAAGGTCGCCGTGATGGGTTGCGTGGTGAACGGCCCCGGCGAGTCCAAGCACTCCAACATCGGCATCTCGCTGCCCGGAACCTTCGAGGAGCCCGTAGCGCCGGTCTACGTCGACGGCAGGCTGAAGTGCACCCTCCGCGGCGACAGGATCGTCGAGGAATTCATCGGCATCCTCAACGATTACGTCGATCGCACCTATGCGGAAAAACGGAGCGGCAAGCTCGTTTCGCTGTCCGCATAAACCGCCAGTCCGCCGGCCGCTCCCGAGGCGTGCACGATCCGGCGTTCCTACCGCAGGAAGGCTTTGGTCTCCCGCAGGAACAACTCCAACTGATCGTGGTGCAGCCAATGGCCCGCTCGGTCCACCTTGACGATCCGCTTGTTCCGGATCGCCTCGGCCTGCGGATCGCTCTCCGGATCCCGCGCGAAACTCTGCCGCCCCCAGAATAGCAGCACCGGACAATCGATCTGCCCCAGCAGTTCGCGCGCACCCGCCAGATCCAGCCCGAAGGGATGAATCACGCGCGTGTAGTTGTCGAACTTCCACACCAGCGATCCTTCCGCGTTCCAGTTGGTGCCGTGCAGGGTCAGGTGCTCGGCGACCTCGGGCGCCAGAAACGGGTTGACTTCCCGCATGCGCGCCACCGCATCGGCCAGGGTCTTGTAGGCGTGCGGCTGGCGCTGCTCGACGCCGCGCACCTTCTCGATCCAGGTCCGCATGCGCTCATGGGCCGGCGGCGGAGTCGTTCCCAAAGGCCCCACGCCCACGCCTTCGATGGCCACGATTCGCTCGACCTTGGCAGGGTACGTGCCCGCCCAGTAGAGCGAGGTGATGGCTCCCAGCGAGTGGCTCACGATCCGCACCGGATACCGGTGGATGATGTCGGCGAAAACGGTCAAGTCCAGGATATGCTCGGCGATCGAGTACGGCGCGCCGGGCGCCCAGGCGCTGTTGCCGTGGCCGCGCAGATCGATGGCGTAGACGTGATAGTCCTCGCGCAGTGCGCGCGCCACCCAATCCCAACTGCGGGCGTGATCGCGCGAGCCGTGGAGCAGGATCAGCACCGGCTTGCCGGCCGTGCCCCAATCCCAGAATTGCAGCTTCAGGCGGTGGGAATAAAAAAAATGGGATGCAGGTTCCAACACTCCATACTAATGGACCGCGCCGCGGGCTGTGAAGATGAACGGGGTGAGCCGGACGGCAAGGATCGCCGCAAATCAACACGCACCGGCGCCAAGAAAACATTCGCGTTCATTCGCGTTAATTGCCGGCTTCATCTCTTCAACTAAATCGCCTGCTCCACATCCACGCCCATCGGCCGCGCCGTGCCCTTCACCCTGGTTCATCACGCCTTCCAGGTCGAAGCTGTTCAGGTCCGGCATCTTGATCCTGCCGATCTCCTCCACCTGCTTCAGCGTCAGCTTGCCCACGCGGTTCTTGTTCGGCTCGGCCGGGCCCTTGGCCAGGTTCACGGCGCGCTTGATCAGCACCGGCACCGGCGGCGTCCTGGTGATGAACGGAAAGCTGCGGTCCGAATAAATCGTGATCACCACGGGAATGATCAGCCCTTCCTGATTCGAATGAACCTCTTTTAATCGTTTTCACTCTTGATACGCCTGTCAGTCAACGGACTCGGCCAGAGTCCCTCTACACCAAGCCAAGCCGAGTTGATTACCACGAGCACCGGAACGCCTTTGGCCGTTTATCGCGCCTTCTTCCATCAGGTGCAGCATCTGGAGAGCGAAGCGCAAAAGGCGACGCTGACAGAATCCATCGAATTGCGTGCGTGGCATCAAAAGCAGATCGGCCTGACCGCGCAGGAGGCCGCGCAACTCAAGCAGATTGCCGCGATTCACCTGGCAGCGATCAAAGCGGTTGACGAGGCGGCCAGCCGGATCATAGAAGCCCAACGC
>CAZTKA010000174.1:0-6173 GCA_964614015.1 uncultured Bordetella sp. | reverse complement strand
TGTGCCCGATGGCGAGGCCGACGGAGACGGTGGCGCGAGGCCCGGGCACCAGCAGTGGCCACGAGGGTTCTTCTTTTTTCGGCGACGTCAGCCAGAGGAAACCGTCAGGCGCCTCGGCGCGGAAGAGCTTCTGGCAGTCCAGCGTCATGTCTGCCCGGCGGCCCTGGAAGGCCGCACGGAGGTCGCGGGCGCAGGCCACGGCTTCGGCGGCTGGCAACATGGCCAGCACGTCATCGCCGCCGGAATAGATGAGCTGGCCGTGGTGGACGTCTTCGACGATGCGGCGGGCGCAGTAGAGGCCAAAGTTGGCGAGGGCCTCGCTGAACTGGAGGTGCCACGAGGGGCTTATGGGGCGTGGGGAAGCGAGCCATTTTTGCGCGTCCACGCCCTGAAGTTCGTTGCGGAAATATTCAGCGGCTCGTGGGCTGATGACGTCTTGGACGGCGGGAGATTTCTCACCGGAAAGCCATCTGCCGATCTGGTCGCCGTCGAGGGCGAGGACGGCGTAGTATTTGCCGGGCTGGACCGGGCTGGCTTTGAGCAGTCGTGCCAGCGCATCGCGCGCTTGGGAGAGGCGTTGGCGGGCCTGCTCGTCTGGCGTGTCTTGGCTGGCGCGGTCCCAGGCGCCGAGGTGGAAGACCGAGGCATCGGTGAACCAGAACCAATGCTCCTCGTTGTTCTCCCAACGTGCAATGGCGTCGGGGAAGTTGTCCCGCGCCGCGCTGGCGGCTTGCATGAAGGCGAGGAACGGCCCGCGCAATGGGCCGGAAGCGGACTGGCTCAAGAGCCATTCCGCGAAGGGCCGGGCGGCGACGGCGGGCACGGAATCGAAACTCTCGCGGGCGCGCTTGAGGGCGCACAGGTGTTGTTTCCCAGCGACTTCATTGAGCCGGGCAAGGTAGGCCTTGTGCCAGACGCGTTTGATGAGGTTGGCCGCGCCGAGGGGCTCGGTATGGCGGAAAAGATGGCGGAGTTCGTCGCTGTTGAGGTTTTCCAAAACGGCTGATTCGACCACGGCCTCCTCCCGGCCGCTGAGGGCATCCCGGTGGGCGGGTTTGCGGGTGGGATCGGCAGGCAGGCCTTGAAAATCACGGACGCTGCGGCGGGCATCGAGCGCATGTTGGCAAAGCTGGTAATGGGCACTCCAGGCCCAGCCGGGATCAAGGTGGCCGCCGCGGTAGCAACGCTCGTCCTTGTGCGCGTCGGGGATATGCTCGGCGACGAGTTTGGCCAAGTGAAGCGGGTTTTCTCTGCCCAAGGGCAAGGCCTTGAAGGCCGTGAGGGCGTCGCTCACCGATTGCCAGGTCCAGAGCTGCCAAGCGATGTGCCAGTGGCGCTTCACCTGATCATGGAAGCGGGCCTCATGAGCCCCATCGAACGGCAGCCCGTGCTGCTTGAGCCAGCCAAGGCATGCGCCAGCGATCATTTCCCACTCCTTTTTGAACGCTTCCTCTGCCTCCGAGGCATTGAAGCTGGCCGGGACGAGGGCAAGGAAGCGATTGGGAATGCCGGGCACGAGCACTTCGTTGTCATGCGGCCGTTTGTCGAGCCGGCGTTCCAAGAAGTCGTAAAGCGGCTGGCCTTTGAGGCTGGGGAAAATGATGGCGTCGGGGCCGCATTGGTCGGCGACGGCCTTGATGGCGTGCAGGGTGAGCCAGGAGAGCAAATAACTGCCGCTCCACAGATCACGGGTGCTGCGGGCTTGGGCGATGAAGTCCTGCACCGGGCCGACCTGGAACAGCAGGAACGCAGGCCTCAACGGGTCATTGGGTTGTCGCCAGCCCGCGTCGCTTCCAACGCGCTGACCACGGCACAGTGATGCCAGATCGAACCGTCCGCGACCCGGGTGTCGGCGGGCAGGTAGGGGAGCAGCTCCGCGCCCTGGCCTTGACCGGAGGCATGGGCGGCCGCGTGGGCCGACCAGTTGCGCCAGGCGCGCAGGAAGAGGGTGGCGGGATCGTCGCTTTTCCAGTCCGGGCGGATGTCGGACAGCCAGGCTTCGGCATCAGCCTGTGAAGGGTATGACAGCGCATCCGACGGAAAGGCGACCTGGCCATAGTCTGAGCGCCCCGTCATAGGGTGAACAAAGCACGGGCGGGTCTCCTCTCCGATGTTCCGCCCCAGTTTTTCTCCGTGGGGGAACACAAATCGGTCGGCGGCGGCGGCTGACCAGTCCGGGTTGTGGGCCAAGCTCTTCCACAGCTCGGCGACGCCGAAGCTTTCAGCGTGGGCTTTAGCACGTTCTTGGTGATGCGAGCCGAAGTCGTAGCACTTCTCCGGCGGGTCATGGAGGTAGGCGGCGAGTTTGCGTTTCCAGTCAGTCATGGCGTCAGTGTTGGCAATTGGAATTGCGGTGTCTGGTCTCCGGAGGTCGGGGGAGGTCCGATCGTGCCTGGAGCAAAATCGGGCCAGGAAAATGGTTGCCGGGCTGCGGGGAAGGTAGTCTTGAAGTTACGAACTCCACAGCCTGCGATGGCATGGCGAGGCCAAATCGCTTTCAAGGCGTTTTGTCCTCCACGGCCCTTATCCGCCTTCTTAAGGACATGTGGAGACTCGCTCCCTGTACCCCAACTGGTCCTGTGTCCCTGAGGCCTCGCCAGCATTTTACATGTGATTTTTTGGAAGACTCGCAAGAGCCGGCTTCTGGTCAAGACTTTTTTCTCGTCACAACTGCCGTTGGGCGCATTTCAGTTTTTGAGCACCCGCGTCTGAAAGCCCAACAAACAGCGGTTCTCCCTCAATTTTGCCGCAGCTCTGACCGGCGAAAATCCCGGGAAGGTTGGGGGTTGTTCAAAAAACTGAAATGCACCCACTACCGTTCAGGCAGTTTAGCTGGTGACGATACAGATTCGCTCTCCCGGATGCACTCGACAGGCACCTTCCCCACTCTGGCTTGGATTATCATCGTGTCCACGCCCATCTGCGGGAGTTTTTTGCCAATCAGCCGACACTTCATGCGGAAATCCTGGGCTTGTGTGACTCGCCTGTTTTAGATTTCCACTAATCGTCCACACTTGCTGGCTGGTCTCGTTGTGGTGAGCAGTTAGCATCTAACTGCTACGCCAGAGCCGTGGAACATAGACTCGCGAATGTGTCAACGACTTCATCAGCCTGGGTGCAATCCCGTTCCGGAAACCTTTAGCGCGCAGTTGTGGACAGGCGCAATCGCGCCACCACGGGGAAGTGGTCGCTGGGAAACTGGCCGTTTTGAGCGTAGGTCACGATTTCACACCAGGCGACATCGGCCTCACCTCGCAGGAGAATCCAATCAATGCGTTGGCCTTCCCGCTTAGGCGGAGCAAACCCGTTAAAGGTGTTGAAGTCGGCGTTGCGGCGCTCAGCGGCCAGTTGCCAAGTGTCCTTGAAGCTGCCGTCGCGGACCAGGATGTCATAGACCGGATTGGCGTCCGCGACGGCGTTAAAATCCCCGACCAGCAGCACCGGCAAGTGGGTTTTCAATGCATTGACGCGGTCGCGGATGAGAGCAGCACTTTTCTCGCGCGCCACTTGGACGGAGTGATCGAGATGGGTGTTCCAGAAGTAAAACTCCGCGCCAGATTCAAGGTCACGGAAGCGCACCCAGGTGACCATGCGTCGGTTGGCGTTGCCCCAGGTCGAAGAGGCGATGACCTCAGGGGTATCCGAGAGCCAGAAATGGTCGTACTCGAGCGGCTCGAAACGAGCGCGGCGGTAAAAGACGGCCATGAACTCGCCGCGACTGCCGCCGTCACGGCCGGTACCGATCCAGTCGTACTCCGGTAGGTCGGTGGCCAGTTCCCGAAGTTGGCGGTAAAGCCCCTCCTGAGTGCCGATGAGGTCCGGTTGTACCGACTCGATGCAGGCTTTCATGATTGGCCGGCGGCTTGGCCAGGCGTTGAGCGGGGAATCGCTGGCGTAGCGGAGGTTGTAGGTCATCACGGTCAAGCCATACTCAGCGGCACAGGCTCCCCAGGATAGCACCAGCAAGCCGGGGAGAAGCGCCTGTAAAGCGCGACGCAGAAATGATTTCATGACGACATGGTGCGATAGGGAATCCGCCAACGCAAGCACGCGAACCGCAATGTGCCATCGCATCATGCAATAATGATTCGCGCCCTCCGTCGAACGAAAGAGCCGAAGCACCCTCTGAAGCGGCATGGACCGCCGAACGTGGGTGGCTATAGCGCCACTACGCGCAGACCACCCGGCGTACGGCCCACTTGCGCCAGTTCGCCCTGGCCCTGCCGTTGTACGCGGCCGACCACGCGGACCGGCTCCCGCCCAACGCCGACGGGCGCCAGGAGGCGCTGGGAGCCAAGTGGGTCGAGGGCTGGCTGGGCCTGCCCGGGCCGGTTTTCATCACAACGCCATATCTTCAAGCAAGATAGGACGAAAGGTTCTCAAACGACGGCATGGCCGAAAAATTTTCAAAAATCCCCTTGGCGCGATATTCGAGACAAGCAAATGTTTTACTGTTCGCCCATTCGCCCATTCGCCCGTTCGCGGGTGGAAGCGGCCAGCGAACCAAACAATTGGGTCTCATGAAACGGCATAACAGTCAGACGTGGCCAAGCCCCTTTAACGCGGGGAGCGGAGGCGAATGGTCTTTTCCCAGCGAGTCCCCTCGCGTCATCCGCCGAGTCGTCACGGTCATCCCCAGGGAATTTGCTCGCCACGGAATCCCCGCGGGAGCGGTTGGGCGCGGGGATTTTTCGGGGCGGTGGCGGGGTTTTTGGCGCTGACCGGGGGCGTGAAGCTGTGGAGTGTGTTGCAGGAGACGCGGGTGCTGGGCGTGCCGAACCCGTTGTTGAGCTGGCTGACGGTGCGGCAGGTCGTGTTTGCGGCGGCGACTTAATGGTAACGTTGGGAGAAGACAAGTAAGCGACACATTAGCATCAAAAAGTATTTGTCACTGAATCAGGTTAACATGAAAAAGTGTGGATTCGTACTTCTAGCGGACTACTTTCTTTGGAGTGTTAGTGCCATTCTAATTGTCACAGGCGTAGTCAAACTTGCAACAGTCCTTCGGCCCAACTTGTCTTTAGGTCAAAATGATTCGATTCTGTTCTTTCTAACCAAAGGTCAAGCTTTGTTTGTAGCAGGCCTATTCGAAATTGCTGTTGCGGCCTTCATCCTGTGGCACCCGCACCATATTCAACGACTCTACGTAACAAATGCCTTCGCGGTATTATTGTTATCATATCGCTTGAGTGTTGTTATGATCTCAGGAGCGCGAGTATCGTGTGACTGCTTGGGTGACATATATAAATGGCTAGGTGTGAACAGAGAACATATTGACCAAGCTGCATTGGTAATCTTGGCCTACATTTCGCTTACAAGCAGTATGCTTTTATTGCTTTTCCGTAATCGCGCACAAAACCTGACTGGCCTGCACAGCATGACTGACTCACTACAGCCGATGTAACCGATTTCTGCGTCTGCTAGCTCAAAATGAGCACGCTACGTAGTAATGTTTTGCACCGAGTGGTGCAATGCAGATCGGGGAGGATGGGTGCTTCTTTCCCGACCTGCGTGTTTAACTTGAAGCACCTAATCACCTGTCGAAAGGTTAAAGCATGGATCACCTGTTGGCTAGAATGCTTCTCCGGAGTGCGTCGCTAATGCTCGCCACCGTTTTATGCTCGTTAATGGCGGTTGTGGCGTTGGCCGACGGTTTCGAGTGTGGTACGTGCCCTGAGGGTCAGAGTGTTTGCTGTGTTGATGACGGGGACACCGGCGCAAGGGCGTGTTGCACAGCGAATCAATGCTGCCGAGCGGGACACAATTTCTTTGGGCAACCATACGCCCATTGCGTCAGTTGTACCTAAACGCATGCAAGTGCGGCGCAGGAAGTTACATATCCGCGCCGCACTCTTCTCCACTTCGATTACGAAATGATTTATGCCGAACCGTTACACAGCCTTAATCATGGTGGGGCCTGCCATGCTAGTAGCGTTGTTGCTGTTTAAGCCACGGCGACCGGGGATAGAGCATGGCGTTGTGTTCAGTCCCGAGCAACTCAATGTTCTCAGAACATGGGCTGCTTGCCACTACACCCCTATTGACCACAGTGTCACGTTTAGGGATGCCATTCACACCATACGCATATTTGCTGGTACTCCAAGATTTGACGGTCCGTGCGCTAGGAGTCTGTCGGACTTAGCCTCAAGGCTTCGGTGAGGTTGGATTTCCGG